>JAISYO010000061.1 GCA_031269865.1 Dysgonamonadaceae bacterium | reverse complement strand
GATAATCTGCCTTTATTTCAGAATGCGTATCAGATTGATAATATTGTTTTTACGCACGCGGGCATTGTGCATAAATGGTTTGTGGAAGATTTTGGCGGCTCTGTCAATCGCAACATTGCAGCGCAACTCAACAATCCCGCCAACCGTCGGCAACGCAACGCCCTGCGGCAAGTCGGCGACAGATACACCGATACCGTTGGCGGCATTTTTATGGCAGGCGTGCGCGAACTTTACGAGCCGTTGCAGGGCTTCACGCAAATTGTCGGACACAATCAAGTTCCGGATATTAAAGATGTTACGATCAACGGCGGGCGCGTGATTTTTTGCGATTGTCTGTGGAACGAGCGGTATTTGAGGATTTAGTATTTGCCGCGTCGCGTTTGTTACTAAAAACGCTTTCTATGCACATTTGGGACCTTTCACTTTAATGTACCGATTGTATCCCGGTCGAAAAATAGCCCCCGCCAAGTTCTGTCCCGCCCGCCAAAACGTACTCCCCGCCGCGCAGCCCCGTTGCCGTGCGCAACTTGTGCGCCAAATGCCAGACCGGGCGATAACGCTCGTGCCCCGGCTGGCGCTGCAACCCTGCCGCCGAAAAACTCTTTTTGGCCGGGGTCAAAAGGTGCACCGCCAAAAACCGGTACCGGGACGGCAGCTTCGATTTGCGCATCGCCGCGTTGGTTTTCAAGCCCTGGCGGCTGCCGCATTCCAGGCAGGCAACGCCTGCCTGTTCGCGAAACGCCTTAAATTTCGCCTTGCAACCCGCCTCGCCGGGAAACTCCCGTATAAAATCCTCTGAATTCATACGCTTCTGATTTGTATTTTCGACTGCGAAGATAATGCTTTTTGTGAATTAGGCAAATATGCGGGTATTCATTTTAATTATATCTGCAAAAAAAGACAAGTTTGTCATCGAAACGCATCTTATCTTATCCAAAGATAATGAAAATAGAGAGCATAAAGCAAATTTATTTGATTTTTACCGATAAAATCAATCCCCCATAAATCCGTCGCCCCATTCCATTGTTCATATCCTAAAAATGACTACCTTTGCAGCCCGGAAACTGTTTAGAATTTTACGAATAATCTAAATTGTTTTTTCTTTTATGCTGTTTTTTGCCCTTTTCCGCGTCTTTGAGCTTCTCTTTCTTTCAAATAGCCCAACTATTTGATGCGAAACGAAAGCCCAAATCAAAAAAACCGTCTTCCTATTCCTTCCCCTTGTGGGGGAAGTCCCGTAGGGGATGGGGGCAAAATGACTAAAAAACACCGCATAAAAAAATTCAAAACAGTTTCTTAATTTTTGAAAGATAATAAAAGTATCGGACAATGAGCAGAAAATTTACAGAATACAACCGTTTCGATCTGTCGGAAATCAACAAGGAAATGTTGAAGAAATGGGACGAGCAAAATCTGTTTCGCAAAAGCTTGGAAACCCGCGAGGGTTGCCCCACGTTTGTGTTTTACGAAGGTCCGCCTTCCGCCAACGGAATGCCGGGTATCCACCACGTCATCGCCCGCAGCATCAAAGATATTTTCTGCCGCTACAAAACGATGAAGGGCTTTTTGGTAAACCGCAAAGCCGGGTGGGACACGCACGGACTGCCCGTGGAACTCGCCGTGGAAAAGATGCTCGGCATTACCAAAGAGGACATTGGCAAAAAAATTTCCGTTGATGAATACAACGCCGCCTGCCGCCACGAAGTGATGAAATACACCGCCGAATGGGAAGATCTTACCCGGAAAATGGGCTATTGGGTGGATATGGACGATCCGTATATCACTTACGACAACCGCTATATCGAAACGCTTTGGTATCTGCTCAAAGAACTGTATAAGAAAGACTTGCTCTATAAAGGATACACCATTCAGCCCTATTCGCCCGCCGCGGGAACGGGGTTGAGCACCCACGAACTGAATCAGCCGGGGGCGTACAGAGATGTGAAAGATTTAACGTGCGTGGCGATGTTTAAAGTCATTAGCCCCCTAAATCCCCCTCATGGGGACTTTGCGGTAGCGCAAACTGAAAGCGAGGCGCATAAAAACAAACTTTACAATACCGCAAATGTTGCAACTTCTGAAATCTTGAAAGAAAATGCAGAAAATCGCAGAAAAAATGCGACAGAGGCAGAAAATTTTCTTTGGCAAAATCTGGACAGCAAGCAGCTTGACGGTTATAAATTCCGTCGCGAACACGTTATCGGCGATTTTATTGTTGATTTTGCTTGTCTTTCAAAAAAACTTGTAATTGAGGTAGATGGCGGTTATCACAATGAAGAAAATCAGATAGAATTTGACAAAATGCGTTCTGATTTTCTTAATGAAAAAGGTTTTAAAGTAATCAGATTTACCAACGAAGAAGTTTTATATAACTTTGAAAAAACACTCGAGACCATCAAAACCGCACTGCGCCAAAGTCCCCCTGAGGAGGATTTAGGGGGCTGTTATTTCCTCGCTTGGACGACAACGCCTTGGACATTGCCCTCAAACACCGCGCTTTGCGTGGGCGAAAAGATTGTTTATAATTTTGTGAGGGCAAAAAATCCGTTTTCGGGAAAAGTTTGCGTTTATATTCTTGCAAAAGAAAGAGTTTCGGCGTATTTCGGCGAGAAAAAAATTGAGGAATTTGAAATTCTCGGCGAATGTTTGGGCAAAGATTTAGTCGGGATGGAATACGAGCAGTTAATTCCGTTTGTAAAACCTGACGGACAAGCATTTTGCGTAATTTCCGGCGATTTCGTAACCACCGAAGACGGTACGGGCATCGTGCATATCGCCCCCACTTTTGGGGCTGACGACGATAAAGTCGCCAAAAATTTCGGCATCGCGCCGATGCTTTTGCTCGACAAAAACGGCAAGCAGGTTCCGATGGTTGATTTAACCGGGAAATTCTACAAAATTGAGGATTTGGACGCCGATTTCGTGAAAACCAATGTCGATGTGGAACTTTACAAAAATTTCGCCGGAAAATTTGTAAAAGATGCCTATTATCAGGAACTTCCGGCGGAACATTTGTCGCTCGACACTGAAATTTGTTTGTGGTTGCAAGGGCGCGGTTTGCTCTTCAAAAAAGAAAAGCACACCCACAACTATCCGCACTGCTGGCGCACCGACAAGCCTGTATTATACTATCCCTTAGACAGTTGGTTTATCCGCTCAACGGCAGTAAAGGACGAAATGATTGCCCTCAACGAAACGATAAATTGGAAACCGCAATCGACAGGCACCGGGCGTTTCGGCAAATGGCTCGAAAACCTCAACGATTGGAATTTGTCGCGCTCGCGCTATTGGGGTACGCCGCTACCGATTTGGCGCACCGAAGACGGCGCGGAAGAAATTTGCATCGGCTCGCTCGCCGAACTGTTTGCCGAAATCGAAAAATCGATTGCGGCAGGTTTTATGGCTGAAAATCCCTACCCGAAATTCAAAGTCGGCGATTATTCGGCTGAAAACTACGCCGTTGCGAACATTGATTTGCACCGCCCATACGTCGATAATATCATTCTCGTTTCGCCTTCGGGCAAACCAATGAAAAGGGAATTGGATTTGATTGACGTGTGGTTTGACAGTGGCGCGATGCCTTTTGCGCAGGTGCATTATCCGTTTGAGAGTGAATAAAATAAGAGGCGAATATGCAAATGCAAACGATTCAAAACAAAATCATTGCCTTGCGTGAACAGCAAGTTATGCTTGATTTCGACCTCGCAGAATTGTATGGCGTTGAAACTCGCGCATTGAAACAAGCGGTTCCATCATATATTAGTGATAATGTGATATGTTGGAAATGGTTAAATAGTTTAAAACCCAAACAAAAAGCGAAGAAACAGCTACTTGATAAAATTGCAGAAACATTTTCCCAATATTCATATTCTGAATCAGAAGATAAATTACGCTCAACGGGTATCTTTTCAATCCTTCCGCCTAATAGTGAAAGATATTACGAAGAACAAATGACAAGAACTAATTTGGAAACTGAAATAAAACGTCGCGAAAAAGAATACTTCAAAGAAAATTTAAAAAAGAATATTAGAACAAATTGGTTCATTTGACTCGCGATTGCAGTTTTTTTCTTTTGTTTGGGGCTTACTTGGCAATAAATTCAGCTCTTTCGGACAAAAAGAAAAATTTAAAAGAAACAAAATAATTAATATGAATACAGAAAATAATTTTACTTCAATCTATCCCGCCGACTTCATCGCCGAAGGCGTTGATCAAACACGCGGGTGGTTCTTCACGCTACACGCAATCAGCGCGATGATAAAAGGTAGCGTGGCATTCAAAAACGTGGTTTCCAATGGATTGATACTCGACAAGAACGGCAACAAAATGTCGAAACGCCTCGGCAACGCCGTTGATCCCTTCGCAACGATCGAGAAATACGGGTCCGATCCCTTGCGCTGGTATATGATTACCAACGCATCGCCGTGGGACAACCTGAAATTCGACATCGAAGGCGTGGAAGAAGCTCGCCGCCGATTCTTCGGCACGCTCTACAACACCTATTCGTTTTTCGCGCTTTACGCAAACGTGGACGGATTCGCCAACCAATATCCGCAGGTAGCCCTTGAAAAACGTCCGGAAATCGATCGGTGGATCATCTCGCTGCTCAACTCGCTGGTGCAGGACGTGGACGGCTTTTACGCCGATTACGAACCCACGAAAGCCGGACGCGCCATCGCTGATTTCGTGAACGACAACCTCAGCAACTGGTACGTCCGCCTCAACCGCAAACGTTTTTGGGGCGGCGATATGGACGACGACAAGCTGTCGGCATACCAAACCCTGTACCAATGCTTGCTAAGCGTGGCGAAGCTGATGGCACCCATCGCGCCTTTCTATTCCGACAAACTTTATTGCGATTTGACGGGGGCGACAGAGAGCGAAACGTATGAATCGGTGCACATTGCCCGTTTCCCGGAAGCCGACACGGCGATTATCGACAAGGCGTTGGAAGAACAGATGGCGCTGGCACAATCGGCATCGTCCATCGTGCTTGCTTTGCGCCGCAAGGTAAACATAAAAGTCCGCCAACCGCTGGCGCAAATTATGATTCCGGTGACAGACGATGAGCAACGCCGAAATATCGACACGGTAAAATCGCTCATACTGAACGAGGTAAACGTGAAAGAACTCAATTTTGTGGATTCCGCCAACGCCATTCTCGTGAAGCGCATCAAACCCGATTTCAAAAAACTCGGACCGCGATACGGAAAAATAATGAAGCAACTTGCCGCGCTCGTCGCGAATATGACGCAGGAAGAAATCAACGCATTGGAAAAAAACGGCTCGCACACCTTTGAAGTGGACAGTCAAAAAGCGACTGTCGAACTTTCCGATGTGGAAATCATCTCGGAAGACATACCCGGCTGGTTAGTCGGCAACGAAGGACGCCTAACCGTCGCGCTGGACATAACCGTAACCGACGATTTACGGAAGGAAGGCATCGCCCGCGAGTTGGTAAACCGAATCCAAAACCTGCGCAAATCGACGGGCTTGGAAATTACCGATCGCATCAACGTGGCGTTGTCGTCAAACGCCTTGTTCGCCGCCGCCATCGCCGAATACGCCGATTATATCACGTCGCAAGTGCTCGCCGACAACATTTCGTTGGGAGAGAAAAACTCGTTTGCCGACGAGATAGAAATCGACGACGAAAAGCTGGGCATCGAAATCGAAAAGGCCTAGATGTTTTATAGCATATTTTTGAACAGCCCCATTGCTTTTCTGTTGTTATGGGATATGATTGAAAATTTTTATACCTTTGCATACGCAATTGAAAAGAGAGTCCTTAATTATTCGCAACATTATAAAAAAAGAAAAGAATTATGAGTGAAAAAACAAGATATTCCGATGCCGAACTCGAAGAATTTCGCGCCATCATCAACGAAAAATTAGAGGCGGCGAAAGGCGAGTATGAAAACCTTCGCGCCGCGGTTATGAATGCCGACGGAAACGACACGGTGGACACTTCCCCCACATTCAAAATAATGGAAGAAGGCGCGTCCACGCTCTCGAAAGAAGAGGCAGGACGTTTGGCGCAACGCCAAATGAAATTCATTCAGAACCTGCAATCCGCCTTGGTGCGCATCGAAAACAAAACCTACGGGATTTGCCGCGAAACGGGCAAGCTCATTCCGAAGGAACGCCTTCGCGCCGTTCCCCACGCCACGCTGAGCATCGAAGCCAAGGAAAGCAAGAAAAAATAGCAACCCTATAATTTTGAATGATGAACCAATATCCGGCACGGCGATGAGAAACATTACGGCTTCTTTTTGCTCGTGCGGTGTCCTAAACCCATTCTCTCGCGTATGAACAACAACACGAAAAAGGGACTCATTGCCGTCCTCGTCGTTTTCTTGATTTTATTGCTCGATCAACTTTTAAAGATATGGGTAAAAACAACTATGTCGCTTTCCGAAACCATCGACATAACCAGCTGGTTCAAACTCCATTTCGTGGAAAATCGGGGTATGGCTTTCGGGATTGAGGCTTTCGGGAAAGAAGCCTTCGGGAAATTATCCCTGTCGCTTTTCCGCATCGCCGCCGTCGTCGCCATTGCCATCTACCTGACAAAACTCGTGCGGCAATCCTACAAGATGGGGTTTATCGTCTGCATCGCGCTCATTTTGGCGGGGGCATCGGGAAACATTATCGACAGCGTGTTCTACGGCGAATTTTTTTCGGCGAGCACGGAACCCGTCGTCAATTCATTGGGAAACATTGTCGTCCCCGGACAAGTGGCAACCTTCGTGCCTCTGGGCGAAGGTTATTCGAGTTGGCTGCACGGAAAAGTGGTGGACATGCTCTATTTCCCCTTGATTAACACCACCCTACCCGACTGGGTGCCGATTTGGGGCGGCGAAAAAATACTCTTTTTCCGTTTCATCTTCAACGTTGCCGATTCTGCCATTACCGTGGGCGTGCTGCTGCTGCTGTTCTTCTATCGCAAAACATTGTCCTATTCCCTGCTCTCGAAAAGCGAACGGGAAAAATTGGAAAAAGAAAAACTGGAAAAAGAAAACGACGAATGAAACACCGCCCCGTCCCATATTTGCCCATCATCATCATTCTCGGCATCGTGATTTCCGCTTGCCAACGCCCGAAGAATGTGCTGGACAAAAAGAAGATGGAAAGCCTGATGTACGATGTTTATATCGCCGAAGCCTTGATGGATAACGATTACCGCAACTTCGACAGCCCCCAAAAAAAAGAGGCGTTCTTCAATTCCATCTTCGAAAAGCACCACACCACGCAGGAACAGTGGGACACCTCGCTGGTTTATTATTCCGACAAAATTGATATTTACCTTCGTATGAACGACTCGGTAAAAGCGCGTATCCAACGCTTGCAAAAGACGTTGGCAAACGAGCAAAACAAGATTTTGCAACAGGAAAAAGACGTTTATCGCAGGACGAAAACGACGACTTACATTCCGTCCACCTATTCTTTTGCCGAAGCCGATATTTGTCAAGGATTCCGTTTCCGCCTCGATTCCGCTACCACCGCAACCCAAATCGGGCAAGATCAATTTGATTTCGGGTTCGACGTGCTGGGCATTCCCTCAACAACGCAAAGCGTATTAAAATCGGTGCTGATGCTGGAATACAAAGACACCACCATTTACCGAACAACGGATATTTCCCAAAATCAATCATACAACACAAGCGCATCGCGATTCATCGCAAACGACACGCTGAAAACCATCAGCGGGTTTGTGCATCTGAATAGCCAACGCGAACGGTTCAGGGGAATCCATCTATACAATATCCGCCTTGCATCGCGGACACACGCGGGGCAAAATACGGCGGACGAAAACGTCCAAGACAGCATCAAAAAACCTTTGATGCGCTTGGAAAAAGTGGCAAAAATGGACACATTGGAAAGAATATCGTTGCAATGAACAAAAATTTAGAGCTTTAACATCGGCGTGGAATTTTTTGTTTTATACATTTTTTTATATTTTTGTCCCCACATTTCGTGAAGGGCATATATTAACGAAGAAACAACAATAATTTAAAATAATAAAGACAAATGGAAAGAAAGAGAGTTTATACCTTTGGCAACGCCAAAGCCGAAGGACGTGCAGATATGAAAAATCTGCTCGGTGGTAAAGGTGCTAACCTCGCCGAAATGAATCTGATAGGCGTTCCAGTGCCTCCCGGTTTCACTATCACGACAGAGGTTTGTGCAGAATATACCAAACAGGGTAAAGACACAACTGTTGCGCTTATCAAAGCGGAAGTTGAAGCCGCTATGAAACAGGTCGAAAACCTGACCGGCACAAAGTTCGGCGACAAAGCAAACCCCTGCCTTGTATCAGTTCGCTCCGGCGCTCGCGTGTCGATGCCGGGTATGATGGACACCGTGCTTAACCTCGGCATGAACGACAGCGCGGTTGAAGCAATCGCCGCAAAATCGGGCAACCCCCGCTTCGCTTGGGACTCCTACCGCCGCTTCGTGCAGATGTACGGCGACGTGGTTCTCGGCATGAAACCGACTTCCAAAACGGAAATCGACCCGTTTGAAAAAATTATGGACGAAGTGAAAGAGGCAAAAGGCGTGGAACTCGATACCGAACTCGGCGTGGAAGACCTCAAAACGCTCGTCGCGAAATTCAAAGCCGCAGTGAAAGCGCAGACCGGCAAGGATTTCCCCGACAGCCCTTGGGAACAACTCTGGGGCGCGGTTTGCGCAGTGTTCGACTCTTGGATGAACGAACGCGCAATCCTCTACCGTCAGATGTACCGCATCCCCGAAGAATGGGGAACTGCCGTCAATGTGCAGGCGATGGTATTCGGCAATATGGGCAACAATTCCGCTACCGGTGTAGCTTTCAGCCGCGACGCCGCTACGGGCGAAGATATTTTCAACGGCGAATATTTGATTAACGCACAGGGCGAAGACGTGGTTGCAGGCGTGCGTACACCGCAACAAATCACGCTCGAAGGCTCGAAACGATGGGCGGCTCAACAGGGTATTTCCGAAGCCGACCGCGCTGCAAAATTCCCCTCGCTCGAAGAATCAATGCCCCAATGTGCCGCACAACTGATTGAAATTCAACAAAAACTCGAAGACCACGCAAGCGATATGCAGGACATCGAATTTACCATTCAGGACGGCAAACTGTGGCTGCTGCAAACCCGCAACGGCAAACGCACTGGCGCAGCAATGGTTCGCATCGCGATGGAAATGCTCGCGCAGGGCGTGATTGACGAAAAAACAGCCCTCCTCCGCCAAGAACCCGAAAAACTTGACGAACTCCTTCACCCCGTTTTCAAAAAATCCGCTCTCGCACAAGCAAAAGCAATGACCAAAGGTTTGCCCGCATCGCCCGGCGCAGCCACAGGTAAAGTGGTGTTCCACGCCGACGACGCCGAAGAATGGGTAAAACGCGGCGAAAAAGTAGTACTCTGCCGCATCGAAACTTCGCCCGAAGACCTTCGTGGCATGGCTGTAGCAGAAGGAATTATGACCGCTCGCGGTGGTATGACTTCACACGCTGCGGTTGTGGCTCGCGGTATGGGAAAATGCTGTGTATCAGCCGCCAACGGCGTTCAAATTGATTATAAAAAGAAAACTCTTGCCGTGGGCGGCCAACTGCTCAACGAAGGCGACTGGATTTCGCTCAACGGCTCTACCGGATTGGTTTACGCCGGAAAAATAGAAACGCAAGAACCCGAACTTTCGGGCGACTTCGACTCGTTGATGAAACTCGCCGACAAACACGCCCGCCTCAAAGTGCGCACCAACGCCGACACGCCGAAAGACGCCACCGTTGCTCGCCAATTCGGGGCGCAAGGTATCGGACTTTGCCGCACGGAACACATGTTCTTTGAAGGCGACAAAATCATCGCAATGCGCGAAATGATTCTCGCCAAGGACGAAGCCGGACGCCGCAAAGCGCTCGCCAAACTCCTTCCGTTGCAACGCGCCGACTTCTACGGAATTTTCGAGGCGATGGCAGGACTGCCCGTAACCGTGCGCCTGCTCGACCCGCCCCTCCACGAATTTGTTCCCCACGATGAAAAAGGACAGAAAGAAATGGCTGCCGTGATGGGCGTGCCTTACGAAGAAATCCACGCTCGCGTCGAAGGGCTGCTCGAACAGAACCCGATGCTCGGACTTCGCGGCTGCCGCCTTGGAAACCTCTATCCCGAAATCACGGAAATGCAAACCCGCGCTATCCTCGAAGCCGCTATGGACTTGGCAGCGAAAGGCGTTGAGGTGCATCCCGAAATAATGGTTCCGCTCACGAGTATCCTTTACGAATTTCAGACGCAGAAAAAAATCATCGATACCACGGCAGAGAAAGTATTTGCCGAACGCGGCAAGAAAATCGACTACAAAGTAGGTACGATGATTGAAATTCCGCGTGCAGCACTCACCGCTCACCGCATCGCAACCGAAGCAGAGTTTTTCTCATTCGGCACCAACGACTTGACACAGATGACTTTCGGTTTCAGCCGCGACGACGTTGCCAAGTTCCTTCCGATGTATCTCGACAAGCACATCCTGAAAGAAGACCCGTTTGCAGTACTCGACCAGAAAGGCGTCGGACAGTTGGTGCAGATGGCAACGCAGAAAGGACGCGAAGTACGCGCCAACCTCAAATGCGGCATCTGCGGCGAACATGGCGGCGAACCCTCGTCGGTAAAATTCTGCCACCGCACGGGACTTGATTATGTAAGTTGCTCGCCCTTCCGCGTGCCTATCGCACGTTTGGCAGCGGCGCAGGCAGCAGTGGAATAAGCCTATAAACCACTCACGATGAGGATTTTGACGGACGTTTCGGCGAAAGTCGCAACCTCCTGAAAATGTTAGAAAAACGATGCAAGAATCAATCTTGTGTCGTTTTTCATTTCATTATCGCAGGAGTCATCGCAAAGGCTGACGACAGCGGATTTAAAAAGGCTTAATGTATATTAAGTGTTTCGAAAAGGGAAGATTGAAAAATTTTTCGTTAATTTGCATTTAATATCAATAATAGTATCAATATATGAAATTCTCAGCCAAAGAAATAGCGGGGTTCCTCAAAGGGGAAATCATCGGCGATCCCAACGTGGAAGTAAGTGATTTTGCGAAGATTGAAGAAGGCAAACCTGCCACGATAACCTTCCTTGCCAACCCCAAATATACGCATTTCATCTATGAAACGAAGTCGGACATTGTTTTGGTAAACAACGATTTCGAACCCGAACAGGCGATTCGCGCCACGCTCATCAAAGTCCCGAACGCCTATACCGCGCTCGCTTCGCTTTTGGAAATGGCAACCAATGCCGCGCCCAAGAAAAGCGGGGTGGAAGAGATGAGTTTCATCGCCCCTTCCGCAACAACGGGTCAGGATATTTATGTGGGGGCTTTCGCCTATATCGGGGAAAAAGCCGAAATTGGCGACGGCAGCAAGGTTTATCCTCAGGCTTACGTGGGCGACAACGTGAAAATCGGCAAGAACACCACCATATACAGCGGCGTTAAAATTTATCAGGGCTGCGTCGTCGGCGATAATTGCATTCTGCATTCGGGCGCGGTTATCGGGGCTGACGGCTTCGGTTTCAGCAACGAGGACGGCGTTTACCACAAAATCCCGCAAATGGGGAACGTGATCATCGAAGACGACGTGGAAATTGGAGCCAACACCACGATAGATCGTGCGGTAATGGGTTCAACCATCATTCGCCGGGGCGTGAAGTTGGACAACCTCATACAGATTGCCCACAATTGCGAAGTGGGGAAACACACCGCTATGGCTGCTCAAGTGGGTGTCGCAGGATCTTCCAAAATCGGCGAAAATTGTGTTTTGGGGGGACAAGCGGGCATCGGCGGACATATTTCCATCGGAAACAACGTGCGTGTGGGGGCGCAAGCCGGAATCATCAGCAACACGAAAGACGGCGCGGAAATCATCGGGACGCCGGCTTTCCCCGTCAAAAACTATTTCCGATCGAGCATCATTATTCAGAAACTACCGGATATGTACAAGCAACTATCGAACTTGGAAAGAGAGGTAGAGCGCCTGAAAAAACAGTTGAATGAAAAGTAAAACAGCGATTGAGTAAACCAATTTTGCGGGATTATCGTTTAATCCATAAAATGGTTGTATCTTTGCGCAAAATTTTTGTCCGATTATAACGTATATATAATATATTGTGAAACAGAAAACGTTAAAAGAGAGTTTTACCCTGAAAGGGAAAGGCTTGCATACAGGCTTGAACATTGAGATAACGTTCAAGCCCGCGCCCGTGGATACGGGTTACAAAATCAAAAGGATAGATCTTGAAAAACAACCCGTCATCGAAGCGTTGGCTGAAAATGTAGTGGGCACGCAACGCGGAACGGTTCTTGGAATCGGCGGGGTAACGGTAAGCACCGTGGAACACGCTTTTTCGGCATTGTATGCCTTGGGGATAGATAATTGCCTCGTGGACGTGAATGCCTCAGAATTTCCCATTTTGGACGGAAGTGCCATTGAATACGTGAAAGCCATTGAAAAGGCGGGCATCGTCGAGCAGGAAAAAGACAAGGATTATTACATCGTCCGCAAGAAAATAGAGGTGTCCGATCCCGAAACCGGCTCGAAACTGATCCTGCTTCCCGACGATAGTTTCTGCATTAATTCATTCATTGAATTTGATTCGAAGTATATTCCCAACCAATCGGCTTCTTTGGACAGCGTCGAAGATTACAAAACCGAAATCGCACCTTCACGCACCTTCGTTTTCGTGCGAGAGATACAACAGTTGCGCAAGGCGGGCTTGATAAAGGGCGGCGATCTGGACAACGCCATCGTCATTTACGAATGCGAACTTCCGCAAAAAGATCTCGACGAGCTTGCCGACGAAATTCACGTGCCACGGCTCAACGCCAAGGAATTGGGCTACTTGAATTTGCGCGACCTCGCTTTCCCCAACGAACCCGCTCGGCATAAACTGCTCGACATCATTGGCGACTTGTCGCTCATCGGGAAACCCATCAAAGGACGCGTAATCGCCACCAAGCCGGGGCACAAAATCAACAACAAATTGACGCGGCTGTTGCGCAAAGACATCAAAATAAACGAAGTGCAACCGCCGTTCTACGACGTGTCGCAAGAACCCTTGATGGACAACAACAAAGTGCGCTCGTTGCTGCCGCACCGCTACCCGTTTTTGTTGGTGGACAAAATCATTGAGAAAACCGATCGCTACATCGTCGGGATAAAAAACATCACGACTAACGAACCCTTCTTCGTGGGACATTTTCCGCAAGAGCCGGTAATGCCGGGTGTGTTGCAGATTGAGGCGATGGCGCAGGTGGGGGGCATATTTGTGTTGGCGGATTTGGACGAAGCCGAACGCTATTCCACCTATTTTCTCAAAATCAACAACGTGAAATTCCGCCAAAAAGTAGTTCCGGGCGACACGATGATTATCCGCGTGGAACTGCAGAGCGAAATGCGCCGCAGCATCGCCACTATGCGCGGATTGATTTTCATTGGCGACAAGGTGGCTGCCGAAGCCGATTTTATGGCTCAAATCATCAAAAATAAATAAACCCTTTCATCTATTAACCTCAATTTATGAACACTATTTCATCTTTATCGTTTGTCCACCCCGACGCCATTTTGGGGGACAATGTTGTTGTTGAACCCTTTGCCTACGTCGATGCTAACGTGGAAATCGGCGATGGTTCGCGTATCCTCACGCACGCCGTTATCCTGTCGGGTTCGCGTATCGGCAAGGATTGCACCATCTTCCCAAACGCCACCATCGGCGGCATACCGCAGGATTTGAAGTTTATGGGGGAAGATTCGCTCGCCATCATCGGCGACGGAACCGTCGTGCGCGAATGTGCCACGGTAAATCGGGGGACGGCGTCGAAGGGCTTTTCCATTGTCGGCAAGAACTGCCTGATTATGGCGTACAGCCACGTGGCGCACGATTGCATCTTGAAAGATCATGTCATTCTCGGCAACACATCGCAGCTTGCCGGCGAAGTGGAAGTGGAAGACTACGCCATTTTGAGCGGCGGCACGCTCGTACATCAGTTCACGAAGGTGGGCAGCCACGTGATGATTCAGGGCGGAACACGCCTCGGAAAAGACATTCCGCCCTTCGTTATGGCGGGGCGCGATCCAGTGTCTTTCGTCGGGCTGAACATCGTCGGGCTTCGCCGCAGGAGATTTACCAGCGGACAAATCAACAACATACAGGAAGTTTACCGCCTATTGTACCAATCGGGGCTGAACATCAGCCAAGCCTTGGCGAAAATAGAAACGGAACTGCCCGAATCCGAAGAAAAAAGCACCATATTGAATTTTGTGCGTGCTTCTTCCCGTGGAATTGTCAGGGGAAATATGGACGCTTAAAATTAAAACGGTTTCTTATGGCTCGCGTTGTTTTTCCTGCCGAATGGCATTCGCAAAGCGGCGTACAGATCGCGTTTCCGCATTCCGAAACCGATTGGTTTCCTATCTTGGACGAGGTAAAGGCTTGTTACCTCGCTTTTTCCAAAGAGATATTGAAGCGCGAGAAATTATTGATAGTCAGTCCCGAATCCGAAGGCTTGGAACAGTTTTTCACGGCGGAAGAACGCCGCAACTTGATTGTCGCGAAGGCAAAAACCAACGACACGTGGGCACGTGATCACGGCGGACTGCCTGTGTTCATCGACGGACTGCCAACGGTTCTCGATTTCGGTTTCAACGCTTGGGGCTTGAAATTCGCCGCCAACCACGACAACCTGATTACGCAGGAACTCTTTCGCCTCGGCGTTTTTCGTCCCGAAGTGCAATACCGCAACCACCTCAATTTCGTCTTGGAAGGCGGTTCGGTGGAATCGGACGGCAAAGGCACCCTGCTGACTACCTCGCGGTGCTTGCTCGCGCCCAACCGCAATCAGCCGATGCAACGGCGAGAAATAGAACGTTTCCTCTTGAAAACCTTCGGTTTGAAGCGGATATTGTGGCTCAACCACGGCTATTTGGCAGGGGACGACACCGATAATCATGTGGACACCCTCGCGCGTTTTTGCGATGAGCGGACTATCGCCTACGTGCAGTGCACGGACAAAAACGACACGCATTTCGCCGAGCTTCAAGCGATGGAAAAAGAATTGCAGGCTTTCCTTACCGAAGAAGGAAAACCCTATAAGCTCATCGCCCTGCCGATGGCGGACGAAGTGGTTTTCGAGGGCAGCCGCCTTCCTGCCACCTACGCCAATTTCCTCATCGTGAACGGCGCGGTTTTGTTGCCGTTCTACGCTTCCGCGAAAGATGAAATGGCGCGTGGACAATTGCAAAAGGCTTTTCTCGACAGGGAAATCATCGGCATAGATTGCCGTCCGCTCATCAAACAGCACGGTTCGCTGCATTGCGTAACGATGCAGCTCCCCGACGGTTTTCTATAAATTGGATTTCTAAATTCCTAAATGATATAAGTTGATGAAAGTAGGCGTTATACAACAAGCAAATTCGGGAAATATCGGGGACAATGTTGCCCGATTACATCAGAAAATAAGGACGTTGGCATCGCAAGGCGCGGAACTGGTTGTTTTGCAGGAATTGCACAACGGCTTGTATTTTTGCCAAACCGAAGATCCCGAAACCTTCAATCAGGCGGAATCCGTCCCCGGAAAATCCACCGAAACGTTTGGCGAATTGGCGCGTGAATTGGAAGTGGTTATCGTCCTTTCTTTGTTTGAGAAACGCGCCGCCGGGCTGTATCACAATACAGCTGTCGTTTTGGAAAAAGACGGAAGTATCGCCGGGAAATACCGCAAGATGCACATTCCCGACGATCCCGCCTATTACGAAAAATTTTATTTCACACCGGGAGATTTGGGTTTCGAGCCGGTTCA
>JAISYO010000202.1 GCA_031269865.1 Dysgonamonadaceae bacterium | reverse complement strand
GAACACAAATTTTGCGTGGGACGAGGCGTTTCTCACACACATATGCGATCGGGGCGTGGTTCCCAGCGACATGCTGTACTCGATAATGCTCCCTTTGGGGTTCTCTGTCGGGACACCGTGCACATACGCCCCGTTGGTAAAGCGCGATGCGTAGGGCGCGAAACCTGCAATTTCCGACGAGCCGTCTTTCTCGTAAAGCATTTTTGCCTTCTTCTGTTGCACGGCGAAAATTCCCCTCGGCGTTTCCTGCGCGTAAGGCGGTTTGCGCCGTCCCGTGGTGGCGTGATTCATACTCAACACCGCCCAAAGACTATCCCTTTTTTCCAAGGTGGCGATGTTCTGATTGGTTACGTCCACCACCACAACCCTGTCGAAACGGACGGTGTCGCCCCACGACTGTATGTAACGCTTGGGGACGAGAAATTCGCCTTCCACCGAAACGCCGTTTACCTTTATCATCGCGAGCGTGTCGCTATCCAAGAGTTTCACTAACCAGCCGTCCCTGCCATAGCGTGTCAGCGTGGTGTCGCCGGCGGCGGAATAAAGCGGCGAAGATTGATAGCGTTCCACCCCGTGTTTGTCCGTAACGCGCTGATATTCATTGCGTACAAAGTCCTCGATGGTGGGTGCTTCGCCGTTCAAATTCTTGTAGTTGCTCAACACGCCCCAAAACCCGCCGTCGGCAACGGCGTTTTCGATGAAGGCAATGCATTCCTTCATCTTTTTCCACTGAAAAACGCGGGTGGTGTCTTTGTAAGGGTACTCGTCTTCGAGCACGTATTTTTTGAATTGTATGTCTTTCTCAAAACGAATGTCGTCGGCAGTCAAGACTTTCTGAACCTCTTCCTGAATTATTTCCATTGTGTCCGCCACTTGCGAAACGACAGCCGAAGCCTTATCCCCATCCGTGAGATTGGGGCGGCAACCGATTTGAAGAACAAACGCCGCGAACAAAACAACGGCAGTTCGCACTTTTTTGTGCGGATAGAAGCGGATAACTACGTGTAAGCAAGGTTTTAGCATCGGGTAATAAATACAGATTAGTATAAAATGTTGATTTCTACCTCCTTTTTTTCGCGTTCTCTTTCGCCCGTTGGCGAGCTTGTTGCTCCTGCAATTTCTGCGCCTCCTCCAAACGCGCCATAAAGCCCGATTTTTTTTTCGGTTTTTTCTTGTTGGCTTCCAATTGGGCGAGCAATTTATCCTCGTTCACGAAATACTTGAACGCCGTAGAAATCGCCACCGTGAAAAACGTCGAAAGAAAATAGTAGTAATTCAAGCCCGAAGGATAGGAATTGAGGAAAAAGAACATAAAGACAGACATAAAATAGGGCATATATTTCATTCCTGCCATTTGCTGTTGTCCCGTGTCGGTTGATGCCATATTGTATTTCGTGTAGATGACGTTTACAACAGTCATCAACACACAAAAGATACTGATGTGGTTGCCGAGGTATTTTGAGAGGAAGGGAATGTTTCCGCCCCATTTAATCAAAGCGTCGTAGGTGGAAAGATCGTCTGCCCAAAGGAAACTCTGCTGACGCAATTCGATCGCCGAGGGGAAAAACCAAAACAAGGCAAGCAAAACCGGCATCTGCAAAAGCATTGGCATACAGCCACTCATCGGGCTTGCGCCCGCCTTCGAATAGAGATCCATTATCGCCCTCTGCCTTTCCATCGCCTTCTCTTGCCCCGGATATTTGGCTTCGAGTTCCTTCACTTGCGGACGAAGCACGCGCATTTTCGCCGATGACATATAGGATTTGTACGTCAGCGGCGAGAGAATGATTTTTACCAACAGCGTGAGAAGAAGAATGATGATGCCGATACTCCACCCGAACCGCTGAAAGACGTTGAAGATAGGAATCACGAAATACTTGTTGATCCAACTTACCCACGGATAGCCCAAATCCACCAGTTCCTGCAAATCGAGGTTTTTGTATTTTTCTTGTTTGCCGTAGGCTTTCAGCGTGTTGTAGTGCGCCGGACCGAAATAGTAGTCGAGCTTGATGTTCAACTCGTTGCCCGAAGGCGCGACTGTTACCGGCACCCACACGTCGGCGCGGTAATCCTTTATGTATTCGGCATCGCCATCCAATACCTTGCTGTCGAAAATGGTGTTCGAGAAAGGCTTTTCCGCAATAATCACCGAGGTAAAGAACTGATCTTTAAAGGCAAACCATTTCAATGGTTCGGACAGTTCTTTGTTGTCGTTCTTGGTTTCGCTCATTTTCTTCGCGTCCTGCTTGTCGTATTTGTAATGGATACGGGCGTAGCGGTTTTCGAAGGCGCGTCCCTTCTCTTGCTGACGGATTCGCTGTTCCCACCTCACTTTGAAGTTCGTTTGGCTTTCGGGGTGCAAATCTTGTTTCATTCCAGCCACGCGAATGTCGAAGTTCATCATATAACCCTCGTCGGGAAGGCTGTAAACGAAATCAATACATTTCGCCGTGTCGTCGCCCAAGCGCATAATTACCGATTTGCCGTCCGCCGAAACAATGGGCGTGAAAAATTGATCTCCGCTCATCAAACGAACACTTTTCCGGTTGTACAATTCGAGGTTGAAATGCGCTTCGTTCCCTTCAAAGAGATAAAGGCTGTCTTTCGTATATCGCAGATAATCTTTCAGTTGAACGGAATAAACACCCCCACCCTTTGTGTTCAGCTTCAAGCGCAGCTTATCGTTTTCGAGCGTGATCAATTTTTCGGCTGCCACGGGGGTTTGTTGCACCGCGACAGAATCGGCTGACGTGCCGAAAAAATCGGCTGCCGACGGACCTTGTTCCACTACTTCGTTGGAAGCAGTAAGGCTGTCGCCCACCGTCTTGTCCGGTTGCTCGGCTTGTTGTTGGGCGCGTAGGGCTTCCACTTGCGCCAAAGAATCGCGTACTCTTTTTTGTTGGGCTATCTGCTCGGCACTCGGACGGGTGTAAATCGAAAACCCTATCACTACGGCTGCAATGAGTACCAGCCCTATAACTGTATTTTTGTCCATTTTTTTTTTTTACACTAAACGAAGCTCAACCGCCCCGCGAAGAATTTTATTCGTTTGTTTTCTTTTCTGTTTTTATTTCTTTTGTTTCCGCCGCGGCTTGCATAAAGCTCATAAACAAGGGGTGTGGCGAAATGACGGTACTGTTGTATTCGGGGTGGAACTGCGTACCCAGATACCAGCGCAGTTCGGGCACTTCAACAATCTCAACCAAATTGGAATCGGGATTGATGCCGGTACTTTTCATTCCAGCCGCGTCCAATCGCTCTTTGTAATCGTTGTTCAGCTCGAAACGGTGGCGGTGGCGTTCCTGCACCCGCGTTTTGCCGTAAGACTGAAACGCGAGCGAACCCTTCTTCAACACGCAGTCGTATGCGCCAAGGCGCATCGACGCACCCATATTCGTGATGTGCTTCTGCT
This sequence comes from Dysgonamonadaceae bacterium, assembly GCA_031269865.1. Taxonomy (GTDB): domain Bacteria; phylum Bacteroidota; class Bacteroidia; order Bacteroidales; family Dysgonomonadaceae; genus JAISUH01. Next base: position 1,485 of record JAISYO010000202.1, on the reverse strand, counting down.
CTTCCATCAAGTCGATGACTTTGTATTCGGTTTGTGGATCCATTTCCGTGGAATTGGCGGTTTTCAAGCCCAGCACGTCGCGGACGTATTCGATAACCATACATTGCATTCCGAGGCAGATGCCGAAAGAGGGAATATCGTGTTCGCGAGCGTATTTCAAGGCGACAAATTTGCCCTCTATGCCCCGCGAGCCGAAACCGGGGGCGATGACAATACCGTCGGCGTCGCCAAGCACCTCGGCAACGTTTTCATCGTCAATCTTTTCGGAATGGCACATTTCCAGCACCAATTTGCGATCGTTGTATATGGCGGCTTGCGACAAGGCTTCCGTAATGGATTTGTAGGCGTCGGGCAACTCAACGTATTTGCCCACCAGCTTGATGTGCACTTCCTTTTTGGCGTCGTTGCGCTTTTGCAGGAAGGCGTTCCATCCGTCCATAGCAGGTTTCCCCACCACCGGCATATTCATTTTGCGAAGGATAACTTCGTCCATACCCTGTTTCTGCATCATCACGGGCACTTCGTAAATGGTGGACACGTCCACCGACTGCATCACTGCCGAAGGATCGATGTTGCCAAACAACGCCACTTTGCGCAGTACGTCCGCGCTCAGCTTCCTTTCGGTTCTCAGCACGAGCATATCGGGTTGGATACCTTCCGATTGCAATTCCTTTACCGAGTGCTGCGTGGGTTTCGTTTTCACCTCGCCGGCGGCGGCAATGTAGGGAATATACGTCAGGTGGATACAGAAGCAGTTCTTGCCCAATTCCCAACGCAGTTGGCGCACGCTTTCGATAAAGGGAAGCGACTCGATGTCGCCCACCGTACCGCCAATTTCCGTGATGACGAAGTCGAACTTGTTTTTCAGCCCCAAGAGCTTGATGTTGCGCTTGATTTCATCGGTAATGTGAGGCACCACCTGCACGGTTTTTCCCAAAAAATCGCCGCGGCGTTCTTTCGAAATCACGTTCTGATAGATGCGCCCCGTGGTTACGTTGTTCTCTTTTTTGGTTTGGATATTGAGGAAACGCTCGTAATGCCCCAAATCCAAATCGGTTTCGCGCCCGTCCACCGTAACGAAACATTCGCCGTGCTCGTATGGATTCAGCGTTCCCGGATCGACATTGATGTAGGGATCGAATTTTTGAATGGTAACTTTGTAGCCCCTCGCTTGCAAAAGTTTACCCACGGAAGCAGCGATAATCCCCTTTCCGAGCGAAGAAACAACGCCCCCCGTAACGAAAATATACTTAGTATCAGCCACAATGATGAAGTTTATTATTGAATTGATTTTTCCGAAGAGGCAAAGATACAAAAATTTTCTTACAACCCTGCTAAGACTATTATGATTTTATTGCAAACGAAAACTTATCGGTATAAGATAATAGACACGGACAGGTTTACCGTTTTGTTTTCCCTGCTTTCCATTTTGGCATTCTTTCGATTACTCTTATTGTTCCGCCTTTTTCAACAACAAAACCACAA
>JAISYO010000146.1 GCA_031269865.1 Dysgonamonadaceae bacterium | reverse complement strand
AGCCGAATCACAAAGCGGAGGCTATCTGTCGCCGTCTTAAATACAAATCACAACCTTTCTCCAAACGAAAATTTGTAGTGCGCAAATCGGAATTTGAAAAAATGGACTTAGGCGATTTTCAACGTTTTGTGACCTGATGGGTTGCAATGTGGGTTAAAAAATAACTAATTGTCCACGAGAATAAAAAATGTGTCGCACCTCAGGTTATGCCCTGTTGTGCGACACATTTTTTGATGCGTTGTCCTTACCGTGTAATTTCCAAATTGTAATTTCCGGCTACCAATTCATAACCCCCATTGGATAACGCCAAATCCACTTTTTCGCCAGATGCCAAAACCGCTTTTTTCAGTTTATAGCCCTTGGGCAAGGTTAGGTTGGCGGCAGAGTTCGGCGGAACAACAACCTGATATTTAATGCTGTTCTTTTTGACACGTTCCCAATGTGACACGATTTTACCGCGTGGGCTGTCGTGCGACACGTTTGCCGAGTTTAGCTTTTCGACAAATTGCGGTTGCAACAGGAATTTCGCAAATCCGGGGTATTCGGGGTTGATGCGGATACCACCCAACGCCTTGTAAAACCACGCGCTTATCTCGCCAAACATAATGTGGTTGAGCGACGATTCGCGGCGATCCCCAATGGCATACCAATCCTCATAAAGCGTTGTTGCATTGTCTTTTACAATCATATAGCCGAGCGAAGGATAGGTTTCCTGCGCGGCAACGGTGTAGGCGAGATCGGGATAGCCGTTTTCGCTGAGCGTGTGGAAGATGGCTTTCGAACCGAGCAGTCCCACGTCGATGTGGCTATCATCGGCGATGACGCGCTTCGCGAGGTTATCCACCACTTTTTGGCGCAAGTCGTCAGGAACCAAGCCCCATAACAATGTCGTGCTCATTTCGGTTTGGTTGCCGTCGTGATAAATGGCTGTTTCGCGATTCAGGTACTTGTCGTTGAAGGCATTGCGAATTTTCTCAGCCAGTGCCGAATAATGCTCGTAGTCGTCCGTGCGGTTAAAGAGTTTTGCCGTTTTTGCAAGAATAGATACCACACGGTAGTAATAGACGGTTGTCGTAAACATTTGCGGTGTTTTCGATTTTACAGGCACCCAGTCGCCCAGCCCTTGATTGCATAACCCATCGGGGTACAATCCGTCGAGCCAATTCACGTAGCGGCGGATATTGTCGTACATAGTCAGCAACAGCCGACTGTCGCCATAGAACTCGTAAACCGCCCAAGGGATAATTGCCACGCTGCCAGTCCAATCGGGACCGGTAGCCCAGTCAAGTCCCCAACCGCTTGTGGGGATAATGTTGGGAATCAACCCATTGGGCTGTTGTTCGTCCTTGTGATCGGCAAGCCACTTTTCGTAAATAGTGATGCCGTCGAAATTATACAGCCCAAGATCAACCGCATAGTTGCCGTCGCCGGTCCAGCCGTTCTTTTCACGGTGGGGGCAGTCGGTGGGGTAGCCGAACATATTGGCAAGGTAGGAATTGTTGGCAGCAAACCAAAGTTTGTTGATTGTCGGGTTCGAGGTTTCAACGCTGCCGACAGACGGCATATCGCTGTGCATAAACCAGCCGATGAGCGAGTTGGCAGTTAATTCAACTGGCTTGTCGGACGTAACTTCCACATACTGAAATCCTTTGTAGTTGAAGCGCGGCATAAATTCTTCTTCCCCCTTTCCGCTAAGGATAAAAATGTCGGTTGAGAAGGGATCGGAGTCGTCGCTTGGGCGGTAGTGTTCGGCAATGTTGCGAATGTCTATCGAGTCGCCTTTGCGCAGTATTTCGGAATGGACGATGCGAAGGGTAGTGCCAGCCTCGCCTTTAACGCGGAGTTGGCTCACGCCGGAAATGTTGCGTCCGAGATCGTAGATATACCTTTGATTCGTAATCTTTTTGAAGGTTTTGGCAGGTATTTTATCGACGTTGCGAATGGGGTGCAAGGCTTGCGCGACGATATGTTGCGAGGGTGCTTGTCGGTAAACGGCGTTTTTCCATTTGGAGTCGTCGAAACCAACGCTGTTCCAACCCGGCTGTTCGAGACGGGCATCGTAATGTTCGCCTGTATATATGCTATTGAAAATTACCGGACTTAGCGTGGTTTTCCAGTCGCGATCCGATTTGATGGTTTCGGTTGTGCCGTCGTCGTAGGTAATGCGCAAATCGAGGCAGAATTGCGGGCGATCGCGCCAAGGAGCACGATCGAAGAACCATACGGCAGTCGATTGCAGGTTGTACCAGCCGTTGCCGAGCAGCACGCCGACGGCGTTTTTGCCGTTTTGCAGCGAGGAGGTAACGTCATAGGTAACGTAAAGCGTGCGGCGATCGAAGTGGGTGTACATTGGATCGAGGCGGTGATCGCCGATGCGCGATCCGTTGATATAGAGTTCGTAAAGTCCGGCGGCGGCAATATAGGCGCGGGCGGAGCGAATGCGTTTGGCGGTTTGAAATTCTTTGCGGAAGTAGGGTGCCGGCTTCACGTTGATGCCGTTGCCGGATGTGGTATGTCCGTCGCCAATCCAGTAGCCCTTCCAATTGTTTTGGAAAGCCATCATTCCGGTTTCAAACGCTGCTACGTCGGATCGGCGCAGTTCGTTGTCCTTGTCGCGGATTTCAACGCGCCAGAAATAGCGGGTAAAAGGTTTCAGACCTGTGCCGCGATACACCGCCAGCATATCGTCGCCCTGCGTTTCCTTCGAATCCCAGACGGCACCGTTGCCGTTGGCGACTGCCATTGAGTCGGTGCCGACGATAATCCGGTACGATTGTTGGACGGCAGCGTAACGATCGTCCTGCAACTGCCAAGTGAGGCGCGGATTAAAAGCGTCTATCCCAATGGGTTGCACCAGGTATTCGCAACGTAGTTGAACGGGCTGAATTTGCGCCTGAGCGAAAAAATAACAGGTGCAAGCCGCAATAAAAAGTATTTTTCTCATAACATAATTGATTGAATTTTCTGCAAATATAATGAAAATTTTTAAGAATGAAGACGGAAGAGAATTGAAAATGGAAAATGAGGGGGGAATAATGTGTTAATGTACGGTACGCCGTCCTTTCGTCCTTCAATTCCTTAAAAAACATCCAAACATCCAAACCCTCAAACACCCAAACATTTAATTGTTTAGCTGTTTAAAGAAATCCCAAATCACGATTCCTGCCACGACTGACACGTTGAGCGAATGTTTGGTGCCAAATTGCGGGATTTCGATGCAATGATCGCAAGCATCAACGACCGCTTGTTGTACGCCGTGCACCTCGTGTCCTAAAACCACGGCGTAGCGTTTCGATTTGTCGAGCCGTATGTTTTCCAAGGAGAGGCTGTTTTCGGTTTGCTCAACGGCAAAAACACTGAACCCTGCTTTTTTCAATTCTTGCACCGCCGACAGTGTTTCTTCGAAATAACGCCATTTTACCGCGTCTTCCGCGCCGAGGGCGGTTTTGTGAATTTCCGCGTTCGGCGGAACGGAAGTTATGCCGCAAAGAATGATTTCTTCCACCCGGAAAGCGTCGCCCGTGCGGAAAACCGAGCCGATATTGTTGCGGCTGCGCACGTTGTCGAGGACAACCACCAACGGGGTTTTGCCTGTCGATTGAAATTCCTCGACACTCAACCTGTTCAGTTCCTCAACATTCAGTTTTCTTCTGTTCATTATTTACCTTTACATTAGCATATTGACATATTAGCACATTATTTTCCAATCGCCCTTATCGCAAACCAAAGGTGGTGGAAGAAGGTTGAGCATTTGCCGTAATGTGTGTTCATTAGGCGGTATCGCTCTTTCAACGAGGCTTTGCGGTTTGTTGTCGTCATTCCCTCTTCCAAATAATTGATGAGCGTAAGTCCCGTATTGTGAATGATTTCCGCCTTTTTCATCATACGAATGCACCAATCCACGTCGGACGAGAAGCGGTACGAAAGATTGTAGGGTTCGAAAAGGGCACGTCGGACGATAAATGCCTGATGGCAAACCAACATTCCTTGTTTGAAGCTCGTCCATTCCAATTTTTCGGGTGCTCGCAGACGGCGCGGATAGAGAAATCTACCCTCGCCGTCCACAATGTCGGTTTCGCCGTAGAGAATATCGGGTTCCGTCCCTTCGGGGATAGCGTGGAAAAGTTCTTCCACGGTATTTTCGGTATGGAAGGCGTCGCCGGAATTGAGGAAACAGAGGTAATCGCCCTTTGCCATCGCCGCGCCTTTGTTCATCGCGTCGTACAAGCCCTTGTCGGCTTCGCTGATGAATTGAAAATTGAAAATTGACAAATGAGAATTATATCGCTGAATTATTTCAAGGGTTTTATCCGTTGATTTTCCATCGATTATGATATATTCCATATCGGCAAACGATTGGGAAAGGACACTTTTTAGCGTTCGTCCCAAGGTTTTCTCAGCGTTGTATGTTACCGTTATTATTGAGAATTTCATAGGGTTAATTTTCGGAATCTTTCGTTGATGATAGCTTTGTATTTTTCTTTGTTTGCTTCGTTCAAAAATGAGTTGTCAATAGCATTAAGCCATTTTGGAGCAATCTTTTTCATTTTTAAGAAGATATTTTCCGTTACTTTTTGAGCTAATCCCGAATTTGTAAATGCAAGCCAAAAATCGTCTTGTTTGAGTTTCTTCTTTTTTTCGTTAAGCGTCAGTGCAAGTTCTTCCGTATCTTCGGGCATAGCCAGCACAGTTGATAATAAACCGTAAGCGGGACATAGGTTGTAATTATCTGAAATATAATTATATAGCGAAAAACTTTTCAAGTGCATATCGGCATTTCCGGTCAGCCAACAAAAAAGCACAAGTTCCCAGAAATTTGCCAAATCAAGCTTTGGCGCAGCCGAAAACTTCACGATTATTTTTGCAATTTGCTCATAGCTGCCTTTGTACTTGTATTCTGTCGGACGTTCCGTAAGTTGGCACATATCTTCCATTGGCAATTTTTCGCCATTACTGCCGCGGTCGATGCGTTTTGTAATATAAAATAATTCATTGTCGGCAAAACGAATAAGCGAGTGAGGAACTGTTTTTATACCTGCAATTTCCGCTAAGTGCATAGTTAAATCTTCATTTTCAGGGAGTTGCTCAAATAATTCGGTTTGAGGTTTAAGTATATATTTTCCCCATAAACCAACGATAGTAAATCGTTTTGGCGTATGTTCCCCTACAATGTCGAGCGATAATTTCGGCTGCACGCCTGTTACAGTTGTTTGATTGCGAATGACTTGTAAAGCCAAATCTGCAATTTGCGAGTGCGTGTAAGGCAGTTCCGGTGGTTGTGCCGAACCGAAAATGCGGCGGGAACAAGTAGAATGAAATTCTGTTTGCCCCTTTTCCAATGCCTTATAACAGTATAAGCATTTCATAAATTTTCCATTAAATTGGCGAGATGCTTACTGCGCCTATACAGTCTTTGCAACAAGTTAATAACAGCGAAAACCTGTCGCGTAAATCAATTTTCCAGTTTTTTTGTGCAATGTCAAGCAGCCAGCCTTCCGGAATCAATCCGTCAAAAAACGGAAAAAGAATTTTACTCTCATACGGCTCATTTTGAAGCGGTAACGTCAGGCTTACGGACAATGGATTTTCGCCCGAAAGATATTTTTCGTCATACCGAAACGAATATCCGTTTTCATTTTCCGTTAAGACGCCCGCTAATTCGTTTCTGAAAAAAACATTTGCCTGTTTCATATCTTAACTGCTTTTAATTCAGCACCGAAAAGTGTCAAAACCTGATTGACTTTATCCATTCGCAAGGTAGTTTTACCCTGTTCCAATTCGCGCACAAAACGCAAGCCTACGCCCGATTTCGCCGATAGTTCAATCTGCGTCAAACCGTATTGTTTGCGGCATTGTTTTATATATTCAGATAAATTTTGCATTTGTTTATCATTAAAAATATACCTTTTCGGGTGCAAATATACGAATTATTTTTCGTATTATATCATTTCGGGTATAAATTATTAAAAAAAGTGCTATATTATATCCTATTGGGTATATATAATGCGCTATTCTCTACCATAAATCACAATATAGGGCGACAACAGACGGCACTTTATCGGGAAAATTTTTATACTGTAACTCATCAGTTTCACGAGTTTAGCAAAGGCTTTGTTCTTTGGTTTGGGTTCGAGCCACAACATCGGTTTCCCTATGTATTCGACTTGGACGTCCCTCAATCCGAACGAACGCATCATTTCGTTTAGCCGGGCTATCCGCATAGATTGCAGATTGTGCGCGTCGAGGTTTTCTTTGTCGAAAACGCGCTGCACAAAACCATTCAAGCCCAGAAAATTAGGAATCAGAATGAGCAATTGCCCCTTCGGGGATAGCAAATTCACGTGCCGTGCTATCACGTCGCGCGTGTCTTGAAAATGCTCTACGAATCCCGAAGAGAACACAATATCGTAGCGGCGATCGGATTCAAACTGGAAAAAATCGGATTGGATACATTTGATCGCATCTTTTGGCAAGTCGTTGATTTTCTCAAAATTACGTACAATATCGAGGTTCAAATGGAAGTCGAGAACCGTAACGTCCTTAACCCCTTGCCGATAAAAATAAGAGGCATAGATTCCCGGAAAACCGCCGATTTCAATGAAACTTTCGCCGTTGATGAGCCTCGGCACGTATTCTTGGAACACCACTTTTTGGGGGATTTTATCGTAGCGATAATTGTCCCAATACGAATCCCAAAAAACCGTGTCGGTAATGTTATTTTCCATAGATTTTCAAGTATTTACCGGAAACAATCTCTTGCGAATAATTCAGCAGGACTTTTTCGCGGGCGTTGATGGATAAAACCCGGTAATCGGCTTCGAACAACGTCCACAAAATGCCTTTCGCCAATGCCTCGGCATCTTGATATTGGCAGACGTAGCCGTTTTTCTTGTGATCGATCATTTCGGGAATCCCGCCCACATCGAAACCTACGCAGGGCGTTCCGCAAGCCATCGCTTCCATAATGGTGTTGGGCAGGTTCTCAAAAAGCGACGGCGTGAGGAAAATATCGGCGGCGCGGTAATAATCCGTCATTTTGTCGAAAGGGACGTATCCCAGATGGGTAGATTTGGAAATCAGCGCGGTAGAAACCTTCTCGCCTTCCGCTCCGGCAATCAGGAAAACAATGTCCTGCTTCATTTTGGACAAGATTTTATCGGCGGCGAGCAGGTAATCCAAGCCTTTCCGCTTGTCCGACACTTTGGCGGCGGCGTACAAAATGTATTTTTTGTCTTTTGCGAGCTTTAATCTTTCGCGGACTTCATCTTTGTTGGCGGGGCTATATTGTTGCGTGTCAATGGGATTTGGGATAGACACGACTTGTTGCCCTTGCGTTAAGGGGCTGACTGCCGCCAATTTTTCCAACCATTGGCTGCAAGCCACAAAAGAAACGTTCCCTGACGCATAGACCCGTTGTTTTTCATCGAAAACAAGATGGGACAGCTTGTCCAATCTTTTTCCGAAATAGGGGCAGGAATTGAAGGTGGAAAGATGCTCGCCGTGCACTTGCGTGTGGTGGCAGATACCCGTTATCGTCCACATATCGTGCATCGTCCACACCACTTTTTTGCCGGATTTCAGGATCTGCCCGATCGCAGTCAGCGACAACATTCCTTGATTAATCCAATGAAGATGAATCACGTCCGCCTCGCGAAATTGTGGTGTATCCACGATGGAATAGCCTGTGTTGGCGGTGGAAACATCGAAGAGGTGCTTGCGCGAGAAAGCGTTTTTGCGGAAAATGAACCAGCGTTCTGCATAGAATTTCCAGTCCGTCTTTCGTTTCGAGCCGATGCCGACAACCCGCTTGTCGCTTGTTTTCTTGCGGCAAACCATCATCTTGGAGTCCACGCCGTTGGCGTTCAAGGCTTGCATCAGGCGGTAAGCGGCTATCGCGGCTCCGCCCTGCACGTCGGACGTGCTGACAATCAGTACTTTCATCGCTTATGCAAATATAGGTTCAACCTTCTTTTTATTTTTGCCGACAGAGAAAAAGTCTCGCCGTGGAAATTTTCGATCAACTTGCGGGCTGTCAAATCTTCCTCTATCTTTGGCAAATCAATGGATAATTCTCTGTCGCAGGGCGTTGTGTTGTAAATGTCGTTGTCGTCGCAATGGGTGCCGCTGTTGTCGAAGCCGATATTTTGCACCAAGGACTGCCCGGCGTTCAACGACAACATTCCTTGCAAATACGCCGAGGCGAACCAGCGTATCGCCCACGAATTGTTTTGTCCGTCGATTTGCCGTTGCAACATTCGCGTGTAGGGATATGTACCGCCGAAGTCGAAATTCCGGGTTAGTTTCCGCCTTTTCAACTCGTTCATCAACGCCTGCCCGTCGGGATTGAAATGTTGCCACGCGCGTTTCCACGTCGCCCAACCCCAACTGCCGATCCATTTCGTGAAAAATGCTTCGGGAAGCTGCGGAATCGGGTAGGAATAGCCGTGTAAGTGTCCCACCTTTTCTTCGTCCGCGAAAAAGTCAAGCCCCCTGTTCATAAACGAGAGGAAATGGGGCGAGGTGAGCAAATCGTCTTCCACAACGATGATTTTCCCCCGATCGTTCAGCAGCTGCGTTACGCCTTGTATAATGTTGTTTGCCAGCCCGTTGTTTGATTCATTCTCGATGAGCGTTAGCGTTTTGAAGCCGTCGGCAGAACGGACGGTTTTCCGCACCTCGTCCACGCACTCTTTGTCGTTTTCGCCCTTGCACCCGTCAGAAAAAACCCACAAGTCGCTTTCGGGGGCAAGCCGGTTGTTGCGTAAAGCATTCAACGTCAGCATCGTGTGTTGCGGACGGCTGTATGTGAAAAGTGCGATGGGTGCGAGCTTCATATTTTTTCATATTGCATACAGCACGGTTTCCGATGCGTACAGGTATTCGTGCTGTCTGACAAAAAATTTATAATAGGGGTTGATGGATTGTATCAGTTTGGGAATGACGAAGTAATCGTCGGGCAGATGGTAAATGCAGATTGCCAATTTCGGCTTGTATTTCGAAATGGTTTCCGCCATTCCCTTCAAAGCCTCTCGTTCGCTTCCCTCAATGTCCATTTTTATAAATGTGATCTCGCTTTTTTCCTTGTCCGTCAGGTGTTTGTCGAAAACAACGAGTTTGGCGCGTTCCCCATCGCTTTCATCACTGATTCGCGAACCGGAAAGATCGAAAGTGAATCTCACGTCCTTTTCCCTGTCGGACAGCCCGACATTGTGTACAGAAGTTATTTTTCTGATACCCAATGAATCTATGTTGATTTTTAGATTTTCGATATTGCTTTTCATCGGCTCGAATGCGTGAACTTTTTTCACTGCGCCGTTGGTGTGGGCGAGCAAAGAAATAATCGAATCGCCGACGTAACTGCCGCAATCCACAAAAACCTCTTTGCCCGAAAGCGAGATGAAATTGGGGAAATACTGACAGTAATTATAGGAAACCGATTCGTTTTTCTGATTGACGAAGTAGCGCAAATCTTTCTCGGCAACCCTTGTCAAGTATTTGTCCTTGCGCGTTTTACGAAATTTCACAACCGATTGGACAACCTCAACGGACTTTTCATCTTCCAACAGTTTGTAAAATTCCATCAATTCTTTTTGGTGCTCTTTGTAATAATTCCGCCAAAAAGTGCCGTACTTAAAGTATTTCCACCCAAAAAACTGCGCTATTTTCTCTAATTTTTTCGCCGTCATTGTGTTTTTTATCTCTTAATTCTTAATTTTTATTTCGTAATTGTTTCTAACGGAATCCCCCCTGCCTTCGCCGCAACTTCGCTGAATGAACTTCCGCGAACCCCGATGATTTTCTTTGTCGCGGACAATAAATACAATTCAATCAACGCTTCGCGCACGCCTTTTGCGGTGTCGCGTTTCAATTCCGATGCAAAAGAAATCATTTTTTCCCGAAAAACAGCCGATACGCTTTGTTTTTCTCGTTCGTCGTCGCTTGCGAGGAAAAATTTCACGTTTGGATCGTTTTCTATTTCGCGCTTCATTTTCTCAATAAACAATTCCGTAGGACTTTCGTTTATCGAGCGCGGAAAATCGGTTCTTCGGATATGAACGCCGATAACCGCTTGATTCCCGAATTTCTGCCTTTCCGCGCAAATGCCTTTTTGTATGCTTTCAATGGGCTTCAAAAGGCTGTAATCGCTTGTGTCGCCGTAAAATTCGTAGCAACTGCTGATATAAAAATCCCCGGTGGATTTCGCTATGTTGGGATTCGCGTTTAGGTTTCGGATATTCTTAAAAATCTGATTATTAAATCTATACACCAAATACGGAAACATCGCGTAATTTCTTGTCCGTTGCAAGTCCAGATAGTTGTGCCGCCAATCGGTGTCGATTACCTCTGCCGTGTCGCATTGTATGGCGTCAAACAGTTCGTGAAATCTCGCGCCCATTCCCCAATCCTTGAACCAGAAAATTTTGAGGGCAATATCCTTGTCCCTGCAAAAAGCAAGGGCAGAAGAAATCGCCCGGATTCTGTTTGCCAATCCGCCTTCCGGTACAAAATAGAGAGTTTTCATTTTTTATTTTGTTTGTTTGACAAAGATAATCTATTTGGACGAAAGGACAAAAAGACGTTGGGGTACGCCGTCATTCCGTTCCGTGCCACGACACGGTATTTCACGCGGAATCCCCTAAAAACCTTATTTTTTCCCCCTTGTGGGGGATTGAGGGGGGCAAAACAACCTCAGTAGCCAAGATTGCCCCCCTTCCCTCAACCTTATTACCTCATTGCCCCCCTCTTTTTGTGGAGAGAGGTTGGGGGTGAGGACAAGTGTCGTCCCTGCGGGACTTGGGTATGATTTGCGCCTTTG
>JAISYO010000048.1 GCA_031269865.1 Dysgonamonadaceae bacterium | reverse complement strand
AAACGTGTTAAAAGCCTGTTTAAGTACGGTTTAGAATTTATCGCTTATTACCTTAACAACCCTCTCGCTATCATAAAAGTGGATATATTTAAATTTTTGTCATGTACTTAGATTTTCATATCTTTTTTTAATGAATACCCGCACATTTGCAAACCTTCTTATTTCTTATTTCTCAAACCATCATCATCTCTTTTTCCTTCATCCGGTAGGCGAGCAGCACCGTATTTTTCAGGTATTCGTATTCCATTTCAAAACATTCGGAAAAAACGTTCAGCCCCAAATTATCCTCTATCTGCCTCATCGTCCATAGTTTGCCGTCTTTCAAATGAAGGCTGTCGAACACGGCTTCGTCATCTGCGACAGACACGTACAAAAATATCAGCCGTTTGGTGGAAGCGTTTTCAAAGGTGTATTTCAACAAGAAACGAAGAGACCCGCCGTCGCTTCCACATTCCAATTTCACGCTGTTGTGGACGGTATCGTCGAGGTTGTGATCGAACTGCATATATTTTTCGAAGGGGTAATCCAACAGTCCGGGGTTCAACACACGGCAGGCGTCGCGCTTTTTGAGGTAAATTTTCCCGTTGAAAATCAACGCCACCCTTACCACCGGGTGCATAAATTTGTTCATTAGCCCTTTCGTAACCGATTTGGCGACACGCCCCACAACCACCCCTTCCTGATTGACAACCGGAAGCCATTCTTCCCGGCACAACGTCCTGTCGAGAAGCCATATCCGCAGACTTTCTTTCAATATCAGCCAAAGGACGATGATCTGAAGGACGATCGTCATCGCCAAGGGCGGGATAAAAGGCTTGTTGATGGAATAGAATACGAAATACAATAAGATGACTATCAGGTGTATGGATAATCCGTATTGGGTTTGCACCGCCACGCGGAAGGACTCGCCGATATAGTTTTTCACGCGGCGATTTTTTCCGTCCTTGCCGAGCCAAAAGACTATCCGCGATCGGTATAGGCGCAAAAAAATCAGCGAGAGGACGAAAAATACCTCAATCAAGCAAAAAATTAAAAATTTATTGAGTTGGGGGGAAAACAAGAAAGACAACAGAAAAACAAGCGAAAAAGAGAGCAGCGATATGTCGTAGATGAGCCGGCTGTATTTTTTTACCAATAAAAAACCGACGACGGAAAGCCCTAAAGCCAACAAAACGGCGTGGTTCACGCTCATCGCTTCCATTCCGATCGAGAAAAGGAACAAAGGCAATAATCCAAACGCCGGATTTTTTAACTGTTTCTTCAATACCCCCATAAGGCTCATCGTTGATTCCGTGAATTACATAAATAACAATGTAAAGCGGATTTTGTTTGCTGAAAAGGAGGGGGGCAGAATTGAAAATTGACAATTTTTTCAATTCATCTCAGTCGCATTAAGCGCGTTAGTCGTTTTCGTCGAATTAGTTTTGGCTACTGCGGTTCTTTTTTGAAAGCAAACACTTTTATGTTTCCGCCTTCCGCAAAGCGGTCGGGCAGAACGATTTTCACTTTCCCTTCCTGCGCCGTCCATTTCACGGATTTTCCGCTTTGCAGAAAGGTTATTTTCGAGCCTTTGCGGGGGATATTTCCTTCCCACTCTATCGCGGTTTCTTTCGAATCCTTTGCCGGAACGTAAATGGCGTAAAGCGTTTCGCCGTCTTTATCGGCTGTAAACCAAACGTCTCCGCTATTGTAAATCGGCGTGATACGGGTGTTGTAGATGCCCTTTCCGTTCACACGTAACCAATCCCCAATTTTTTCGAGGCGATCAACCACTTCGGGTTGTATCACGCCTTCGGGCGTTGGACCTACGCCCAACAGCAGATTCCCCCCTTTCGCAACCACTTCCACCAGCAAGGCGATCACTTCGTTGGGACTTTTAAAGGGGGCATTGGGAACCCAGCCCCAATCGTTGCTCAACGTGATGCAGCTTTCCCACGGAAACGGTAGTTGCTTGTCGGGAATCGAACGTTCGGGTGTCAAGTAGTTCTCATTTTTTCCGTGAATGGTGCGATCAACGACTATCAAGCCCGGTTGGTGGCTGCGTGCCATATCCGCTATTTCGTCCATCTTTATGTCTTGTCGTGGAGCGGCAACCCAGCCCCCGTCGAGCCAAAGAATATCCACATCGCCATATCCCGACATCAATTCTTCTATCTGATTGTAAGTGAACTGCCTGAATTTTTCCCAGCGTTGCCGATGACGCTCAATTTTATAGTTCACGTTTCGGTTGGCGGTGGCGTAACGCGACCACCAGTAGTATTCCGAATGCCAGTCGGGTTTGGAAAAATATGTCCCCACCATAAAATTTTGGGCGCGAAACGCGTTCAATATGTGTTTCGTAACGTCTGCCTTCGAATTGTTTTTGAAAGCCCCGTGCAAGATGGAAAAATCGCTCTGCTTAGTATCGAACAACGCAAAGCCATCGTGATGCTTGGTAGTGAAAATCATATACTTCATTCCTGCATTTTTCGTTACACGCGCCCATTGTTCGGGGTTGAACCCCGTCGGGTTGAATTGATCGATCAAGCCCCAATACCATTTCTTGTATTCGTCGTAGGCAATTGTGCTGTCGCGTGGAATCCAATCCTCATCTTCCGAGCAAATCGACCACGATTCCACAATTCCCGGCACGGAATACAGCCCCCAATGGAAAAGCACCCCGAATTTGAGATCCTGCCATTGATTGAGTTTTTCCAAAACCTGCTTGTCGGTTGGCACAACATATTCCGAGGACGACTTGTGGACGAAACCCTGTTGGGAATGAGCCAACACGGATAGCGACAACATAGCGACTGCCAATGTGTATTTCCCTAACATATTCATTTTTATTCGTTTTAAAATTATCAAAAGTGGTGGTGTAATTTGGAATGGAAAATAGGATATAATCCTGCTATATCTTTTTGTTTATCAATGCAATAAACTCTTCGCGCGTTTTTTGTTGGTTGAACGCCCCGGTAAAATCGGAAGTGGTGGTTATGGAATTTTGTTTTTCCACGCCGCGCATCTGCATACACATATGTTGCGCTTCGATAACCACCATCACGCCCAAGGGGTTCAGGGTATTTTGTATGCACTCTTTTATTTGGGTTGTCAGGCGTTCCTGCACTTGCAGACGGCGGGCGTAAATATCGACGACACGGGCAATCTTGCTCAATCCCGTGATATATCCGTTTGGAATGTATGCCACGTGCGCCTTCCCGAAAAAGGGCAGTATGTGGTGTTCGCACAACGAGAACAAATCAATGTCTTTCACGATAACCATCTGACGATAATTCTCTTTGAACAAAGCAGAGCGAAGCACGGCTTCCGGATCTTGATGATAGCCTTTGGTAAGGTATTGCCACGCCTTTGCCACTCTGTCGGGGGTTTTCAGCAAACCCTCGCGCCCGACGTCTTCCCCCAACAGAGAGATTACATCTCTGACGTGAGCCGACAATTGCATCTTTCTGTTCTCTAATTCTTCCGAAGACATACTCTTAGTTAATGATTTGAAGATTTAAAACTCAGCATTATTCATCTACGGCTATCCTCACTTCATCTCTGACGATATACATTTCCCGTCCGAAAGAAGGTAATTTCTGCCGCATTTGGGACATCATCGCTTCGGCGTCCTCACGCGACTTGAAATTTCCTACGCGCAAACGCCAAAAGGGGGATTCGA
>JAISYO010000152.1 GCA_031269865.1 Dysgonamonadaceae bacterium | reverse complement strand
GATCAACGCCGTGATTTTCAATGATCCACTGTCCTGTTTTATAATCGTAGCTTGTAAAGAACGGTACGCGAATGTCCGTCCCGTCGATAAAGGGCATCGAGCCGGAAATACCGACGATACCGCCCCACGTGCGCGTGCCGATGAGCTTGCCCAAGCCCAACGCACGGAATCCCCACGGAAACAAGTCGCCGTCGGAAGCGGAATACTTGTTGATGAGGCAAACCTTCGGTCCCACTTGCAGGGCATCAGGAATCGTCCCGATGCGGTTGGATCCGCGGCGCATCGTCAGGCGGTAGGGTTCGCGGGCGAGGCGTTCGAGAATCATCGGCGACACGTTTCCACCACCGTTGGCGCGATCGTCGATAATCAGCCCTTCCTTATCGAGTTGCGGATAAAAATAGCGGGCAAACTCGTTCAAGCCTTCGGCTCCCATATCGGGAATGTAGATATAGCCGATTTTTCCGCCGGAAGCCTTTTCTACTTTTTTCAGGTTGTTTTGCACCCATTCGTAGTGATAGAGGGGGTATTCGTTGGCGATGGGGCTGACGACAATTTTCCGCGCCCCGTCCAAAGACGGCTTGCCGTTCAGCGATATTTCGGTGGGGACTTCGGCTTTGCCAACCAGCAGGGCGTACATATCTTTTACGCTGTTCGTCGGCACTCCGTCAATGGCGACAATATAATCGCCTGCTTTGGCGTCGATTCCGGGTTCGGCAAAGGGCGAACGCAAATCTTTACTCCACGTTGCCCCCTGCAATATCTTCTCGATGCGGAAGAATCCGCTTTTGTCGCGTGAAATTTCCGTCCCCAACAAACCGGTGTTGATTTTCGCGGGACGGTTTGTTTCGCCCGGATTCACGTAGGCGTGTCCGATATTCAGCTCGCCAATCATCTCGCCGATGACGTAATTCAAATCCAAGCGGTTTTTCACGTAAGGCACAAGCGCTTCGTATTTCTTTTTCATCGCCGCCCAATTCACGCCGTGCATATTTCTCACATAAAAACCGTCGCGGTACACGCGCCACGCCTCGTCGAAAATTTGCGCCCACTCCTGCGGATAATTGGTTGTGATTTTCATATTCGACAGGTTCACGGCATCTCTCAAATCGGTTCTGCCATTCGGGATATTAGTTACAAAAAGTTGCCGTCCCCTGCTGAACAATGCTTTTTTGCTGCCGAAATCCAAGTCGATAGACGCACCTTCGGCGATGGTTTCTTCCTTCTTGTTTTTCAGATCGTAAACCATTGTAGAACCTTGTTTCGAGTAATAGAGCTTGTCGCCGTCCATATAGAAATTCCAATACGATCCGGCAGGCAGGGGAAGCCCCACGATGCGCTCTGACAGCCCATCCGTGTCAATCTTGACGGTGTTCAAGGAATCTTTTTTCGCTTCGGGCTTGCCTTCGGCTTTTTTCTCGTTTACCACCGCGTCTTTTTCGAGGAAAGGCGAAGGGGTATCTTTTGACAGAAGGCTTAAGTAAACGCCATTGGTACTGTTATATACGTGGTTCCACTCTTTTGAGCCGTAAATCGGGTTGAAATCGCGTGAAGAGCTGAAAACAAGATATTTTCCGTCTTTGCTGAACGCCGGACTGCCCGATTCGTACCATTTGTCGGTAACCGGGTATTCTTTTTTCGCGGCAATGTCGAAGACGTACACCACATCGAAATCGTTTGATTCCATTCGCGTATAAGTCAGCCATTTGCTGTCAGGGGAAAAGGATACGCCACGCGGTTCGCCGGCAAGATCTTGCAACAAAGTCGTTTTCTGCTTCGAAGCCACCACCAACAGATTTACACGGTTTTCGCGATCGGTATAAACAATGGATTTCGAATCGGGACTCCACTGAAAAGAACGGATATAGGTATCGTTGTTCTTGGTAAGTTGCACCGGCTCAGAGCCGTTACTGTCCTGCAAGTACAGTTCTGTTTCGCCTGTCGCATCGGAAATGTAGGCGATGGATTTTCCATCGGGCGCCCATTGCGCCGCGCGATCGTGCGCACCCGGCGAACGGGTAATGTTTTTGGTTACGCCCTTGCCGGCAGGAATATTGAAAACCTCGCCGCGTGTGGTAACCACCAATCGTTCGCCGTCCGGCGATAGGCTTGCGTGGCTGATGTACCTTTCGCCGTCTTTTATCTCGCTACGCGCATAGATGTTGTCGGAAGCCAAGGTTATGTTGATTTTTTCGGGCTTTCCTTTCGCCACGTCGAACTTATAGAGGTAACCGCCGTTCTCGAAAACGATGATGTTGCCGTGGAAACTCGGAAATTTCACGTCGTATTCGCTAAAATTGGTTACTTTGGACGTCTTTTTGGTTTTCGTGTCGTAAACGAAGATGTTCATCGTTCTGTCGCGATCGGATATGAAATAAATGGCGTCGCCAATCCACATTGGCATAATGTCTTGCGCCTCGTTGCTCGTGATGTTCTGCACCGATTTTGCCGCCGCGTCGTAAACCCAAATGTCGTCAGCCATACCGCCCCGGTAGTATTTCCACGTGCGAAATTCGCGCATCACGCGGTTGTAGGCGAGTTTTTTCCCATCGGGGGAATAACTGCAAAAACCGCCTTCGGGCAGGGGGATGGACTGCGACAGTCCACCTTCATTGCTCACGAGGCACAAACGCCCTACGAAACCGTTGTCGATGCGGTTGCGGTAAACAATGTCCTTTCCGTCGGGCGTCCAACCCATCACGATGTTGTTCGGTCCCATACGATCGCCGATGTCATCGCGCGAATTGGTTGCCGTGTAGGTAACGCGCAGGGGTTCGCCCCCGGCAGACGGTATGGCGTAAACCTCGGTGTTGCCGTCGTATTGCCCGGTGAAAGCGATGTTTTTTCCATCGGGGGAAAATTTGGGGAACATTTCGTAACCGACATAAGATGTTAGGCGGCGAGCCTCGCCACCGTTGAGGGGTGCTTTATACAAGTCGCCCGCGTATGAAAAAACGACTTCGCTACCGTTTGTGGACGGGAAACGAAGAAGACGCGCCTCTTGTGCTTTTGCAGCAAAAAGAAGGACTGAGAAAGAGAGGGATAAAACAATTTTTTTCATAAATAATTCATTTATATTGCGAATTTCTTTGCGCAAGGATAAAATTACGGCAAAATACTTATGCCAATTCCAAGTCTTCGTTGAATATCTCGTGCCAAGGCAAGCCCTGCTTGTTGAGCTGTTCCATAAACGGATCGGGGTTAAACTCTTCCACGTTGAAAACGCCCGGCTTTTTCCAGATGCCCTGCATAAACATTCGTGCGCCGATAGTCGCGGGGACGCCTGTCGTGTAGCTCACACCTTGCGCCCCGGTTTCTTTGTATGCCGCCTCGTGGCTGCAATTGTTGTAAACGTAGTACGTGCGTTCCTTGCCGTTTTTCAATCCTTTGATGCGGCAGCCAATGGAAGTCTGCCCGGTGTAGTTTTCGCCGAGTTTGCCCGGATCGGGAAGCACCGCCTTCAAAAACTGTATGGGGACTATTTTCACGCCGTTGTATTCCACCTCATCGATACGCGCCATACCAATGTTCTGAATCACACGCAAATGCGTGAGATATTCCTGCCCGAAAGTCATCCAAAAACGGGCGCGTTTCAAGGTAGGGAAATTCTTGACAAGCGATTCCAATTCCTCGTGGTAAATCACGTAGGATTCTTTTTGCCCGATTTCGGGGTAAGTGAGGGCTTTGTGGATTTCGTGCGGTTCGGTTTCCACCCAACTGCCGTTTTCCCAATACTTGCCTTTCTGCGTTACCTCGCGAATGTTGATTTCAGGATTGAAATTGGTTGCGAAAGCCTTGCCGTGATCGCCGGCGTTGCAATCCACAATGTCAAGATACTGAATCTCATCGAAATGATGCTTGGCGGCATAAGCCGTGAAGATGCTCGTAACGCCGGGATCGAAACCGCAACCGAGAATGGCAGTCAATCCGGCTTTCTTGAATTTGTCTTGGTAAGCCCATTGCCAACTGTACTCGAAATGCGCCTCGTCTTTGGGTTCGTAGTTGGCGGTGTCCAAGTAGTTCACGCCACATTCGAGACAGGCATCCATAATACTGAGATCTTGATACGGAAGTGCCACATTGATAACCAATTCCGGTTTGAACCGATTGAGCAATCCCACCAATTCGGCTACGCTGTCGGCATCCACCTTCGCGGTTTTTATCGCTACGCCGCTGCGTTTTTTCACGTCGGCGGCAATGGCGTCGCACTTCGATTGGGTGCGGCTCGCCAACATTATCTCGGTAAACACATCGCTATTCTGCGCCGCTTTATTGGCAACCACCGTGCCCACGCCCCCGGCACCTATAATCAAAACTTTTCCCATTTTTTTATTGTCGGTTATTTTTTACGTTTGTCTTTGCAAATATACGATAAGATTTTGTATCTTTGAAATGCTGCGAAACCAATGTGTGGCAAATACATTAAAAAAATCAAAATATGCTTGCTCAGATTTGCCCCCCAACGAGTGCAAGGCAACATTTTTATGCCTTTGCCCCTAAAAATCCCGCCGATATTCCCTAATCCCATTTTTAATTGCTACCTTTGTATAAGATAAGATAAGATGCGCTTCGGCAAAAAATAAAATAAATTTGTTTTTTTGCACTCAGCTTTCACTATCTTTGTATAAATTTTGAGCGATCTGATATAAGCAAACATCTATAAATGAAAAAATTATACAGCATCATAACCGGAACGGGAAGTTATCTTCCCGAAAAACGGGTAAAAAACGAGGACTTTCTGTCTTATGATTTTTACGATTCCAATGGGGAAAAACTACCCGCCTCCAACGAGGATATAGTGAATAAGTTTTTGGAAATCACTACTATTGCCGAAAGGCGTTACGCCGAAGACGGACAATCAACTTCCGATTTGGCTCTCTACGCCGCACAACGCGCCATCGAATCGGCAGGAATTGACAAAGAGGAACTCGACTACATCATTTTCGCCCACAATTTCGGGGAAACATCTGCGGACAACAACCGAATGGACATTTTGCCGAGCCTCGCTTCGCGCTTGAAACAGAAATTGGGCATCGCCAATCCCGACACGGTGGCATACGATATGTTGTTCGGTTGCCCCGGATGGGTGCAAGCCGTCATTCAGGCGGATTACAACCTTCGTTCGGGTGACTCAAAGAAAATCTTGGTTGTTGGGGCTGACGTCTTGTCGCGCATCGCCGATCCCCACGATCGCGACAGTATGATCTATGCCGACGGTGCAGGCGCGGCGATTTTGGAAGCCCGCGAAAGCGAAACGCCGACAGGAATCCTCGGTTCCGGTTCGCAAAGCGACACCTTGGAATACGCCAATATGTTGCACATGGGGTATTCTTACGAAAAAGGGCTTGCCGACACCAAAGCCTTGTTTTTGAAGATGAACGGACGCCGTTTGTATCAATATGCGTTGGAAAACGTTCCCAAAGCCATAAAAGCGACATTGGATAAATTGGGCTTGCACATCAACGCCATAAAAAAAGTACTTATCCACCAAGCAAACGGGAAAATGGACGACGCTATCCTTTCCCGCCTCTATAAATTATACGGCATAAAGGACGTTCCCGAAGGCGTGATGCCGATGACTATTTCGTGGTTGGGTAATTCTTCGGTTGCCACCGTCCCTACCCTGTTCGACCGGATCCGGCGCGGAAAACTGATGCCACACGAAATCAACACCGGCGACATTATGGTTATGGCTTCCGTGGGCGCGGGAATGAACATCAATTGCGTGGTGTATAAAATGGATTGAAGACAAAAAAAATCCGCGAATCTCACGGATTTATACTGTTTTTTTTGAGATTCGCGGATAAACAACTTATTGCCAACTCAATATCACTTTTCCGCACAATCCGTTTTCCATCACGTCGAAACCTTTTTGAAAATCATCAATCGTGAATCGGTGCGTGATGATGGGCGTAAGATCGATGCCGGAAATAATCATCTGTTCCATCTGATACCACGTTTCCCACATCTCGCGTCCGTAAATGCCTTTCAGTGTCAATGCCTTGAAAATAATATCGTTCCAATCCACCGAAGTACCGTTGGGCAGCAATCCGAGCATAGATATTTTGGAACCGTTGTACATGTGTTTCAACATATCGCGGAACGCGACAGGCGAGCCTGACATTTCCAACCCCACATCGAAACCCCTCATACCCAACTGTTTCATAGCTTGATCGAGCGTTTCGCCCTTCGAGGGGTTGAGGGTAAGCGTAGCCCCCATTTTTTTGGCGATCGCCAAACGGTAGTCGCTCATATCGGTAACCACTACGAAACGCGCCCCTGCAAACCTGCAAATGGCAGCCGCCATATTCCCGATAAGCCCTGCACCGGTAATCAGCACATCTTCGGCGATGAGCGGAAACGACAATGCGGTGTGCGTGGCGTTGCCGAAAGGATCCATAATGGATGCGATTTCATCGGGGATACGCGGATCTAATTTCACTACGTTGGCGGCAGGAAGCGAAAGGTATTCGGCAAATGCGCCGTCGCGGTTTACCCCGACACCGATGGAATTTTCACAAACGTGCAGTTTGCCACGGCGACAATTCCGGCAATGTCCGCAAGCGATATGCCCCTCGCCCGTTACGCGATCGCCGATTTTCAAATTGGAAACGCCGCCGCCCATGTCCACCACCTCGCCGACGTACTCGTGCCCGATAGTCATCGGCGTCTTTATGGTTTTTTGCGACCATTCGTCCCATTTGTAAATATGCAGATCGGTACCGCAAATGGCTGTTTTCTTTATTTTTATGAGGACATCGTTCACACCGATTTCAGGAACGGGAACGTCCATCATCCAAATCCCTTTTTCGGGACGTAATTTGACTAATGCTTTCATTTTTGTATTTCGTAAATCTAAAACTTATTCAATGACTTTCAGCTTCTTGCCTATTTTGATGAAGGCTTCTACGGCTTTGTCCAAGTGTTTGCGCTCGTGTCCGGCGGAAAGTTGCACGCGGATACGCGCCTCGCCCTTCGGGACCACCGGATAATAGAATCCGGTAACGTAAATGCCTTCGCCAAGCAATTCCGCGGCAAAATCCTGCGACAATTTCGCATCGTAGAGCATCACGGCGCAAATTGCCGATTGCGTGGGCTTAATGTCGAATTTGGCAGCCTTCATTTTTTCCACGAAATAGCTTACGTTCTCGTGCAGTTTGTCCTGCAAAACGTTTGAGTTCCCCAAAAGCTCGAAAGTCTTGATGGCGGCGGCGGCAACCATCGGGGGAATGGAATTAGAGAACAGGTAAGGACGCGAACGTTGGCGAAGCAAGTCGATGATTTCCTTCCGCCCGGTGGTAAACCCGCCGATTGCGCCACCGAAAGCCTTCCCCAGCGTTCCGGTAAAAATATCTATTTTGCCGCGGCAAGCGAATTGTTCCGACACGCCCCGTCCGGTTTTGCCCACCACCCCAGCCGAATGGCTTTCGTCCACCATCACCAGCGCGTCGTATTTTTCAGCCAGCGCAACGATTTTGTCCATCGGGGCGACGTTGCCGTCCATCGAGAAAACGCCGTCGGTGGCGATGATGCGGAAACGTTGCGATTGGGCTTCTTTCAGGCATCTTTCGAGATCTTCCATATCGGCGTTGGCATAGCGGTAGCGTTTCGCTTTGCAAAGGCGCACGCCGTCGATGATGGAAGCGTGGTTCAGCGTGTCGGAAATGATGGCGTCTTCTTCGCTCAGCAGGGGTTCAAAAAGCCCGCCGTTGGCGTCGAAACAAGCCGCGTAGAGAATCGTATCGTCCGTGCCGAAAAACGCGCTGATGCGCCCTTCCAACTCTTTGTGCAAATCTTGCGTGCCACAGATGAAACGCACGGACGACATACCGTAGCCCCTGTCGTCGAGCGCACTTTTTGCCGCCGCAATCAGTTGCGGGTTGTCCGACAGCCCAAGATAATTATTGGCGCAGAAGTTCAGGACTTCCTGCCCCGAATCCACCTTTATTTCCGCTTTTTGGGGCGAAACAATCACACGTTCTTTCTTGTAAAGTCCTGCATCTTCAATCGCCGTCAATTCGGCTTGCAGGTGCTGTTTCATTTTTCCGTACATTTTATTTTTTATTTTAATATAACTGAAACCGTACCAAAATGGCACTTTCAATTTTGATTTTTTCAAATTCTATATCGCTCGGCTCGGCGGCAACACCATAGCCTATTATTTTTGCATTGGATGACACACCTCTAAGGGCTACGTTTGAGCTTAGTCTTGGAATTTGGCTGTCGGCTTCCTGAATATACAAAGCAGCACCGATGCTTTGCCCCACTGCCTCCGCCAATAATTTTGCTTTCTCTTTCGCCGCTTTAACCGCCATTACTTTGGCGTCCTTCCGGTATTGCTCGATATGGGTGTGATCCAATTTCTCGATAGAAACGCCCGAAATGCCCATTTGTTGAAACTCAAAAAACACTTTTTGCAATGTTTTTGAATCATGGACAATCAGTTGGTACTGCTTTGTGAGCTGCACCGCATTTGCTTTCAGCCAATACGACTGCAAATTGCTGGAAAAATCGACCAGGGAAAAATCCTTGTCCAAATCCACGCCGATTTCCGCCAATTTGTCCGTCATTTTCTGTTCCATCGCGGCGAGCGGCAGTTTGTCTTTGTTTTCTTTGTCGCTCAACGAAATTTTCAGGTAAATCAGGTCGGGGACGATTTCCAATTCGGCTTTTCCCGTAACTTCAATGTAATTCTGGTCGATGAAATTCTTCCCGCCTGTCTGGGCGAATGATGACACAAACAAACCGGACAGAAGCACAATCATTAATGTTTTCATTTTTTCAATTATTTAATTGGTTTATTCTCCATTCTTTATTCTTCCAACAGCGAGGGCGGCAGGTTCTTTTTCGATTTCACGCCCAGCTCGCGCAATTTCTCGGCTTGCCCGATCAGGTTTCCCCTACCCGATTTCAACTGCCCATACGCGCTATCGTAGCTTTTTTTCGCTTTGTCGAGGTGCGTTTCAATGTCCGTCAGCGAATCCACAAAATTCACGAATTTGTCGTACAACGCCGCCCCGCGATCGGCGATTTCCTGCGCGTTGCGGTTTTGGTATTCGCGTTTCCACAAATCGACGATGAGTTTGAGCGCGGCGATCAAATTCGTGGGGCTGATGAGCAGTATTTTCCGGTCGTAAGCATACTGCCACAAATCCTCTTCGTGCTGCAAAGCCAACAGATACGCCGGTTCATTGGGGATAAACATCATCACGAAATCGAGCGTAACCGCATAATCCTGATAGCTTTTCCGGCTCAATTCCTCGATATGCTTCCTAACCGAGCGCAAATGCTCGCGGACAGCCGTTTTTTGTTCTTCCGAATCGTTGCTCGCGACGTATCGGGCGTAAGCCGACAGCGAAACTTTGGAGTCGATGATCACTTTCCGGTCGTCGGGATAGGAAACGATGACGTCGGGCTGCATTTTCGTGCCGTCCTCGTTTTTCAGGTAATTGCCATCGGCATCCTTCAAAAAATCCTGCACCACGTATTCGCGCCCCAGCGCCAAGCCCGAACGTTCGAGGATATTTTCCAAAATCATCTGCCCCCAATCGCCCTGCGTTTTCGAACTGCCTTTCAAGGCGTTGGTTAAGTTGCTGGCTTCCTCGCTGATTTTTTGGTTCAACTGCGCCAGCCTTTTCACTTCCTCGCCCAGCGAAAAGCGTTCTTTCGCCTCGGTAATATACACCTCTTCCACTTTTTTGCGGAAGGTGTCGATGTTTTCCCCAAGCGGTTTCAAAATAGTGGAAAGGTTGTCCTGATTGAGTTTCGTGAATTTTTCTGATTTCTCGTCAAGGATTTTCGAGGCGATATTTTCAAATTCGATGTTGAACTGCTTGCGCAGGGCTTCCATTTCCGATTTTTGCGTTTCCAATTTTTCCTGCAAGGCGCGGTTGTCGGCTTTGTAAGCCGCCAGCGTAGTGTTCGCCGCGTTAAATTCTTCGGTTTTCGCGGCGAGTTCTTTTTTGAACGAAACGATGCTTTCGGATTGCGATTTCAGGCTTTCGCCAGCCGAATTGAAATTTGCAGTAACGGTCGATAATTCCTTTTCAAGATTCTGTATGTCAGAATGTAACTTGTTTATTTTTTCTTGGCAGCCCTGCAATTCCGTTTTCAACGAGCGATGCGTTTCTTCCGCCACGTTCAGTTTTTCGGAAGAAAGAGCTAGTTGCGTGTTGAGGGCGTTGTTTTTTTCCGACAGGGCGTCAAAATCCGTTTTTGAAACCATTTTCGATTTCAAAGCCAGCCGGACGATGATCCAACTCAACAAACCGCCAGCCGCAATCCCGACAAATAAAAAAATCAATTGTTCCATTTAATCCTCTTTCATTTCAAATTCTTCAACAAATGCCCCATCTTATTCTTCTTGGTTTCCATATAGAAATGGTTGTATTTGTTGGGCGCGACTTCAATGGGAACCACTTCCGCCACGTCCAGTCCGTATGACTCTAACCCGATGCGTTTCACTGGGTTATTCGTCATCAAGCGCATTTTTTTCACGCCGACGCTGCGCAGGATTTGTGCGCCCACGCCATAATCGCGTTCATCTGCCCTATATCCCAGATGCAGGTTGGCATCTACCGTGTCAAGCCCTTCCTCTTGCAGTTTGTAGGCAGCCATTTTAGCCATCAAGCCGATTCCCCTGCCTTCCTGATTCAAGTAAACGAGTACGCCTTTTCCCTCTTTCTCAATCATTTGAAGCGATTTATGAAGCTGTTCGCCACATTCGCAACGATACGAGCCAAAAATATCGCCCGTCACGCACGAGGAATGTACGCGCACCAAAATAGGCTCGTTTTCTTCCCACGTCCCCTTTACCAAGGCGGCGTGTTCCATTCCGTTCGATTTTTGCAGGAAGGGAATCAGGCGGAAATCGCCGTATTCGGTTGGCAGGTGGGCTTCCACGCCCCTGTCCACCAGCGATTCGGTGCGAAGCCGGTATTCGATGAGCGCGGCAATCGAAACGATTTTCAGGTTGAACTGCGCCGCCATTTCCATCAATTCGGGAAGGCGAGCCATCGAACCGTCTTCCCGCTTGATTTCAACCAACGCCCCCGCCGGATACAAATCCGCCAGACGCGCCAAATCAATGCTCGCCTCGGTGTGTCCGGCACGGCGCAACACGCCTTTGGATTGGGCGCGAAGCGGCGAAACGTGTCCCGGACGCCCGAAATCTTCGGGTTTCGTTGTTTTGTCAGCCAACGCCCTGATCGTTTCCGCCCTGTCGTGCGCCGAAATACCTGTCGTGCAACCGTGCGTGAGCAGATCCACCGAAACGGTAAACGGCGTGGAATGAATCGAAGTGTTGTTGGTAACCATCATCGGCAAATCAAGCTCTTCGGCACGTTCCTTCGTGATGGGTGCGCAAATCAACCCGCGGGCGTGGGTTTCCATAAAATTGATTTTTTCGGGGGTAACGCACTCGGCGGCAATCACGAGATCGCCCTCGTTTTCGCGATCTTCGTCGTCCACGACAATTACAAAATTGCCTTTGCGTATCTCTTCAATCGCTTCTTCTATTGTGTTGAGTTGAATTTTTTGCATTTTATTCTCTGTTCTGTATTGTGAGGAAAGGGGTTATGAAGCAACATTGGCTTTCCCTTCTCGAAGTTTCTCTATCATATCTTGCAGACTTGCGTTCAAGCGTTCCACAAGTTGCAAGTCTTTTTTTATCCTTCCCGCAAAGGGAATCGAAACGAGCTTCACGATTCCGCCCAAGGGATAGGCGTACATTGCCATTTCAGCCATTTTCGAACCCGCCTCAAAGGGACGCACGTTCTTGATCAACACCGGATACTGCTCGGCAACCCCAAGTACAAACCTGTCTTTTGAATTGGACAATATGTTCAGCATCGTTTCCATCGTGTTTTTGATTTTCGAAAGCAGTTGATCGTAATTATCATCTAACCAATATGTTCGGTACCCCATTTTTCCGTATTGGTTGAGATACGAATTTACCAAATCCGTCAGTTCCGACGACAAACTTCCGATTTCTTCGCAAGACGGCTCGTTGATGATGACTTCCTTGCGCGGATAATTCCGTTTCTCGCGAATGAAAAACAGTTTCTTGAAAAAACGAATGTAGGTATCGGCGTTCATAATGGAAGAATCATTCATCGCCTTGTATGTCAGGAATATGCCCAATGGCAAAAGAATCGCGGAACTGAACCAGCAACCGATCCAATGCGCCCACACGCCGTCGCGTGCCATTTTAAAGCCCACATTATCAAGGATATAGTAGATGATGAAAAGGATGACGGAAATAACGATAGGCATTCCCAACCCGCCCTTGCGGACAATGGAACCCAAGGGCGCACCGATGAAAAAGAAGATGAGGCAGGCGAAGGACACGGTAAATTTCCTATGCCACTCTATCCAATAGCGGTTGAGCGTTTTTTTCGTCGCTATTTTCCCCAACGATCTGAACATAAAATCGTTGGAATTGTTTTCGGCTCTCGAATAGGCACTATTGACAACCGAAGTCTTCGTGTTCAAGCCCCCGGCGTTGAACAAAGAATCGAGATCCAAGCCATTTATCTGCGCCTTAGCCAATTGAATCAGGGAATCGCGTTGCTCGACCTGATAGGTATTGCGAAAATTTTGGTAGGCGTGAATCTTCATTCGCTCGCGATCCGAGAGGTTCAAGCTGTCCACCACGTGTTTCATCGAGTCGATGGAAACCCGCAACTCTGTCAGATCTTTCGCGACATAACCGCTCGACGTCCGCCCCCCGATGTCCTCTGCCGACATTCGGTTGAAATTGGCATCGAAGTGCATCGTCATCACTTTTTCATCGAAACTTTCCCGTGCGTATGGCACAAAATCGGACGAGGGGCGGTTTCCGGTAGCGAGATCCTGCTGAAAATTTTGGAACTGCTGTCCGTTGTGCATCGTGAAGACAAGCCATTTTTTGTCTTCCGACATTCCCATCTGCGCCGAGTCGCAAACGATTACCGCCATATTGTTGAAACCGTTGGCTATGTCGTAGATAAACACGTCGTAGAGGACGCCGGTTTTCCGGTTTTTCTTTTCCACATACAAGTTGTAGCCGTCGATTTCCTTGTAGAAAACGCCTTCCGGAATATCCAGTTCGGGAGATTTCTGACGGATAGACAATAAAAGCGAAAACATCTTGGGCTGTATCTTGGGCATGGCGTTGTTTTGGAAGAAAAACGCCCCGATGCTAACGAAGGCGATAAAGATGATGAGCGGTTTCATCGTTCTCAACAATGGAATCCCTGCGGCTTTTATCGCCAACAGTTCCAAGTCTTCCCCCAGATTGCCGAACGCCATCAGCGAAGCCAGCAAAATAGCGAGGGGCAACGCCATCGGGACAAGGGACAACGCCGCATAGCCAAACATTTCTGCCAACACGCCGACACCCAATCCTTTCCCAACCATATCTTCCACATATTTCCAAAGAAATTGCATCAGCACCAAAAACAGGCAGATGGCAAATGTCATTAAAAACAACGGGAGGAAAGTTTCTAAGACGTATTGATACAGCTTCTTTATGTGGATTTTTACTCTCATGTGCCGGAAAATAATTCCCCTTAGAATTTGGACACAAAGATAACAAAAAAGAATTGAAAATGAAAAATTGAGAATCAAGAGCCTCAAGACGGCGGAATAATTTGCTAATATGCCAATGAGGGCGGTACGCCGTCCCTTCGTCCGTTTAGGGACACGCCGTCATTCCGCACTTGATGCGGAATCCCCTCGTTTTTTTAGAACGCAGACGACACGGATAGCGCAGATAAACGCAGATTTTTTGTTTTTAAAACCCCTTATTTTCCCCCAAGCGCCCTTAAACGTTTTTTCGTAATTCGTAATTGAAATCACACCCCCAATTTCCGTTTCATTTCGCCCACCTGCTGTTCCCAAAGCGAGCTGGAATCGCTTTTCTCACCGGGTTCGGCAAAATCGGTTATTTCCAACGCCATTTCGCCGGACAAATCGAGCTTGTGCAGGGCAAACTCGAAATAAGCATCTTCGTCGTCCTCGTCCAACCAACGAAAACGGATCGCCGACAAGGGTTTCAGGTTTTGCACCTTGGCTTGGCTATCGGTTTTACCCCACGTAAACGTGTATGTGTTTTCACTTTCATTGAAAACCACGTCGTCGGCAAACCATTCCGAAAGCCCTCCAACTTGGCTAATCATACGCCACAAGCTGTTTTGCGAGGCGTTGCCCATCACAAATTCAATGTGGTATTTCTCTTTGTTCATGTTTCTTCTTGTTGATTACGGCGGACAATATACGAATTTTTTATGAATTACAGCAAAAAGTGGGGATTAAATTTATCTTGCGAGATATAATGAATATTTTATTCTACTTGTTGAATACGGATTGCCATTGGCGTATGTTGCCCAAAGACTTCCCTGAGTGGCAGGTGGCATATTTATTCTATGGCAAGTGGAAGAAAGATGGAACATCCTGAAAAATACAAAAAAAGTTGTATCTTTCTTCTATAAATTCAACCATATTACCCTAAAAAAATGCTGTTTATTGTGCCAA
>JAISYO010000075.1 GCA_031269865.1 Dysgonamonadaceae bacterium | reverse complement strand
CGTACCTACGGCACGGCGACAATAATGGAACACCCTTTCTACCAACATTTTGTCCCTATCGGGACAGCCGAATACTACACTGTTTTTTAATATAGGGGTAATCTTGGGGATAATCATATAAAACATTCATCCAGAATTTCATATTCAATACCGGCGGGAAACTCAAATTCGGGGCTTACGGTAGTATATTGCCACGTCATTTGGTCTTCGGGAATGGAAGGGTCGTGGTAATTTTCGCCTTCGCCAATGATTTCGCAGTCTAACGGATGACAAAACAATTCTAATTGTAAATCATCAGATAGAACACGTATATCCGTAGAATCTTTCGGAAGGAAACGAACTGTATAAATCAGTTACCCCGATTTCTATAACCTCGATATTCTCACTATCTTCGCCTTCTCCGGCGCGAGTTTGCGCCTGCATTTCGCGATAAGCGGCTTTCATATTCTTTACGGAATACGCATTTTCGAACTTCTGTCCGATTTTAATCACTCCGTTATTATCAGGGCTTGCCGTTAATTCGGAATCCTGATTTTCCACGATAACACTGTCATTAATATCGTTACAGGCTGCAACGAGAAATAAAACGGCAAACAGGTAGAATAAATTTTTTTGTTTCATAACTTTTGGTATTTAAATAAAAAAGTATTGTATTATAAGTTGCCGACAAAGTTATGGAATTTTTTTATACTGCCAACTATTTTTGCATTTTTTTTGCAAAAATCGCAAAATTTCATCGTTTTGTTCCACAAAATTTGTGTTCGACCGGGCAACCGTCAAACGAGCGTTGGTTGTGGTTATTGAATAAGAAAACCCATTGTGCATTTGCAAGAAATTACTCCGTAGGAGTTTTCCGTGAATAACCCCCGATGCAATCGGGGGTAGGAAAAAGACTGCAAACGAACTCCGTAGGAGTTCAACCCCTTTCGGGGTTGGGGAAGGGTGGCATTTTGTACCCTGCACTGCGCCTGCGGCTTGTGCGGGGTTATTTTTGGGATAGCCCTACCGGGCTAAAAAATAAATGCACAACAGGTAAAGAAATAATTTTTGACAATTACTTTTCAGATAAAATTGTATCTTTGAGGAAAATTTCCCGTAAATACGTATGCAAAAAAGATTTATTTGCCCCGTTGTCTTCCTCGTTTGTTGGTTGTTATCGCCTTTCTGTATAGAAAATAGGGCTTCCGAACCCGATAAATCCCTTGCGGACGCATCGGAATCCGCCTTGCTCTACGAAGAGATGAATTTGGAGGAACTCATCAATTTCAAGGCTTTCAAATCGGCTTACGAAGGTTATAAAAAGTTAAGCAAAGATAATAATTCCTTGCTGACGCTGATTGATTTTTCCTTGCCGTCCACCCAAAAAAGATTGTACGTGCTGGACTTATCCAAAAAGCAAGTCCTTTTTGTTTCCTATGTGTCGCACGGAAAGGGCAGTGGGGAAGACTACGCCACCTCTTTTTCCAATCGCAAGGGTTCGCTCCAAAGTTCGCTCGGATTTTACCGCACGAGCGGAATCTACAACGGCAGAAACGGCTATTCGCTCTTGCTCGATGGGTTGGAAAAGGGAATCAACGACAAGGCGCGTCCGCGTTCCATCGTTATTCACGGTGCCGATTATTGCAGCGAGGAAGTCATTCATTCGTCCGGACGCTTGGGGCGGAGTTTCGGCTGTCCTGCCCTGCCTCACGAGTTGGCAAAACCCATCATCAATACCATAAAAGGCGGATCGCTTCTGTTTATTTATGCCGACAAGCCCGATTATTTTGCAAAAAGTAAAATCGTGAAGCCGGACGCCTTTGTGAAAAATCGGCTTTGATTTTGAAATAAATAAACAGTTGTATCTATGAAACAGGTCTTGCTTTTTTTTGCCGCTTGCATTTTTTCAACTTCTTTGTTTGCCCAAACCACGGCGGTTGTGAAGGGGCAAATCGTCGGCCGAAACGATAACGCCCCCCTTCCTTACGCGACGATAAGCATCGCGCAGGAATCTTCCCCCCAAACGGTGTTTCGCCGTTTGGCAAGCGATAAAAATCGTTTCGGAGATTTGAAATCGTCCGTCAAGCGAGTTAAGCGCGGTATAAAAAACGATGACGTGAAGTCCGGCGGAAGCGGCGAGGGCGAATCGGGGGAAAAGTAAGAAAAAACGCCAAACGTCTAAACTCTAAACTCTAAACGAATTTATTATGCGAATAGATATAATTACCGTGCTGCCCGAAATGATTGACGGCGCCATTCATTCGTCCATCTTGAAACGGGCACAGGAAAAAGGATTGGTGGAATTTGGCTTGCACAACCTTCGCGATTATTCCGCCGACAAGCATCGCCGTGTGGACGATTACCCTTTTGGTGGTGAGGCGGGAATGGTTATGACGGTTGAGCCGATTGACCGGGCAATTTCTTTCTTGAAATCGCAGCGCGATTACGACGAAGTGATTTTTACCACGCCCGACGGCGAGCAATTCACGCAGAAAACCGCCAACGAGTTGTCGCTCATGCAAAACATCATCATTCTTTGCGGACATTACAAGGGGGTGGATTACCGTGTGCGCGAACATTTGGTAACGCGCGAAATATCCATCGGCGATTTTGTGCTTACCGGTGGCGAGTTGGTTGCCGCCATGATTGCCGACGCGGTTGTCCGCGTGATCCCCGGCGCGATTGGCGACGAACAATCCGCGCTGTCCGATTCTTTCCAAGACAACCTGCTCGCACCGCCCGTTTACACCCGTCCCGCCGAGTACAAGGGCTGGGGCGTTCCCGATGTGCTGCTTTCGGGACACGATCGCAAAATCCA
>JAISYO010000129.1 GCA_031269865.1 Dysgonamonadaceae bacterium | reverse complement strand
TTTGTTTCGTCGAAACAAACGGTTTATCGTGCTGATAGTCATCATTATGTTTGTGTACATCAGCCACGTCTATACGTTGTCAAACCAAATGGCGGAAATCGAAAGATTGCAGCGGGAATTGAAGGACGCAAAATACGAATCGCAGAATATCGCTTCCGATTTGACGGGAGCAAGTCTTCAAAGCGAAATTGAGAAAATGCTTGAAAAAGAAGGAATTGCATTGGGGGTTTCGCAAGATCCCGTTTACCGGATAAAGAAATAACCGATCGCTACGAAAGTTTGAACGTAAAATTAAAAAAATCATTGCTTGCAAATATGAAAGCTAAAAACAAAAAAGGACACAAAAATATCTTGGTGCGATACGGCTTGATTGTCGCCGTTATGTTGCTGTTTGCGATGTTCATCATTATTTTCGCCGGAAAAATAGTTTTCACGTCCGAAGGGGAAAAATGGCGCAAGGTGGGCAAGAGCGAAACCCTGATAGAAGATCGCGTTATCCTGCCCAAAAGGGGAAATATATACACCTGCGACGAGAAACCATTGGCTATCAGCGAGCCTCTCTATGGCATATATATGGATTTTTGGGCTGACGGTATGAAAAAAGACAGCCTGATGAAATACGTGGGCGACTTGTCGGTGGCGTTGGCGAAAAAATTCCCCGATCGTTCCGCCGCACAATACAAAACCATCATCGTCGATGGTTGGAAACTGCGCGAAAAGGAAGAACGGCAGATCGCCGAATACAAGAAGCAAGGCATTGATAAAAAAGTGAAATGCCGTTCGCGCTACGTGCGAATTATCCGCCCCGACGTTTCCTATGTCGATTTGAAAGAGATTCAAACCTATCCATTTCTGAATCAGCGTTCCACCCGAAGCGGATTGATTTCCGAAGAAAAAAATTCGCGCAAAAAACCCTTCGGCAATTTGGCTACCCGCACGGTGGGCAGCGTTTATAAAGATTTGGCGAAAGGTGGCGCGAGCGGCTTGGAATTGAAATACGATTCGTTGTTGCGCGGTATGGACGGCGTGAAAAACCGACAGAAAATACAAGGGAAATGGATGGATGTGGTGGAAATCCCCGCCATTGACGGACAAGACATTATTACCACGATAGACGCAGGTTTTCAGGATATTACCGAACGCGAACTGCGGAACAAACTCATCGAAACCGGTGCGGAATCGGGTACCGCCATCGTGATGGAAGTGAAAACGGGCGAAGTAAAGGCGTTGGTAAATTTGGACAGAATGTCATCGGGACATTATGCGGAAGGCAACCCGAATGCGTTTTCCTATATGAGCGAACCCGGATCCACCTTCAAAACCGTTACGGTAATGGCGGCGTTGGACGACGGGCTGATTACGCCCACCGATTCTTTCCACGTGGGCAAGGGCTTGTACCAATACAAAGGGAAATGGGTGCGCGATCACTATTGGCGGCAAGGGCTCGATCGTGGATATTATACAGTAAAAGAGGGTATTGAACATTCGTCCAACATTGTGATGAGCAAAATCGCAATCAAGGCGTATGGCGACAACCCGAAGAAATACGTAGATGCCATTGATCGCATCGGGCTTCGGAAAAAACTGTCGTGGGACGTTCCGGTGCACGGCATCGAGGGGACTTCGGTTATCCGTACCCCAGATGACAAGCGGTGGTCGAAAACCTCTTTGCCGTGGATGTCTTTCGGATATGAAACCCAAATCCCGCCCATTTATATGATTATGTTCTACAACGGCATCGCGAACGGCGGAAAAATGATAAAGCCCTTTTTCACGAAGCGTTTCGTGAAGAACGGAAAAGTGTTGAGAGAATTTGAAGCCGAGGTGGTTAATCCCAAAATGTGCAAGGATGCCACGCTCGCGCAGATCAAAGAAATGTTGGAAGGCGTTGTGATTCGGGGAACGGCTTCGCAGGCGAAATCGGAATTCGTCCCCATCGCGGGTAAGACGGGGACGGCGCTCATTGCTTCCGGCGGAGGCTACGACGGTGGCAGCTACGTGTCGTTTTGCGGATATTTTCCCGCCGAAGATCCTCAATATACCTGTTTCATCGGGGTGCGGAAGCCTCAACGATTGGCATACGGGTGGCAAACGGCTCTCGTGCTCAAAAACATAGCGGAAAAAATCAGTTCTCGCAATATGCGCCTCAGCCCCAACGATTGTGAAATTGATTCCACCTTGCAGAAAAAGCCCCTGATGAAAAACGGACATTGGGACGAGAACAAGCGTTTGCTGTCGGAATTGAAACTGCCGTATTCCGATCAGGGAAATCGTTCGGAATGGATACAGATAAGGCAAGACGGCGCGAAGGTGGAAGTGCAGCCCTTAGAAGTGAAACGGCAGGTGGTTCCCAACGTGAAGGGAATGGGCGCACGCGACGCAGTTTACTTGCTCGAAAAATCGGGGTTGAAGGTAACCCTTTCGGGTATGGGGAAGGTGGTTGCCCAATCCTTCCAACCCGGAAGCAAGTTAGTGAAGGGGACTACGATCAATATATCCTTGCAGTAAAAATAAAAAAATAATCGTATGAAATTAAGCGAACTTCTTTCAGGTATAAAAACGCTTGCCATAAAAGGCAAAGGCGATGTGGACGTTAGCGGTATTTCGGCTGATTCGCGCGAGATTCAGCCTGGTTTTTTGTTCGTTGCCGTAGAGGGAATTTTTACCGATGGGCACGCCTACATAGGCAAAGCCATCGAGCAAGAGGCTTCGGTAATCGTGTACGACAAGCCAATGATAGAGGAATTTTTTTCGCGCGTAACCTACGTGCAGGTTGAAAATTCTGTCGCCGCGCTTGCCGAAATCGCATCGAAATGGTTTGGCGAACCTTCGAAACACCTTAAATTGGTGGGCGTTACGGGTACAAACGGAAAAACCACCGTGGCAACCCTGCTCTACCGTATGTTTCGCGCATTCGGTTACGGCGCGGGCTTGCTGTCCACGGTAAAAAATTACGTGAACGATGCGGTTTTTCCCACCACGCACACCACGCTCGATCCCGTGCACCTCAATTCGATGCTTCGCAAAATGGTGGACGCCGGGTGCGAATACGCATTTATGGAAGTCAGCTCACACGCCGTCCATCAAAAGCGCGTGCACGCATTGCGGTTCGAGGGGGGCATTTTTACGAATCTCACGCAGGATCATCTCGATTATCACAAAACGATGCTTGAATACCGCAACGTGAAAAAATCGTTTTTCGACAGCCTGTCCGCTCAGGCGTTTGCGCTGACGAACACTGACGACAAGAACGGCGCGGTTATGTTGCAAAACACCAAGGCGAAAAAATACAGCTATTCGGTTAAGGGCTTAGCCGATTTCAAGGCGCGGATTTTTGAAAAGCATTTCGACGGCACCGACATAGAAATCAACGGAAAAGAGCTTGTGGTGCAATTCGTTGGCGTTTTCAACGTGTATAATTTGCTTGCCGTTTACGGCGCGGGCGTGTTGTTGGGCTTGCAACCCGATGAGGTTTTGCGCGTGCTTTCCACGCTTACCCCGGTGGCAGGGCGTTTCCAAACCTTCCGTTCCCGCGAAGGCGTTACCGCCATCGTCGATTACGCCCACACGCCCGACGCGCTGACAAACGTGTTGAACGCTATCCACGAAGTGTTGGAAAAGAAAGGCGACATTGTAACCGTGGTGGGTTGCGGTGGAAACCGCGACAAAACCAAACGCCCCATTATGGCGCGTGAAGCGGTGGAATTGAGCGACAAAGTGGTTTTCACGTCCGACAACCCCCGTTTTGAAGAGCCGCAGCATATTCTCGACGATATGCTCGCGGGGTTGTCCGATGCGCAGAAGCGCGGCACCTTGACGATTGTCGATCGGCGCGAAGCCATCAAAACGGCTTGCGCATTGGCAAAATCGGGCGACGTGATTCTCATCGCCGGAAAAGGACACGAGGATTATCAGGACGTGAAGGGGGTAAAACACCATTTCGATGATAGTGAGGAAGTGAGGAAAATAATTGAGAATTGAAAATGAAAAATTCGTTGATGCAAACTTAGTAGGAGGGAAGTATCATTACAACCCCGCCCTTATTTCCTTATTAAAGTATCTGAAATATAAGATATTTTCATTTACAGAAGAACAAAAAAATAATGAAGGAGGGATAAAATAAATAAAACGATATAATTATGTTATACTACCTGTTTGATTATCTTGACAAATTAGACGTTCCGGGCGCGGGAATGTTTCGGTTCGTAACCTTCCGATCGGCTTTCGCGGCGGTTTTGGCGTTGTTCATCGCCATTGTCATTGGGCGAAGGATCATCGATGCCCTGCAAAAAAAGCAAATCGGCGAAACGATCCGCAACTACGACTTGGAAGGGCAATACAGCAAATGCGGCACGCCCACGATGGGTGGCGTCATCATCATCATATCCATCTTGGTGCCGATTCTGTTGTTCGGGAAATTGGGAAATATCTATGTCATCTTGATGATTATCAGTACGATTTGGCTGGGTATGCTGGGCTTTGCCGACGACTATATCAAAGTGTTCAAAAAAGACAAAGAGGGGCTGAAAGGCAAATTTAAAATTGTGGCGCAAGTTGGTTTGGGCTTGATCGTGGGCTTGATGATGTACCTAAGCCCCGATGTGGTTGCGCGACAGAATACCGAAATCCGCGTGAACAACGTCATCGAAGACGTGCATTACGGCGAAATGGATTTGAAGATCACGCAAACCACCATTCCTTTCCTGAAAAACAACAATTTCGACTACGGTTCGCTGGTGTCGTTTATGGGGGATTTTGCCGACGAAGCCGTCTGGGTGGTTTTCGTCATCGTGGTTATCCTCATTGTTACTGCCGTTTCCAACAGCGCGAACCTAACCGATGGCTTGGACGGCTTGGCTGGTGGCATTTCGGCGATCATCGGAGTGGCGTTGGGGATTTTGGCATACGTGTCGGGTAACGTCAATTTTTCGGCTTACCTCAACATTATGTACATTCCCGGCAGCGAGGAACTGATGGTTTTTGCCGCGTGTTTCATCGGCGCGACAATCGGTTTCCTTTGGTACAACGCTTATCCGGCGCAGGTGTTTATGGGCGATACCGGAAGCCTTACGCTGGGCGGAATCATCGGCGTTTTCGCGGTGCTGATTCACAAAGAACTGCTGTTGCCGATATTGTGCGGCGTGTTTTTCGTGGAAAGCCTGTCCGTGATTCTTCAAGTGAGTTATTTCAAATACACGAAAAAGAAATACGGTGCCGGAAGGCGCATTTTCAAGATGACGCCCCTGCACCACCATTTCCAAAAACAAGGGAACGCGGGGATTGACGCGCTGATTCAAAAGCCGATTGTCCCCCTGTCGGAATCGAAAATCGTCATTCGTTTTTGGTTGGTAACCATCATTTTGGTGGTATTGGGTTTGGCGACATTGA
>JAISYO010000077.1 GCA_031269865.1 Dysgonamonadaceae bacterium | reverse complement strand
CGAAGAACACGCAAAATCGCCACCTAAAATCGTCCAATTTGCTATCAATTTTGAGTAGGGGGGCTTACTTTTTCAAAAACAAATCCGAAATGCCGTTTTATCGGCATCTCGGACAGGTGTTTTGTGCGGTTTTTAAGTTTAGCGGACAGCAATATTTTGAAAAATACCCTCAACAACAGGCTTTGATTTCTATACCACGCGCCCTCATCTATTTTGAAGATGCAGAAAAAAGCGAAAATCCTCGCTGCCTGAAACAACAGGCTTGGGATGATGTGAAACAGGCAATCAGAGAAAAAATTAAAGAATTTCTTCTTTCGTAATATTCAACGCCTTCACTTCTTCACAACCCCGTTCGTAACGCGGACGGACGAAATCAATTTATCGGTTGAAGTGAAAATATCCACGTTCCAGACGTGGGACGAGCGTCCTTTGTGAATCAAGGTGCCCACGCCACGCACCGTGTCGCCCTCGTGCGCCGACGAAACGTGGTTCCCGCTTACCTGCATTCCCACCACGTGATCGCCCGGCTCGCAAAGCACCATTGAGCCGACGCCCGCGATGGTTTCGGCAAGCGCGAGCGTGGCGCCGCCGTGAAGAAGCCCGAAAGGTTGTCTCGTGCGCTTGTCCACCGGCATAGTCGCCACCACTTGTTTGTCGGAAATATAGGTGTAGCGGATTCCCAGATTACCCATCAGCGAATTTTGGGTTTGCGCGTTGAGGACTTCCGCCGGGATTTGGGTCGGTTGTCCCCCTGCTTCCACCAGTTTGCCTATCGCCTTGGCAACGCCGTCGTTGTCGTTGGTGTCGGTAACGAAATCGGCGCAGGACTTGATGGAATCCTTCGCGTTCCCCATCGCGATGCCGAAACCAGCCAGTTGAATCATACTGAAATCGAGGTTTCCATCGCCAATAGCGACGACTTCTTCGCGGGTTATCGCCATTCTGTCCAATAGGAAAGAGAGGGTGTTGGCTTTGTCCACGTGTTGGGGGACAAATTCGAGGAAGAAGGGTTCGGAACTGAACACGTTGCTCACGCCGTCCAGCCGTCTTTTCCATTTCCGTTCCAATTCGGTTATCGTGTCGGCATCGTCGCTCACGATGATGCACTTGCAAGGCGAAAAGCTGATTTCGTCGGCAAAATCATCAACCTTTACCACGTCCATATTGCAGATTTCCGCTTCTTTCAGCACGTGCGGATCATCGGGGTGGTTGGTGTAAATTTTATTCCTGTCGTATGTGAACAGCGTCAAACCCTGCTTGTCGGCTTCTTTTTGCAAGAGGGGGAACAAGCCCGGATCGATTCGTTTGTCGAAAATCAAACCCTCGTCCTTCAAATCTTTTATCCGGCTGCCGTTGTAGGAAATGGAATAACCGCCGTAGTTGGCGAGTTCCAATTTTTCCTCGGCGTATTTCAATCCGAAAGTAGGACGTCCCGACACGAGCGCGATTTTAACCCCCGCGCTTTGAATTTTAATCAAGGCGTTCAGGGTAGCGGGGGAAATGGTATTGTCGCTTCGTAATAAAGTACCATCTAAATCCAAAGCCAATAGTTTGTATTTCATATCATTGTCATTTATATTTGATCCATTTTATCATCTCTTTCAGGCTCGGCTTCTTGCCGTACATAAGAATGCCCACGCGGTAAATTTTGGCAGCCAGCCAAGCCATCAACAAAAACGTGGAAAAAAGCAGGGCGAGGGACAGCAGTTTTTCCCACAACGGCACGCCAAACGGAAGCCGTACCATCATCACAATGGGCGAAGTGAGCGGAAAGAGCGAGCACCAAAACGCCAGCGGTCCGTCGGGGTTTTGTATGCTGTAAATCCCGGCGTAAAAGGCAAAGAGAATGATGAAGGTTATCGGCATCATAAATTGTTGCGTGTCCTGATCGTTGTCCACCGCCGCGCCAACCGTGGCAAACAGCGAGGCGTACACCAAGTATCCGCCGATGAAATAGACGAAGAACAACAGTATGATTTCTAACCAGTTGATGCCCGACAAAATGGCGAACGCCTGCGCGGGATTGAAAGCGTTGGCTTCCGCCCCGGTTGAGGGCAACTGCGGCGCAGCCGTAAAAATAGACGCCGCGCCCATCAGCACGCCGATGAGTATGCCCCAGATAAACAACTGCGTGATGCCTACCAATCCCACCCCTATAATCTTGCCGATGAACAGATTAACGGGGCGTACCGTGGACAGCATCACTTCCACGATGCGGTTTTTCTTCTCTTCCATTACCGCCTGCATTACCATCGCGCCATACACCATAATGAACAGATAAATCAGAAACGTGAACACGCCGCCCACCCCCGCAGCCATGTCGGTGGACGATTTTTTGATTTCGCCGCCCTCGTTCTTGCGGAATGTGGAAATCGAAATGTTGCCGCTTCTGTCATTTATCGTATTCAGCACCTGTGTGATGGCTGCGCTGTCGGCGATTCCCGAATGGAAAAGCTGTTCCAACTTTTGATCTTTCACTTTTTTTGAAAGCACGCTATCTATCTTTGCCTGCAATTCGAAGGGGGGTTGCTTTCTCGAAAGCAGGGAAACGGCGTTGGGATCTTGGCTCAAATCGCCGTTGATGGCGAGAATGGCGAAATAATCTCCGTCGAGCTTCGCCCATTGCGAGGCAGGCAAAGAATCGGCATTCAGGCTGACAAAGCGGAAGCCTTGGGACGACTGAAATTCCAGCGCGTAAACCCCCGTCTTGTCAATTACGGCGATAGTCTTTTCGCCGGTGTCTTTTACCATCGACAACAATGCCGGAACCAACGCGATACCCACAAACAGGAAGGGCATAAAGAGGGTAAGCAGGATAAACGATTTCTTTTTCACGCGCGAAACGTATTCGCGTTCGATGATGAGTTGCAAAGGTGTCATATAGCCCGATCAGTTTTTTACGGTTTGTATAAAAATATCGCTCATCGAGGGAATTTCTTCTTCAAAAGACAGAATATCAGTCGTTTGTAGCACGTAGCGGATCAGTTCCGCCGGGGTAGTATCGGCATTTTTTTGAATGCGCACTTCCAAACCGTCGTATGACGGGGCGGACGACAACAGGGCAAAGGGCGCGAGGGCAGGGGGACTGAAGGTATCGGCGTGCAATTTGAGCTGGAAAATCCCCGATTTGTGGCTGTTGCGAATCTCTGCCACGCTGCCTTGCAACACGGCTTTCGATCGGTTGATGAGCGTGATGTTGTCGCAAATGCTTTCCACCGACTCCATATTGTGCGTGGAAAGGATAATGGTTTTGCCTTCCGCTTTCAATTTCAGGATTTCGTTCTTCAACAATTCGACGTTCACGGGATCGAATCCGCTGAACGGCTCGTCGAAAATCAACAGATCGGGATTGTGGATCACGGTTGCGATAAACTGCAATTTTTGTTGCATACCCTTCGAGAGTTCTTCCACTTTCTTGTTGTACCAATTGGCGATGTCGAACTTTTGAAACCACTTGTCTGTTTCGGCACGCGCCAATGCGGCGTCCATTCCCCTCAGCCGGGCAAAGAAAAGCACCTGTTCCTCCACTTTCATTTTTTTATACAGTCCGCGCTCTTCGGGCAGGTAGCCTATTTTATACACGTCCTCTTTTGTCATTGCTTGCCCGTTGAGCATCACGTCGCCGCTATCGGGGGCGGTTATGCGCGTGATGATGCGAATGAGCGTGGTTTTCCCTGCCCCGTTGGGACCGAGCAGTCCGAAAACAGAGGCTTTCGGCACGTCGATGCTCACGCCGTCCAATGCGCAGTGGGCGGCATATTGTTTCACGACGTCTTTCGTTTGTAGGTAATACATATTTCGCAAGTTTCAAAATTTCAATACGATGCGTTCGCCAAGCACTTTCGCCAACACTTTTTTTATTTCCTGCAATTCCTTCAATTGGCGGACGAGTTCCATTTGCTCGTCGTCGCGAGTTGTGTTGATGGCTTGCTTTACCGCTTTGATTTTTTGCAGGATAAAGGCGTTCTTCAACTCGTTGATGGCTCGCGGAACAAGCGTCTCGAGCAGGTTTTCCTCGGCGAGCCGTGAATCTTTGCTGTCGATTGCTTCCCCGATGGATTTGGCGTGGATTTTGCTCAGCGTGTAGCGATCGCCCAACAAATCGGAAGCGAGTTTATTGATGTCGGGATCGGCGTTCCCCAAAAAATACCGGCTCGGCAGGAATGTTTCGTCGTCGGCGTGCGAATATGCCTCGTCAAATACTCTCTTATAGAGTGAGTTGATGAACGAAATACCATCGTCTTCGAGATCTTTTTTCACGAAATCGAGCACCAAGGGACCTTCTTCGTCCAACACTTTCTCTTCCACGATTTTGCCGTCCACTTTCCTTTTTTCTTCGTGGTAATGTTGGTATAGGGGTTGCATTCCGTATCGGATCACGTAGCGCAGTATTTCCCGCTCGAATTTGTCCAATGGGTTTTTCGCCGCCGCCGAATCGGGCTGTCGCGAAGGAAAGGCTTCTTCCCCTGGAAGGGGATTTTCCTCGGCTTGTTTCCTGTCTTCTTCCCATTTTTTCTCGAATCGCCTCAGTCGAATTTTTTTTACCTCGTCCGTCAGCATCGCCTCGCCGATGTTGAGCAGAGCGGCGCAATCCTGCACATACACCGTCCGCGTGATGTTGTCGGGGATAATGGAAATGCTTTGTACGATGTTTGAAATCAGCCCGGCGCGTTTGATGGGATCGTCGCCCGTTTCTTGCAACAGCAATTGGGTTTTGAAGCGGATAAAATCGGTTTCGTGTTCCTTGATGAAGCGATGAAAACTTTCGGCGTTTTGTTTGCGGGCGAAAGAATCGGGATCTTCGCCGTCGGGCAACAATACCACTTTCACGTTCATTCCGGCTTCCAACAGCAAGTCGATGCCGCGCAACGCCGCTTTGATTCCTGCCGCGTCGCCATCGTAAAGCACCGTGATGTTTTTGGAAAACCGCTGAATCATCTTTATCTGCCCCTGTGTGAGTGCAGTGCCCGACGATGCCACCACGTTTTCGATTCCTGCTTGGTGCATCGAGATGACGTCGGTGTAACCTTCCACCCAGAAGCACCGATCTTCTTTCACGATGGCTAGCTTGGCGAAAAAAATGCCGTAGAGTTCGTGGCTCTTGGAATAGATTTCGCTTTCGGGCGAATTGATGTATTTCGCGAGGTTGTCGGCTTTTTTGAGGATTCGTCCGCCAAACGCCACCACTTTTCCCGACAGGGTGTGCACCGGAAAAATTACCCGTCCCCGAAAACGATCGACTAAGGCTTGGTTGTTTTCGCCACCGGTGGCAAGTCCGGTTTTCAGCAGGTAGTCGCGGTTGAAGCCCGCCTTTTGTGCTTCTGTCGCCAAGGCGTCGCGCTTTTCGAGTCCGTAGCCCAATTGGAATTTCTGAACCATATCGGCGCGGATACCGCGTTCGCGGAAATAGCTCAACCCCACGGATTGCCCCTCGTCGGTTTCGCGCAGGTTTTTCACGAAATAATCGCGGGCAAACTCATTCAAGATGAACATACTCTCGCGTGTGTTCTGCGTTTCCTTTTCCTCATCGGTTAGCTCGCGTTCTTTGACTTCGATATTGTATTTCTTGGCGAGGTATTTCAAGGCGTCGGGATACGTCATTTGCTCGTGCTTCATAATGAAATACACGGGCGAACCGCCTTCGCCGCAAGAGAAACATTTGCAGAGATTTTTTGCCGGGGACACCATAAACGACGGCGTGTGATCGTCGTGGAAAGGGCACAAACCCTTGAAGTTCGCCCCCGCGCGTTTGAGCGAAATAAAGTCGGACACCACGTCCACAATTTGTGCCGCGTCCTGAATGCGTTCTATGGTTGCTTGATCGATCATATCAATTTTAGACTACGAATTTAGTGATTTCCTTTGTTAAAATAGCAGCTTTTCAAAATAAAATGGTAATTTTGCCAAAAATAGCGTGAGAATCAATCTCGTATCTCGCCCTTTGTTGGCGAAGCGGCGAGAAAACAAAC
Source organism: Dysgonamonadaceae bacterium (assembly GCA_031269865.1). Taxonomy (GTDB): domain Bacteria; phylum Bacteroidota; class Bacteroidia; order Bacteroidales; family Dysgonomonadaceae; genus JAISUH01. The sequence goes on along the minus strand of JAISYO010000077.1, from coordinate 5,619 downwards.
ATACATAATGGGATTTTATCCCGCAACTGTTTAATTTTATTGATATTATGAGCGAAATAAATTGGGGGGATCTGTCTTTCGGCTATATGAAAACCGATTACAACATCCGAAGTTATTTTAAAGACGGCAAGTGGGGCGAACCTTCGTTGGAAACTTCCGAAACCATAGATTTGCATATCGCCGCCACCTGCCTGCATTACGGACAGGAAATTTTCGAAGGCTTGAAGGCTTTCCGTGGGAAAGACGGCAAAGTGCGCGTTTTTCGTATGCGCGAAAACGCATTGCGCCTGCAAGCGTCGAGCCGCGGGATTTTGATGCAGGAACTGCCCGTGGCACTTTTCGAAGAAATGGTGCGCAAGGTGGTAAAGGTGAACGAACGGTTTATACCGCCCTACGAAAGCGGCGCATCGCTCTATATCCGCCCCCTGATGATTGGCACGAGCGCACAAGTGGGCGTGAAACCTGCCGGGGAATACCTCTTCCTCATATTCGTAACGCCCGTAGGTCCCTATTTCAAAGAAGGGTTCAAACCCACGCCCGTTGCCATTTATCGCGAATACGATCGCGCTGCGCCCCTCGGAACCGGAACCTATAAGGTGGGGGGAAACTACGCCGCAAGCCTCGTGGCAGGGGAAAAAGCGCACGAAAACGGTTATTCCGCCGTGCTTTACCTCGACGCGAAAGAGAAAAAATACATCGACGAATGTGGTCCCGCCAATTTCTTCGGCATAAAAAACAACACCTACGTAACCCCGAAATCGTCGTCCATATTGCCGTCCATTACCAACAAAAGCCTGATGCAATTGGCTGAGGATTTGGGCTTGAAGGTGGAACGCCGACAAATACCGGAAGAGGAACTCGCCACCTTCGAAGAAGCCGGGCAATGCGGGACGGCTGCTGTCATCAGCCCCATTCTGCGCGTGGACGACGTGGACGAGGGCAAATCTTTCGTTTTCTCGAAAGACGGCAAGGCAGGTCCCATCAGCGAAAAACTCTACAATAAGTTGCGTGCCATTCAATACGGCGACGAACCCGACACCCACGGCTGGGTAACGGTGTTGGATTGAAAATAATGTGCTAATATGCAAATGTGCTAATTGGGGTACGCCGTCCTACAAGGCTTTCAGCCTTATGGTGCGGTGGTTATATTTTATTGATATACAGCCAATAATTGAATATTGCTTATCCAAAACAGAAGTTAGTAGCAAATTTATTTGAAACAATTATAAATAAAACAGCTGCGTTTTGCCAAAAAAGTTGCATCTTTGCAGAGCAAATAAAAAAATTGTCTATGCGGCTTTCGGAATTAAAAACGGGGCAAACAGCATATATCGTCAAAGTGAACGGACGCGGTTCTTTCCGAAAAAGAATTTTGGAAATGGGCTTCGTGCGCGGGCAGGAAGTGAAATCCATTCTCAACGCGCCGCTGAAAGATCCCATCAAATACGGAATTATGGACTACGAAGTCTCGTTGCGGCGTAGCGAAGCCGTCTTGATAGAGATTTCGATGCTGAAAGAGGGGGCGGAATACAACCGCAACTACAACGACGATGCGTTTGTGAATTCCGATGGCGAAAAAATAGTTGCTGAAACAGAGAAAGATACCGAAACCGCCAACCTCGCCCCCAACGGAAACGGCGAAGCCCAAAAATCTGAAAACCCCGACTCGAAAATTATCCGCGTGGCGTTGGTTGGCAATCCCAACGCCGGGAAAACGTCCATCTTCAACTTGGCTTCGGGTGCGCACGAGCACGTGGGCAATTACAGCGGCGTTACCGTCGATTCGAAAGAGGGAACGCTGAAACGGAAGGGCTACACCTTCAAACTGACGGATTTGCCCGGAACTTATTCCTTGTCGGCTTATTCGCCTGAGGAACTGTATGTTAGAAAATATATTTTCAATGAGAAGCCCGACGTGGTTATCAACGTGGTTTCGGCTTCGGCATTGGAAAGGAATCTCTACCTCACTACCGAGTTGATTGACTTGGAAGTACCGATGGTTATCGCCCTCAATATGTACGACGAGTTGCAGGAAAGCGGGCGCAAGTTCGACTACGAAGGGCTTGGCAAAATGATCGACACACCCATCGTCGCAACCGTCGGGAAGAAGGGTTGGGGCATACCCGAATTGTTGGACGAAGTGATTCGTATTCACGCTTTTGAAGAGAAAGAAAGGGAAGAGGCGCGACACCGCGACATTCCCTACGGGCGGGTGTTGGAAAACGCCATCGGAAAGTTGGGGCGCGAGTTTACCGACACGGATATTTCAGCCCTCGATATGCCCCTTCGCTACCTCTGCATCAAACTGCTCGAAAGCGACAAAGACGTGGTGGCAAGCGTGAAAACCCTGCCCGGACAGGAATTGATTTTTTTCCGTTGCGAAAAAGAGCGGAAATACATTGAGAGCTTGCTCAGGGAAGATCCCGAAACCGCCTTTACGAATGCGCGTTACGGATTTATCGCCGGTGGGCTGCAAGAAACGCTGACGGAAAAAACCAACCCTGCCGACAAGACACGCATCATCGACTCGATTGTTACCAACAAATACGTGGGCTTTCCGCTTTTCTTCCTTTTCTTATGGATAATGTTTGAAACCACTTTCCGCCTCGGCAGTTATCCGATGGCGTGGATTGAGGGCGTGGTGGCTTTCTTCGGCGATTTTGTCCGTTCCTATGTGGCTGACGGACCACTGAAAGATTTGCTTGTCGATGGCATCATCGGCGGGGTGGGGGGCGTGATTGTTTTCCTGCCCAATATCGTGATTCTCTACGCATTTATCGCATTTATGGAAGATTCGGGATATATGGCGCGTGCGGCTTTCATTATGGACAGAATTATGCACGGTATGGGTTTGCACGGCAAATCGTTTATTCCGCTCATTATGGGCTTCGGCTGCAACGTCCCGGCGGTAATGTCCACGCGAACCGTCGAAAGCCGTAGTAGCCGTATGATCACGATGCTGATTCTTCCGTTTATGTCGTGCAGTGCGCGGCTTCCGGTGTATATCCTTTTCATTGGCGCGTTTTTTAGCCGATACGCGAGCGTTGTGCTGTTGGGCTTGTACGTTACCGGGATTTTTCTCGCCGTGATTTCGGCGCGTATCTTCCGCAAATACCTCTTCCCGAAAGAAGACACCCCCTTTGTGATGGAACTGCCGCCCTACCGTATGCCCACCCTGAAATCGGTGCTCACGCATATGTGGGAACGCTCGCAACAATACCTGAAAAAGATGGGGGGCGTGATTCTGCTGGCTTCCATCGTCGTGTGGTTTTTGGGGTATTTTCCCCGAAACGGACAGTCCGACGCGGCTTCCGATCGGCAAATCGCAGAGGCGGAAGCCTTGCTGGGGCAAAACAAAATCACGGTTGCGGAACGCGACAGCCTTGTCGTCGGCATAGCGAACCTGCGCCATATCGAACAGCAGCAAAATTCATATATCGGCGTTATAGGGCAGTTTGTTGAGCCGGTGATGCGTCCGCTCGGCTTCGACTGGAAAATATCGGTAAGCCTCGTTTCGGGAATGCTCGCCAAAGAGATAGTGGTTAGCTCGATGGGGGTGCTTTACACGGGCGACAGCGATAATCAGCGTTCCTTGCAAAACCGCCTGAAAGCCGAAGTGTGGGCTGACGGTTCGCCTGTTTTCGTTCCGCTGGTGGCGATAGGGTTTCTGTTGTTCGTGTTGATTTATTTCCCCTGCATCGCCACTATCGCCGCCATAAAGGAAGAGGCGCACTCGTGGAAGTGGGCGATTTTCAGCGTGTTATATTCCACTTGTCTGGCGTGGGTAGTCGCCTTGCTGGTGTATCAGATAGGCAGTTTGTTTTGAATTTTTTTGAATATGGATATTCAGCTCGTCATAGTTGCTTGCGTGGGTGTTGCGGTGGCGGTAGTTATCGCCCTGAAAACCCGCCGTTTCTTTACCGATAAAGAAAAGCCTTCGCCCTGCGCCGGGTGTCAGGGGTGTGAAATTTCAAAGACAGAAGGACGGAAAAATGAAATAAAAAATTCCGGACGAAAAAAGTAATTTTAGTATTATTTGTTTCCGTGATGTGTTTATCGTGTTCTTCTAAAAATAATTTGGCGTTAAATTCAATTTTTAAAGGGGAAAAAACGGAAAATACATTTGTATTTGTTCCCAAAAGGACAGCCGCCCTGCACCAATCTACCTATACAGCCCTTTCGCCTCAATGAAATCATAGACTTCCGGCGGTACGAATGCACGCATATTTTTCCCTTCGCGAATGCTTTCGCGAATGAAGGTAGATGAAATTTTCACTATCGGGGCGTTCACTTGGTGGATATTTTTCGCAAATTCGGGCGGAATGACGATTTCTTCGCCCAAGCGGGGATAAATCAAAATTTTGTATTTGCGGCGTAGGCATTCGCAATCTTTCCAACGGTGGAAGCCGTTCCAATTGTCGCCGCCGATGATGAGCGTAAATTCCAAATCGGGATTTTCCTGCGAGAGTTTGCCGAGCGTGTCGATAGTGTAGGACGGGCGCGACATCGCAAATTCAACGTCCGAAACGCGAAAGTCGGGGAAATTTTTCAACGCCAAGCGCACCATTTCCAAGCGGATACTGTCATCGAGCAAGTCGCCAACGCTTTTCAAGGGGTTGTGGGGCGAAACCACGAACCAAATCTCGTCCAAATAGCTGAACTCGCGCAGATAATTTGCCAAGACGAGGTGTCCTATGTGAATCGGGTTGAACGATCCCGGAAAAATGCCGATTTGTTTTTTCCCCATATACAAGTGCTTGTTCAATTCATTTCTTCTTCTTGAGAAGCGAGATGAGCCACAACAGCAGGATTGCGCCCACGAGCGCGGTAACGAGGCTGCCGACAAATCCGTTTCCGGCTTGAATGCCCAAGAGGTTGAAAACCCATCCGCCGATTGTCGAGCCGACAATCCCCACGATGATATTGACGAGCAGTCCAAAACCGCCTCCGCGCATAATTTGTCCGGCTAACCATCCGGCTACCGCACCAACGATAATAAACCAAAACCACCCCATGCTCATTTGTTTTTAGTTGAAACGCTTGATTGATAATAAAACGTATGAGCAACGCCGTTTGTTTTAGCTCATGCGGTTTTTGTAGTCCTCGTAGCCGAAGCGGTGGTAGAGTTCGAAGTGTCCCTCTTTCGTCCAAAGTCCGATGGACGGGTGCGAAACGCCGTTGAACATCGTCGTCTTCACGATGGTGTAGTGAATCATATCCTCGAAAATGATTTTGTCGCCGATTTTTAGGGCTTCGTCGAAAGACCAGTCGCCCATGAAATCGCCACTCAAACAACTGTTTCCGCCCATGCGGTAGGTGGGTTTCCCCTTCACTGCTTCGTGATGCGCCCCGCGGATATGTGGTTTGTAGGGCATTTCGAGGCAGTCGGGCAGGTGGCAGGCAAACGACACGTTGAGCATCGCCGTTTTCACGCCCCGGTTTTCCACAATGTCCACCACGTCGGCTACCAAAACCCCCGTCTGCCACGCGAACGCGCTGCCGGGTTCCATGATGATTTCGAGGTGGGGGTAGCGTGATTTTAAATCGAGCAGCAGTTGGATGAGGTGTTCCACGTCGTAATCCTTGTGCGTCATCAGGTGTCCGCCACCGAGGTTCAGC
>JAISYO010000063.1 GCA_031269865.1 Dysgonamonadaceae bacterium | reverse complement strand
CCGTTCCTTCCGCAATGCAGACTATTGAGGCTTTTCCGTGAATACGTTTATATTGAATAAGCGGATATGAGTAGCGCAGGCCACCTTCTTCACGATGGTTGTGAAAAAGGATGTTTTTGTCTTTCAGTAAATTGACAACTGCGCCGCGAAAAGAAGATATTTCGCCGTGCCGTAACTGATTTGCAAAAATTATGACTAAAACTGATAATTTATTGTTCATAGTTCTAAAAGATTTAATTTGTAAAGTTACAACATTTTTTGCAGTTTTTACACAAAAACGCGGAAAAATTTTCAAAAAATGATAGAAAAATAAGGAATAATGCCTTGCCTTACCACCTTATTCCCCACCGTTTCTTCTTTTTCGTCTGTGTCTGCCGATGCAATGCCGCATCGGATTCCGATGTCGGCGACGGAATGTCGAGCAACCCGCCGATAATGCCGGTCGCAATTTCGAGGGCTGTCGGTTGGTTTTGTGGCGCGAATTGCCTTTGTTCAAAGTGTTTCGGCTTGGGCGTCTTGCCGTCGATGTTTTGTCCGTAATGCAGGAACAGTGAGCGCAGCCCGAACTCCCTGCCGATTTCCGATGCCTTGAACGTTTCGCCGTCGAATTGGAAACGAATGCCGTAAATTTTGTTTTGTTTATTCCGCACAGGCTCGACGGTTACGCCCTGAGTTTTATCGCGTTGATGAAATCTTTCGCCGTCTTGTTGTCGCGGTTTCTAAATTCTGTATAAGCAATGTCTTGCAGCCGTTTCTTTGCCTCGTATCGTTTCGGCGTGGATTTCTGTTTCTGATGCCCTTTTGTCCTGCGGACTTCATTTGCAATGGTCAAGCCCATTTTGCGACTGATTTCTTCGGCTGTTTTTGCGGCTCGGTTACTGACGAAATCGGTTTGATACACTGCGCCGTCAATGGATATTCGGTTTGCTATCAAATGGATATGTAGATTGCCAGTGTCTTTGTGGGTGCAGGCAATCCATTGACTGTCAGTTAATCCCATTGCTTTGGTGCAAATTGTCCGGGTGTCGGCAAAAAAAGTTTTCCGAGGTTTTTTTTGTCCGCGGGCGATTTTCGTTTGTCCCTGTTTATGGACAAAAGGGGAAATTTCAGGTTGGTATTTCAAAAAATAATCGTAAATTTGCGCCGTAGTTTTATGCAGACAAAGGCAAGTCAAAGTTGGTCGAATCGGACTTTCTAAACTGCCCCAAGTCGTACCTCGCAAAAACTGACGAGGGGATAGCCCCCTGAATTATAGGTTTTTTTGTTCCTTGCTAAAAATTTGAACAGTTTCCAAGTCTTTCAAATAAAAAAACCGCACCCATCGGGGTGCGGTTTTTACTATTGTGAAAAGCCGTTCGGAAACTTATTCCTCTGTTTTTTCGGGTTCCTCTGCTTTTTCTTCTTTCTTCGCTTTGGACTTCGTGGTTTTTTCCTTTGCCGGTTTTTCGGCTTTCTCTACCTTTTCGGCTTTTTCAGCCTTCTCGGTTTTCTCTGCCTTTTTTGCTTTCTCGGCTTTTTCCGGTTTTTCCACTTCCTCAACTGCCTCAACCACTGCTTCCTCAGCCTTTACTTCTTCTTTCTTCGCTTTGGATTTCGTGGTTTTTTCCTTTACAGGCTCTGTTTTTTGGTTGTCGAACTTTTCTTTCAAGGCAGCCAATTCTTCGATGTCGCCAAGCGTGGTTTTTTCCATCGGGGTAAAAATCAGTTTTTCGCCGCCTTCTTCTTTTTTGGAACGGCGAGCACCTCTTTTCTTGGGTTGTTCTTCCGACGATCCGCCTTCCTGCTTGTCTTCGGCAATGCGGCTATGCGAAACGATGATGCGTTTGGAATCTTTGTTGAACTCAATCACTTTGAATTCCAATTTATCGTCCACCTGCGCTTGCAAACCATCTTCTTTTACCAAATGTTTCGGGGTTGCGAATCCTTCCACGCCGTAAGGCAACGAGATAACCGCGCCCTTGTCGAGCACTTCTATTACCGTTCCTTCGTGGATTGAACCAACCGTGAAGATGGTTTCGAAAACGTCCCAGGGATTTTCTTCCAACTGTTTGTGCCCGAGGCTCAAACGACGATTTTCCTTGTCGATGTCGAGCACCTGCACCTCGATGGCTGCGCCAATTTCGGTAACTTCGCTCGGATGTTTGATTTTTTTCGTCCACGAAAGATCGGAAATGTGAATCAAACCTTCCACGCCTTCTTCTATTTCCACAAACGCGCCAAAGTTGGTAAAGTTGCGGACGGTGGCGGTATGCGCACTGCCGACGGGATATTTGGTTTCGATGTTTTCCCACGGATCGGGTTTGAGTTGTTTGATGCCGAGCGACATTTTGCGTTCGTCGCGATCGAGCGTCAGGATAATGGCTTCCACTTCGTCACCCACCTTCAAGAAGTCTTGTGCGCTATGCAAGTGTTGCGTCCAGCTCATTTCCGAAACGTGAATCAAGCCTTCTACGCCGGCGGCGATTTCCACAAACGCGCCGTAATCGGCGATGACAACGACTCTGCCCTTCACTTTGTCGCCCACTTTCAGGTTCTCGTCCAGCGAATCCCAAGGATGCGGGGTAAGTTGTTTCAAGCCGAGAGCGATGCGTTTTTTGTCGTTGTCGAAATCAAGGATAACCACGTTGATTTTGTCGTCGAGCTTAACCACTTCTTCGGGGTGCTGTATGCGTCCCCAAGAAAGATCGGTAATGTGAATCAAGCCGTCCACGCCGCCCAAATCGACGAATACGCCGTAGGACGTGATGTTTTTAACCACACCTTCGAGCACCTGTCCTTTTTCGAGTTTCGAGATGATTTCTTTTTTCTGCTGTTCGAGCTCTTCTTCGATGAGTGCCTTGTGCGAAACCACCACGTTTTTAAATTCGGGGTTGATTTTCACAACCTTAAATTCCATCGTTTTGTCCACGAAGATGTCATAATCGCGAATGGGTTTCACGTCGATTTGCGAACCCGGCAGGAACGCCTCGATGCCGAACACGTCCACAATCATACCGCCCTTGGTGCGCGATTTGATGTAGCCCTTGATGATTTCGTTGCTTTCCAGCGCGAGGTTTACACGATCCCACGAGCGGGAAGCGCGTGCTTTTTTGTGAGAAAGGATAAGCTGTCCTTTTTTGTCTTCTTGGCTTTCGATATACACTTCCACTTCGTCGCCCACTTTCAAGTCGGGGTTGTAACGAAATTCGTTCATCGAAACCACGCCGTCCGATTTGTAACCGATGTTCACAACCACTTCGCGTTTGTTCATCGAGGTTACGATGCCGGTTACCACTTCCTTGTCGTTGATTTTGTTCAACGTGTTGTTGTAGCTTTCGGTCAGTTTTTCTTTGTTTTCCACGCTGTAAGTTTCGCCCTCAGCGTATGCGTCCCAATCGAAATCGTTTATGGGTGCCACATTTTTTAAATTTTCCGTCATTTGTCGTTAATAAAAAAGTTTAAATAAGTTAGACTTTATGTTGTTGAAAAAAAACCCTGCAAAGATAGTGTGTTTTTCAATACAAAACAACTCATTTTGAAAAATATGCGTTGCGCAATAATATTGATTTTATTTTTTGATTGTTAAGAAAAAATACTATCTTTGCAGTTATTGTCAAATTACTTAAATTTAGGGGGATATGAAAAATAGATTTTGGGGAAAATGGTTTGCTTTTGGCAAAAAAAGAACAGAAATTGAGTATTGCGATAATGATTTAGGACAAATGAAAGGCGATGCCGATTCGTTGTCTGTAAATATCATTGTCGTTACATTGATATTAGCATTCGTACTTTTAGTAACATATTTAGCAACAGGTATAGGGTGGATTGGAATAGTAGCAGGCATTTTATGTCTTTTGGGTATGTTTATTTTCCCAATATTTTTACCGCA
>JAISYO010000018.1 GCA_031269865.1 Dysgonamonadaceae bacterium | reverse complement strand
ATTACGACGATACCATTTCCAGCAGCCAAGGCGTGGTATTCCCATACCATTGCGTAGGCACCATGACGATGCAACGCAACATCGACATCTTGATTCCCGACGAAGACCAAGCGATATTCTGGTAATCAAAGAGAAACAAGAAACAAGAGCCAAGACGGTGGAAATCGTCTTGGCTCTTGTTTTTGTCTTTTCGTCATTGCGGGATTGTCCTGAAAGGGCGTATGCAATACGCCCCCACGAATCCCCGGTATGCAATACGCCCCTACGAATTGCCCCTCAACCTTCTTTCCGATACCGGAAAAACCACCGGCTTCCCCGATACGGGATTGATTTTTACCACGACAACCGTATCGTAAACCCTTTCGATGTTTTCGTAGGTAAGCACTTTTTCCGGCTCGCCCTGGCAAAAAGTTTTCCCCTCTTTCATCATCATCAGGAAATCGCAATACTCGGCGGCGAGCGAAAGATCGTGCACGATCATCATTACCGTCAGCTTCAATTCGTTCAATCGCTGAATGAGGTTCATAAAACGCAGCTGATGCGTAATGTCGAGGTGGGCGGTGGGCTCGTCGAGCAAGAGCAACCGGGGTTGTTGCGACAAGGCTGCCGCTATGCCAGCCATCTGCTGTTCGCCACCGCTCAATTCGGTAATAGACTTATCTTTAAAGCGATAGGTATTCGTCAAGTGCATATAATGATGCGCCATTTCCACGTCTTCTTTCCTGTCGAAAAACTGAAAATGTTTCCGATAAGGCAACCTTCCCATCAACACGTAATCTTCCACCGTCATATCGGCAAGCTCGGCAAATTGCGACACCACGGCTATTTTTTTCGCCTTCTCGCGAAAGGACAGTTTCGACAAATCGCTGCCGTCCAGCATCATTCTGCCCGAAAGCAAGGGAAGGCTTCCCGACACACCCCTGAAAAACGTAGTTTTCCCCGAACCGTTAGGACCGATGATTCCCGCAAACGCCCCTTCGGGCAGGGAAAGGCTGATGTCCTGAATCTTGAATCCGCCGGAATATCCGCAAGAAAAGTTTTGTATGTCGAGGAAAGCACTCATCGCATCAGTTTTTTGAGGTTTTACGACCGGAACGGCTCAACAGCACAACAAACATCACACCGCCGATGATTCCCGTGATGACGCCGATGGGCAATTCGTTGGGGGCAATAATGGTGCGAGCGAGCAAATCGCAGAGAATCAGGAAACTACTTCCGCTCAAAAAGGAAGTAAGCAATAGAATGCGGTAATCGGAACCCACCCACAAGCGGACGATATGGGGAATAACCAGCCCCACAAACCCGATAACGCCCACCACGGCGATACACGCGCCCGTGAGCAGGGAAGTGATGACAAACAGAATGCGAATGACGACATTGGCGTTAAAGCCCAGATAACGCGCTTTTTCCTCGCCCAAGCGCAAGGCGTTGAGCGGCATCACGAAGAAATAAGAAGCCGCGAGGCAGACGAGCGACAGGGCTGTCGTCGCAAGCACCATCGCGTTGTCGGATTCCGTGAGCGAACCCATCGTCCAAAGTACAATGTAATGCAAACTGTCAGAGGAGGTTATCGACATCAAAAACATCATCAGCGATGAAGAGATGAAACTAACCATCACGCCGATGAGCAACATACGGTTCACGTTCAATGTGTCGCGCCTCAAACTCAGCGTATAAACCAAAAAAATAGAGGCAAACGCGCCGATGAATCCAGCCAAGGGCAGGAAAAAGGCGTGTAGCAAATGCAATCCGCCAACGATGGCAAAGGTAACGCCCAAGGACGCCCCCCCCGATATTCCAAGCGTGTAAGGCTCAACCAAGGGGTTGCGGTAAATGCCTTGAAGCATCGCCCCTGCCAAGCTCAGGCTTCCGCCGACGGCAAAACCGAGCAGGGTGCGCGGCAGACGGATATAGGCGAGGACGGCGTATTCCGTGCTTTCTTTTTCGGAAAACAAGCGGGGAATGTCGAAAAAAGGAATGGAAATCTCGCCGATGCCCAGCGAAAGAGCCGCCACGCCAACCAGCACCGCCAACAGCAGTAAAACGCAACTTATCCATTTCAGTTTTTTCCGTCCCATAACCGTTTTCGAATCATTTCATCTGTTTAACCAAGGCTTCCATCGTATGCACAAAGTTTATCGGGTTGGGCTGACAGGCGATTTCGGCATCGACAATGAAAATCCGTTTTTCCTTCGATGCGTTCAAGCTGCGGTATTTCAGCCACGTCTTTTTTTCCACGTCGCCCACAACGCCCATCGCCGCGATGAAGATATAATCGGGGTTTGCCGCGATCACAAACTCGCGCCCAACCGTGCCGTGTTTCAATCGCGAAGCGATATTTTCGCCTTTCAGCAACGTGATATAATCGTCCATATAGGTGTGGGACAGAACCGAAAAAATGGGATCGATGCCGATTTGAAAGAAAATTTTGGAATAGGGCTTCGATTTTCTACTCGCCACAATCTTATCTATTTTCTGCTTGCTATCCGCCACAATCTTATAGGCTTGCACCTGTTTCCCAACTATTTCCCCCAAATTAGTAAATTGTTGGCACATTTCCTCGAAGGATTTCGGGGACTCAAACAGCGCGACTTCGATGCCGAATTTGCGAATGGTTTCTATATCTTTCGTGCTGGTTAAGCCCATCACAATCACCAAATCGGGCTTCACGCTCAGCAGTTTTTCGATGTTCAATTTTACCGCCGTGGCGACGATGGGTTTCTTGTCTTTTTTTGCCACCTCGCAATAACTGGTGCAGCCAGCCAACTGATCTTGTGCGCCGAGAAAATAGAGGCTCTGCGTGAGCGAGGGCGCGAGCGACACGATGCGTTTGGCGGGTTGCCCCTGCGCAACGAAGGCGATAAGCCCCAAAAGGAAAAGAAAAAGTTTTTTCATCTTGATGCGAAAATGTAATTTGAAGATGCAAAGGTAGTGAAAGCCGAGAGCAGAAGCAAATTTCATTTGCATTTTGCCGAGGCGCATCCTAGCTTCGCAGTAGGCAAAGGTAGTGAAAAAGAGGGGAGGTTGCATCCCGATGGGATGCGAAAATTGGGGTTGGCATCATTTTCTACCGAGCGATGCAATCCTGACGGATTGCCGAATCGCGCGCCGTCATTCCGTCCCGTGCCACGACACGGAATCCCCTTGTTTCTATGGGTTTGGTCGTTGGGGGCACACCGTCATCTCCTTGTTCATTCGGGGATTCGTAGGGGCGTATTGCATACCGAGGATTCGTAGGGGCGTATTGCATACGCCCTCTCAGGACAAGCCCCCTATTTTTAGGGGATTGCGTGTCAAACACGCAATGACGACGTACACCCCATTAGCACATTAGCACATTAGCAAATTATCCCCAATTCTCCATTTTCAATTCTCCATTTTTAGTTTTTAGTTTTTAGTTCTTAGTTCTTAGTTTTTAATTCTTAGTTTTTAATTATTCTTCCGTCTTTTCGTCCTTTTTACATTCCGTAGGAATGTGCCGCTCGAAACCGCACCCTGCCCCACAACCGCTTGCCGCAGGTAAGCGTCCAAAGAGGGCGGCACAGCCCTAAACTTCCGAACCCTTAAACTGAAATTTTGTCAGCCTCTGCCCCCGCGCTCATCGGCAATTGTCATCGGATTCTATTTTGGCATAAGGTTTGCAATACGTATAGCGTGCCATAAAACAGCACACATTAAGAAACTGTATAAATTTTATCGAAAATTGGCAGTTTGCTTTTCTTTGCTACTGTTTTGGATTCTTTTGGGCATCTTTTCCTCTTTTCCCTTTTGATTTAGCCCGCTAAATCTGCAAGGGAAAAAGTGAAAAATCTACTCTAAAATAATCCCAAAACAGTTGAGCAATAAAATTTAAACAGGTTCTTAACAAAAACATAATTATTTAATTAAATCATTCAAATAATCATTATCGTATGAGCATCAAACCATTAGCAGACAGAGTGTTGGTAAAACCGGCTGTCGCAGAAGAAAAAACAGTAGGGGGAATTATCATTCCCGATTCGGCGAAAGAAAAACCGCTGAAAGGCGAAGTGATTGCCGCAGGCAAAGGCACGAAAGACGAAGAAATGTCCGTAAAAAAAGGAGACAAAGTATTGTATGGCAAATATGCCGGAACCGAAATCGAGGAGGACGGCGAGCAGTATTTGATTATGCGCCAATCGGACATTTTGGCAATCGTAGAATAATTTTTCCGACAATCAAAAATAAAGAAAAAACAATATGGCAAAAGAAATTAAATTCGAAATGGAAGCCCGCGACTTGTTGAAACAGGGCGTGGACGCATTAGCCGACGCAGTAAAAATAACGCTCGGACCTAAGGGACGCAACGTAATCATCGACAAGAAATTCGGTGCGCCGCAAATCACAAAAGACGGTGTAACCGTAGCCAAAGAGGTGGAATTGGACAACGCATTCCAAAATATGGGTGCGCAGTTGGTTAAAGAAGTGGCTTCGAAAACCAACGACGACGCCGGCGACGGAACAACCACCGCCACCGTATTGGCACAATCCATCATCGGCGTGGGGTTGAAAAACGTTACCGCCGGGGCAAACCCGATGGATTTGAAACGCGGCATCGACAAAGCCGTCGCAAAAGTAGTGGAAAGCCTGAGGAAACAATCGGTTGAAATCGGCAGCGACCTCAACAAAATTGAGAACGTAGCCAAAATATCCGCCAACGGCGACGAAACCATCGGCAAACTGATTGCCGAGGCAATGGAAAAAGTGAGCAAGGAAGGCGTTATTACCGTTGAGGAAGCCAAAGGAACCGACACTTACGTGGACGTTGTGGAAGGAATGCAATTCGATCGCGGTTACATCTCTCCCTATTTCGTAACCAACACCGAAACAATGGAAGCCGAATTCGACAATCCGTTGATTCTCATTCACGACAAGAAAATATCCGCCATCAAAGACTTGCTTCCCATCTTGGAAAAAGGCGTTCAAACCGGAAAACCGCTGTTGATCATCGCCGAAGACATCGACTCGGAAGCATTGACGACCTTGGTAGTGAACCGGTTGCGTGGCTCGTTGAAAATCGCAGCCGTGAAAGCTCCCGGATTTGGCGATCGCCGCAAAGAGATGCTGGAAGACATCGCCATCTTGACCGGCGGCGTGGTTATTTCCGACGAGAAAGGACTTTCGCTTGAAAGCGCAATGCTGGATATGCTCGGAAGCGCGGAAAAAGTAACCATCGACAAAGACACCACCACCATCGTGGACGGAACAGGCTCGAAAGAGGCGATCCAAACCCGCATCGGACAAATCCGCGCCCAAATCGAAAAAACAACTTCCGATTACGATCGCGAAAAATTGCAGGAACGCCTTGCAAAACTCGCCGGCGGGGTTGCCGTGCTTTACGTGGGCGCACCTTCCGAAGTGGAAATGAAAGAAAAGAAAGACCGCGTGGACGATGCTCTTTCGGCAACCCGCGCAGCCGTTGAAGAAGGAACCGTGCCGGGCGGCGGCGTTGCTTATATCCGCGCCATCGACGCGCTCGAAGGCTTGAAAGGCGACAACGAGGACGAAACAACCGGTATCGAAATCGTGAAACGCGCCATCGAGGAACCGCTTCGCCAAATCGTTGCCAACGCCGGAAAAGAAGGTGCCGTAGTGGCACAGAAAGTTCGCGAAGGCAAAGGCGATTTCGGTTACAACGCCCGCATCGACGAGTATGAAAACTTGTTCAATACAGGCGTTATCGATCCGACGAAAGTTACGCGCGTAGCCTTGGAAAATGCGGCTTCCATCGCCGGAATGTTCCTGACGACCGAATGCGTGATCACGGAAAAGAAAGAAGAACACCCTGCTCCCGCAATGCCCCCGATGGGCGGCGGAATGGGCGGAATGATGTAAAATTCTCAGACTGCTGCGCGGAAAGACAAAATACCGCTACGCCGAAAGAATAATGACAGAAAAAGCGGACTGCCGAAAAGGCGGTCCGCTTTTTTTGTGGTTAAATTACATTATTACTTTGATTATTCGTCTATATCTTTCAAATAAAGGAATACCCAGTTTTTTATAGTCGTCATAAGTACGCAACATTTCTCTTACTTCAAATTCTAAACGCTTCAAACGATTGACACGCTGCATATATACAGGTGTTTTACGCTTCCATTTCTTCTGAAAAGCAAACACGAAATCATAAAAATCCCTGTCGTTGTTTCCGCGAGACTTATGTATTATATCTACACACATACAGACATAATTCTGATATTTTTGTGCTGCCGAAAAACAGAAATCGGCATCATAAAGGTGAAAACCCGTGAAAGTTTGCTCATCAAAAGGACAATTCGACCATACTTGTTTTTCACAAAACAGAAATAAACCATCAAGCGCAACCACTTTTGCCCATGTCGTCTGATTTCCTGAATAATAAACCGAGCCATCATGATACCTGAATCTGTAACTAACGCTACAAGCATGAAAAGATGAATACCAACTTATAAAAAAGCGGGGAACAATACGCCCGCCTGCAAAACCAATGATTCCACAATTCTGGGTTTTTTGTACAAAATCTGTCATTATTTTACCCCAGTCAGGTGTTGTGAGCAAAACATCTTCGTGCAAAAAACACAAATACGGATACTTTGCCTGCGCAGCACAATGATTATAGACTTTGCATAGCCCCCAGTGCTTTTCACGGTTGTCAAATACTATACTTTCGAACTCTACTCCAATGGTTTGACTTACACTGTCAAGCATCTCTCTGCACATTTCGGGATGAATGGAACAAGTAATTATGCTTATCATTTGCCTAAGTTTTGTTGAAAAAAACGGCACATTTGAAATTTCTTTTGTATCCTTACTGTTGAAAAATCAAAATGATTATCCGTATATATACCTAAATTCATTTTTGTAACTCACACAGGCGGCAAGTAACCTGCCGGACAGCGCCTCGCCAAGTTCTGTCCTGCCCGCCAAAAACCGGTGCCGGGACGGCAGCTTCGATTTACGCATTGCCGTGTTGGTTTTCAAGCCCTGGCGGTAGCCGCAATGCTTGCGTTCGTACATCTCTTTGTCCGGTTTCCGGTAATGTTCGCGGCTGCCGCACTCCGGGCAGGCAACGCCTGCCTGTTCGCGGAACGCCTTAAATTTCGCCTTGCGGCTCGCCCCGTCGGGAAACTCCCGCATAAAATCCTCTAAATCCATACGTTTTTAATTTGTATTTTCGACTGCGAAAATAATGCTTTTTTGTGAATTAGGCAAATATGCGGGTATTCATTAAGTTTTTTATACTTACCATAAGTCAGTGGACAAAAATATAAAAAGTTTACGAAATTTACCGCGGAATAAAGAACATTTTTGCGAACTTGTGTTCGGATAGGTGCTAAAATGTCGGAAATACGATGAGATACAAGCAAAATTGCCATTTTAGATTTTATAAACTACACAATATCTAAAAGATTATTGCTTCTCGTAAAGAATTTCCAATCCCACCCGCCAAAACGTACTCCCCGCCGCGCAGTCCCGTTGCCGTGCGCAACTTTTGCTCCAAATGACAAACCGGGTGATAACGCTCGTGCCCCTGCTGACGCTGCAACCCTGCCGCCGAAAAACTCTTTTCGGCCGGGGTCAAAAGGTGCACCGCCAAAAACCGGAGCCGGGACGGCAGCTTCGATTTGCGCATTGCCGTGTTGGTTTTCAAGCCCTGGCGGTAGCCGCAATGCTTGCATTCGTACATCTCTTTGTCCGGTTTCCGGTAATGTTCGCGGCTGCCGCATT
Source organism: Dysgonamonadaceae bacterium (assembly GCA_031269865.1). GTDB lineage: Bacteria > Bacteroidota > Bacteroidia > Bacteroidales > Dysgonomonadaceae > JAISUH01. Next base: position 332 of record JAISYO010000018.1, on the reverse strand, counting down.
CCGGGCAGGCAACGCCTGCCTGTTCGCGAAACGCCTTAAATTTCGCCTTGCCAATGTCTATATTTCGTAATGCCATAAACGTGAAAAAGGGTTCGGATTTTAAATGCCGCCGTATTTATTTATGCGCAACACTCACAAATTCCACTGCAAAGGTATAGGGCTATTTTATTTTGGAAAATTCAAAAAAGAAATTTTGTATGACAAAAAAGTACAGCTTTTTCCAATATGCGCCGGATTGTAATAAAAAATTTCGAAAAAGTAACCGTCAGAGGCTATCAGCCCCCTCAAAATCCACAAAAAAAACGCAGTTCGGTGGATAATTCCCGCAAGGG
>JAISYO010000107.1 GCA_031269865.1 Dysgonamonadaceae bacterium | reverse complement strand
AGCTGTCTTTCGATAGTCAGGGAAAAATCGCCATCGACAATACGGATTCGCGCTTCACGCAGACGGATTCCAACGAATTTATTGGCGAATACCGTTATAAGAGTGTCGAAGGAATACGGAATATGTTTGAGGCATCGTACATTTACAAACGAAACGGACTGTATTACCTGATGTGGTCGTTTGAAGGGGGCGAGAATTACAACGTAAGGTATGCCGTATCCGAAAATATTACAGGTCCTTATCGGGAATTAAACGGCTCGATGGAAACGCCCATTCTGCAACGCGATGACAACAATCAGATACTCGGCACGGGGCATCATTCGATGTTCGATTACCGGGGGCGCACGTTTATTGCCTACCACCGACAACATTTCCCCTTCATCGACAGCAAGCGGCAAACCTGCATCGAAGAAGTGTTTTTTGCGCCCGATGGAAGCATTTTGCCCATCACGCCCACCCACAAAGGCGTGGAAGTGGTTGCGAAAGCGAAACGATATAAGGGGAAAAATCTTGCCTTGGGCAAGCCGACAAAGGTTTCGAGCGTCCGCCGATACGATTCCGAAGCGTTTCAACCGCGTTATCGCACTGTCGGCATCGACTTCGCTTTTTCTGGAAATTATGCCGTGGACGAGAACTACGGCACCCATTGGGATCCGGGCGTGGGGGCGCTGCAACCGTGGATAATCGTTGATTTGGAAAAAGAGCATCAAATAAAAGAAATAGAAACCCTCTTTGAGTTTACCAACCGCAGTTATCGGTACAAAATAGCGTATTTATCGTCCAAAGATGCTCATAATTTGGACGATGCGGCAGGAAAATCCGATTGGCAGCTGTTTGCCGACAGAAGCATTGACGGTGCGCCTCAATCCCCGGTAATAGACACACCCGCAAAGGGTTCATCGGTAAAAGCGCGTTTTATACGGCTAAGCATATTGGGCGCAGATGTTCCGGCAACTGCTGATGGGGCTGACTTAAAGAATGCCTCAAATGCTTGGAGTATCTTCGAAATCAGGGTGTTTGGAAAATAATTTACACTAAATATAGCAAACAATGAAAAGGATTGTTTTTTTGGATTATGTGCGTGCTTTCGCGTGTTTCCTTGTGATGGTTGTTCACGCGAGCGAGAATTTCTACGGTGCGGAAGGTTCTACCGATATGGCAGGACCTCAGTCTTTTCTCTCGGACGAAGCCGACAGGCTGTGGGTGGCTGTATATGATGGCTTCTCGCGTATGGCTGTGCCGCTGTTTATGATTGTTTCCGCTTTCCTGCTTACACCGATGAAGGAAGGGCAAACAATATGGCAATTCTACCGCCAACGCTTCACTCGCGTGTTGCCGCCATTTATCATTTTTATGGTGCTATACAGCACATTACCGATGCTGTGGGGGCAGATAGACGGCGCAACGTCGTTGAAAGACTTGTCGCGAATAGGGCTGAATTTCCCCACGCTCGCCGGACACCTGTGGTTTATGTACCCGCTCATCAGCCTCTACTTGTTTATCCCCATCGTGTCGCCTTGGTTGAGCAAAGCCTCGGCGAAAGAAGAAGGCTTTTTCGTTGTCCTCTTCCTGATTTCAACCTGCATTCCCTACCTGAACCGCTTTTTCGGCGAAGTGTGGGGGCAATGTTTTTGGAACGAATACCACGCGCTGTGGTACTTTTCCGGCTACTTGGGCTACCTTGTGTTGGCGCATTACATTCGCGTACACCTCAAGTGGGGTACGTCCAAACGTCTTGCCGTGGGAATCGTTTCGATGCTCATCGGGGCAGTTTGGACGATCTATTCGTTTTATATTCAGGCAGTCCCCGGCATAACCCACTCAACGCCCGTGATAGAGATCGGGTGGGCGTTCTGCACCATCAACTGCGTACTGCTTACGGCAGGTGTTTTCCTTATTTTCACTTGCATAAAAAGTCCCGAAACCCCGCGCCTCATCGCCGAAGCATCGAAACTCAGTTATGGAATGTACCTGATGCACATATTTTGGCTTGGGTTGTGGGTAACGGTGTTCAAGCATAATCTTGGGCTGCCAACCATCGCCGCCATACCCTATATCGCAGTGAGCACCTACATTAGCAGTTTCGTAGCGACAAAGATTATTTCCCTCATACCGGGCAGCAAGTGGGTTATCGGATAGATTTTTTCGTTCCGGATAAAAATTTTTTCTTCCCTTAATTGTCTTCTATTTTAGAAGGCAATTTTTTTACGCCTCGGATTGATAAAAACAGAAAATATGTTTTGGGAACGAAAATCGGACTTCATTGCACACGTCATTGCCGGCAAGTGCCAACATTGCAGGTATTCCACGCATATTTGCAAACATATTTGCAAGCATAAAGCACTAATTACTACTCTTGTGAACGGGAAAATGACTACTTTTGTCCACCGTCCCGAAAAATGTACGGGTTGCGGAAAATGCGTAAAAACTTGTCCCGAACGAGCCATAGAACTAATAAAAAGAAATGTCTAACAAATAAAGGAAAACTGAAATGAAAAAAATATTTAAAATTATCGGCGGCATCGTTGGTATTATCGCAACGGTGGCGGCGCTCGGCGCAGTGGTAATGTACTTGTGGAATGGGATTGTACCGACAGTAATTGGGTGGGGAACAATCACTTATTGGCAAGCATTTGGTTTGCTTGTACTCTGCAAACTGCTCTTCGGCGGTTTTCGTTGCAAGGGGAACGGTTGTCATCGGCACAAAGGAAGACATTTTCGCAAAATGAAAGAAAAATGGAACGATATGAGCGAGGACGAACGCTGCGAATTTATCAAAAAACGGCATTTCCACCCTTTCGGTAACGATTCTCAGCCAAAATCCGAACATGGTGGAAAATAAGCGCCGGAAAAATCTCGAAAAACAGATTACGGCATACCAACCCAAACTTCGTTCCTTCATTCGCGGAAGAGTGTCGAACGACGAAGATGTGGAAGATATTTTGCAAGATGTTTTTTATCAGCTAATTAAAACGGTAGATGCCGCCATAAACCCGATAGAGAATTTGTCGGGTTGGCTTTTTCGCGTGGCAAGAAATACCATCATCAACCTGAAAAAGAAGAAAAAAGAGGAAGGAATGCCCTATTATCAAGGCGACGACGGCGAGTTCGTGCAAGACCTTTCCGAAATTTTACTGAAAGAAAATTCCACCCCCGAAAGCGAATACCTGCGTTCTTTGATTTGGAAAGAATTGGAAAACGCACTCGCCGAATTGCCACCTGAACAGCGTAGCGTTTTTGAACTTACTGAATTTGAGGATATTCCCGTGAAAGAAATTGCCAAAACCTCAGGCGTTCCGGTTGCCACGCTACTTTCCCGCAAGCATTATGCGGTATTGCATTTGCGAAAACGCCTGAAAAATCTTTACGAGGATATGGTTTTTTCGTGAGGTTTTCAAATCTATTTCATTTTGGAGGGCTTGTGTCTAACGGGACGTTTTTTCGCCGCCTCTTATTCCATCCGTCATGCCGTCACCCCGATGTCGTCATGCTGAACTTGATTCAGCATCCCCTAATTTTTTGTGGGATTGCGGCTCGGAGGCTGCAATGACGAGCGATTATTCAGTGGATTGTGTCCCCTTGCCTCAAAAAACTTACCAAGTTTATCGCTCGAAACGGCATGATTCGCAATTAATTTTCAATCAGGTCGGATGCGTTTACTTTCAATTTATTTTATTATCATAAAACGCAGTATAGTTGCGGATTATTAGAATTTTATTTTATATAAATAGCTAATAAATAGTATTTTATCAAATTTTTCATCAAAATAATTTTCTTTTTTTGCAAACCTGCATCTCAAAGATTTTTTTTTTATTTTGCGCACAAAAAAGCGTGTAAACTCTCAAATATGATTGGTTTACACGCTTTATCGCTGCAATTGCGACACTTTTCTTCACGAATACCGCCTCGGCAACTTTTCCTTTATTTCCTCAGCCGGGGGCAATTTCGTGGGGTTCAGTATATTTTTATACATTTCCTTGTCGTTCAGCACTTCGCGTGCTTTCAAGTAAGCCTTGTCCTTCACTAATTCGTGAATCAGCACGCCCTTTTTGTAGTAGTAGCGTTGAATAATTTCTTCGGTAATCAAGTCTTTGATGTCGGTTTTGAAGGTTTCCAAATCGCGATCGAGATCAGGCACGAGCTTGCTTTCCAATGCTTTGAACTCGTCCCCCGCAGTTTTCATATAGCCCTCGAAATCCATAATTTCTTTGAGCGACTGCATCGTTTTTTCGCTCATACGATCGTATTGAAAATCTTTCGATTTCACAAAAGCCTTGAACGCTTCGTAGTCGGCATCAGACAATTCAAACTGTCCTGCCGGGGCGATGTCCGTATGTTTCTGCACCCATTGGGTTACGAAATCGAAAACGATGTTGTCCACCATCAGATAATACGTGATGGTTCCCGGTCTTTCTTGCGCGATGCTGATGTCGGGCGTGATGCCGCCGCCGTCCCGAACCGGACGCCCATTTTTTGTGTAAAACAAGTTCGTCAAACTATCGGGGACACGCGCCACCGAACCGTCGGGGTTGCGGTGCGAATAATCGAGGGCTTGAATGCAGCGTCCGCTCGGTATATAGTATTTCGAGGTGGTAATCTTGATGTTTCCGCCGTAGGGAAGGCTTCTCGGGGTTTGCACAAGCCCTTTTCCGTAGGAACGGTTGCCGATGATGACGGCGCGATCGAAATCCTGCAACGCCCCTGCCGTGATTTCCGAAGCCGAAGCCGAGCCGGTGTCAATGAGCACCGTGAGTGGAATAATGGTGTCAATAGGTTGATTTTGAGTGCGATAAGTGCGATCCCACTGCCTCACTTTTCCTTTGGTGGAAACGATTTCCACGCTCTTCGGCACAAAGAGATTGACGATATTTACCGCCTCGTCGAGAATGCCGCCGCCGTTTCCGCGCAAGTCGATAACCAACGAAGTTGCGCCCTTCGCCTTCAAATCGAGCACTGTCCGCTTAAATTCTTCCGAACTTTTATCGGTAAATCCGCCGAAATGCAGGTAGCCCACGTTTCCGTCGGCGATGGTAGAATAGGTAACGGCAGGAATGGTTATTTTTTCGCGTAGGACGGGGATTTTACGGCTTTTCTGTTCGCCCGGACGCCGTATTTCTATGGTTATCGTGGTGCCGGGCGTACCCTTCAATTTATCGCTCACTTCTTTTACCGACGACTTGCGCATATCTTGTCCGTCTATTTCAAGAATGTGATCGCCTGCTTTCAATCCGGCTTTGGCGGCAGGAAGCCCCTCGTATGGCTCGTTGATGATTACCTTCTTGTCGTTGTATGAAATAATCGCACCTATCCCGGCGTATTCGCCCGTCGTCAGGAAACGCAAGTCGCTGACGTCCTCTTCGGAATAATACTCGGTGTAGGGATCCAATCCGGCAAGCATATTGGCGATGGTACGTTGCACAAGGCTGTTTGTTTCGAGGCTGTCCACATAAAACATATCCAAATTCCGAAGGACGGAATTGAAGATGTCAATGTTCTTGTCGATGTCGAAATAGCGTTTGTTCTTGCTTGAAAGAGAGTCTTGTGCCGCGATTGCAAAAAAAGTAAGGGCAGCCAATGCCGTGCAGTATAATCTTTTTTTCATACGATTTTTTCTATTTTTTTACCGTTGGTGTATCGGTTTTATCAATATGTTCGTTTAATTTTCGGGCAAAGAAACGAAATTTTTATGAAAATACGCAGTGCTTTTAGTTATATGTTTTTAATTGAATGCGCTTAATGCGAATAATTATTACCTTTGTGGCGTAAAATCCAATAGAAAGAAATTGTTTTGAATTTTTTTCCGTAAGTTTCTAAACACTGTTTTCGATGCTGAACTACCTTCGCCATATATTACTGCCCCTTTTCGTCGGGTTTCTTATTTTTGTGGTAACCTGCCTTTGGAACGGCAACAACATACCCAATCTGCCTTCGGGTATTCCGTGGGACAAGGTGGTGCATTTCGGTATGTTTTTCACGTTGTCAGCCGTGTGTTATTTCGATTATTACCTGATGCACAAGGGGAAGCTCAACAAATGGCGGTGGCTTTTTTGGTGCTTTTTGCTGCCGATGATTTACGGCGCGGTGGTGGAATGGTTGCAGGACAATTACATTCCGTCGCGCAGTGGCGATCGTTACGATTTTTACGCCGACACCCTTGGTTCGTTTGTGGCAACCGTCATCGCATTTATTTATCTCGCGAAGAAGAAAAAAGCGAAAAAAGAATAAGAAATTGTTTTGAATTTCTTTATCTTTGTAAAATGTTCCTATCACTTTAAATACCGGCAACAATGAATTACGAAGATTTGCGCATTTTAGACGATTTGAGAGCCAAAGGCAGCCTCACGGAAGAAGAATTTCAACGCGAAAAAGCGCGTTTGCTGAATGAAACCGCCACCCCTCCCCGCGCAGGTTTGTGGGGAATGGACGAGAATGTGTATATCGTGCTGATGCACATTTCGCAAATTTTCTGCGCGTTCGTTATCCCCCTCGTTATGTGGCTTGCCAACAAGGAAAATGCAAAGGTGGACGAAAACGGGAAAAACATTATGAATTTCCTCATCAGCTACACCATATACGGCATCGTGGCGTGCTTCCTCATCGTTGTGGTGGTGGGCATCGTGCTCTTAATCGCATTGGGCATACTCTCGACTATCTTTATCATCATCGCCGCCGTGAAATCAGCGAAAGGGGAAGTATGGAAATATCCGTTGTCGATTGAATTTCTAAAATGATGAACGACGAACTATTGGTAAAATACGCCGACGTGCAGCTGAACCGCGAGGAAAACACCATTCTTCGCAACGTGAACCTGACGATAACCGCGGGGGAATTTCTCTATATCATCGGGAAAGTGGGATCGGGAAAAAGCACGCTACTGAAAAGTATGTATTGCGAAATACCCATCGAGGCAGGGGAAGCGCAAGTTTTCGAACACGAACTGTCGAAAATAAAACGCAAGCAAATCCCCTACCTTCGCCGGAAAATCGGCATCGTTTTTCAAGATTTCCAATTGCTTATCGATCGCACGGTGGAAAAAAACCTCGAATTTGTGCTACGCGCAACGGGTTGGAAAAACAAAATCGCCATCGAAGATCGCATCAAAGAGGTGCTGTTGCAGGTGGGTATGCAGAACAAGGCTTACAAGATGCCGCACGAATTGTCGGGTGGCGAACAACAGCGCATCGTCATTGCACGTGCCCTTCTCAACTCGCCCCAACTGATCCTCGCCGACGAACCCACCGGCAACCTCGATCCCGAAACGGGAAGCCAAATCGTAGCCCTGTTGAAGTCCATCGCCGAAAAAGGGACGGCGGTTATTATGTCCACCCACAATTATTCCATCGTGCAGGCTTTCCCCGGACGCATCATTCGCTGCGAAAAGAGCCTGCTGATTGAAATGCCAAAAGAAAACGCGGGCTAAATGAAAAATCGCGAGAAAATGATGCTTCGCACCTCGTGGATAAGCGTGTTGGGAAATGCTTTCCTCTCGCTGCTGAAAATCGTCGCCGGGCTGATTTCGGGCAGTCTTGCCGTGCTTAGCGACGGGCTTGATTCTGCTTCGGACGTTTTCACTTCGCTCGTCATTCTCATCGCGACGCCGATTATCAGCCGTCCGCCCAATTCGAAATATGCTTACGGGCGCGAAAAAGCCGAAAACATTGTTTCCACACTGCTTTCCTTCGTCATTTTCTTTATGGGGGGGCAGATGCTGATTGCGGCAGTCGGGAAGATTATCCATCACGAAACGGCGGATATGCCCACAACGATAGCCATTTGGGTTACGGTTGTTTCAATCGTCGGGAAACTCTTGCTCGCGCTCTATCAGTTTCGGCAGGGAAAAAGAACGCAGTCGCAAATGTTGCAGGCAAACGCCGTGAATATGCGCAACGACGTGATTATTTCCGTGGGCGTTTTGCTTGGGTTGGGCTTTACGTTTCTCTTGAAAATCCCCATTTTAGATCCGATTGTCGCCTTCTTAATCGGCGTTTATATTGTTTATTCCGCCGTTGGGATTTTTCGCGAAGCCAACATTGTGTTGCTCGACGGCGTGGACGACACAAAAGTGTATGACACCATCATTTCGGCGGTGGAACGGGTGCCGGGCGCATACCGCCCCCACAAAATCCGATCGCGGCATATCGGCAACCGCTATCATATCGTCCTTGACATTGAAGTTGATGGCAGCCTCACGCTTACCGAGGCGCACCGCATCGCGCAACAAGCGGAAGACAGCATTCGCTTGTCGGTAGAAAACGTTTACGACATTGTAATCCACGTAGAGCCTCGCGGTGGAACGCATTGCGAAGAACCTTTCGGCGTGAGCAGGGAAGTGCTATAAGAAACCACATCCTTTTACAGTTTCTAAACATATTTCTGTTAAATCTCAAAATTCCCATTTTTCCGAGGTTTTTGCGCCTTGGGCGTTACCCGTTTTCGAAGGCGAGGCAGTCGCCCCTGTGTTTTGAACATCAGCGCCTTTGTAATACTGTAAAGCCTCAGGCAAGGCGTTTTGTATTTTCTGAATCCGGGTAGCGTCGGAAGGGTGGGTGCTCATAAATTCAGGCGTGCCGCCTCCCGAATTTTGAGCCATGCGTTGCCAAAACGACACGGCTGTTTTGGGATCGTAGCCAGCCATCGCCATAAAAATCAGTCCGAGCTTGTCGGCTTCGAGTTCTTGCGTCCGCGCGTAAGGAAGCATAACGCCGTATTGCGCCCCAAGTCCCAAAACGGTACCGCCTATTTCCTGCGCCGTCTTCGAATTGCCCAATAATCCCCCTGCCAAGGCACCACCGTATTTCAGAGCCACTTGTTGGCTCATTCGCTCGTTGGAATGTTTGGCGATGGCGTGCGCCACCTCGTGCCCGATGACGGTAGCCAAGCCGTTTTCGTTTTGGGTTATGGGCAAGATGCCCGAATAAACCACGATTTTTCCCCCCGGCATACAAAATGCGTTTACCTCGTTGCTTTTCACAAGGTTAAATTCCCAAGCCAAATTTTGGACTTCCGATCCTAAGCCGTTACTCCGCAAATAGGTTTCCACCGCCGAAGCGATGCGTTTGCCTACTTTCTCGACCAACGCGGCGTTT
>JAISYO010000177.1 GCA_031269865.1 Dysgonamonadaceae bacterium | reverse complement strand
TCCCAAGCCGATAGAGGGCAGTATCGGCTGAAAATCAAATAAATGTCCGTGCAACAGATAGGTTCCCACAACCGGAACGGGACCGAAGAAGAAAAAGGCGGCGAAATCGCCCAAGCCGTAATAGCCGTAGGGCTTTTTCCCCAAGGTGTAGAAAAGTGCGGCGAGGATAGACAGAACGCCCAATAGCAAGAGGGCGGAAAGGTACGCCCAACTGAGATTTTTCGTGGCAAGCACCAATAACGCGCCCCCCGTGAGAACCGAAATCGCAACGACTACGCCGACAGCCGTCCTCATCTGTTTTTCGGAAATGCGTCCGCTTTGCACGGCGCGTTCGGGACCTGCACGGTTTCCGGTAACGTCGGTGCCGTGTTGGTAATCGCCCAAATCGTTGGCGAGATTGGCGAGTGTCTGCATCAGCAAGGCAAGCAACAACGCCAATGCGAAAATCGCCGCTTGGAATTTCCCTGCCTGCCACGCCAAACCGCTACCGAGGATAACCGAAGCGGCTGCCAAAAAGAGTGTGCGCGGGCGGAACGCCGAAATCCAATGGCGAATCATAATTGTCTGATTAGTATGAACGTGCGAAAATAACCCGTTGCTTTGACGGTTTTCCGCTAACCATACATTTCCCCGGCGTTTTGTCGCCGTCCAAGGGTATGCAGCGAATGGTTGCCTTCGTTTCGTTTTTGACGAGTTCTTCCGTTTCGGGCGTGCCGTCCCAATGGCAGAGCAGGAAACCACCCCTTTCGATTTCGACTTTGAACTCGTCGTAGGAATTCACTTCGCGGGTTTGCGAGGCGCGGAAATCGAAGGCTTTTTTGTAAATGTTTTGCTGTATTTCGTCCAGCAAGTCTTTGAGGCGGTTTTCGATGCCCTCGCAGGAAAGGGTTTCCTTCGTGAGCGTGTCGCGACGAGCTACCTCTATCGTGTTGTTTTCCAAGTCGCGTCCGCCCAACGCCAAGCGCAGGGGAACGCCTTTCAACTCGTATTCCGAGAATTTCCAGCCCGGTTTTTTGTTGTCGGCATTATCGTATTTCACGCTGATGCCGAGGGTTTTCAGCTTGGCGACGATGCCAGCCACATTCTCGTCTATTTGCTTCAATTGTTCCTCATTTTTGTAAATTGGGACGATAACAACCTGATACGGCGCGAGTTTCGGCGGAAGCACCAGCCCGTTGTCGTCGGAATGTGCCATAATGAGTGCGCCCACCAAGCGCGTGGATACGCCCCACGAGGTTGCCCACACGTAATCGCGACTGCCATTTTGATCGGCGAACATTACATCGAAAGCCTTGGCGAAATTTTGTCCGAGGAAGTGTGAGGTGCCCGATTGCAAGGCTTTGCCGTCCTGCATCAAGGCTTCGATGGTATAGGTGTTGAGCGCACCAGCAAAGCGTTCCGAAGCCGATTTTACGCCTTTGATAACCGGGACAGCCATAAAATTTTCCACGAAATCGGCATACACGTTGAGCATCTGTTCCGCTTCGGCAACCGCTTCGGCTTCCGTGGCGTGTGCCGTGTGTCCTTCCTGCCACAAAAATTCGGCGGTGCGCAGGAAGAGGCGCGTGCGCATTTCCCAGCGAACCACATTCGCCCACTGATTGCAGAGAACCGGCAAGTCGCGATACGACTGAATCCAGTTGCGGTAGGTGTTCCAAATAATGGTTTCGGAAGTGGGGCGGACGATGAGTTCTTCTTCCAACTTGGCATCGGGATCAACCACCACGCCGCCGCCGGGCGCGTTTTTCAGGCGGTAGTGCGTAACCACGGCACATTCCTTGGCGAAGCCTTCCACGTGATCGGCTTCCTTGCTGAAAAACGATTTCGGGATAAAAAGCGGGAAATAGGCGTTCACGTGTCCGGTGTCCTTGAACATTTGATCGAGTTGGCACTGCATTTTTTCCCATATCGCGTAGCCGTAAGGCTTGATAACCATACAACCGCGCACGGCTGAGTTTTCTGCCAAATCGGCTTTGAGTACCAAATCGTTATACCATTGTGCGTAGTTCACGCTGCGAGAAGTAAGCTCTTTGAGTTCCTTTGCCATATCTGTCCTAAGCTGTTTTGTGTTTGTTTACAGGGCGCAAAGATAAGGAAAAATATCAAAAATTAGAATTGAGAATGGAAAATTGAGAATGATTTTTTTTTAGAGCCAAGAACCAAAAAAAGAATCAAGACGGAAAACAAGAGGATTCCGCGGGGGTGGATATGAGGTATATACCTGTCTGCTACTAAGGGCGTTTTGTGAAAATGCAAAATAAGGTTATAAATAAGTTTTTTTGGGGATTCCGTGCGAGATTCCGTGTCGTGGCACGGAACGGAATGACGGCACCCCCCGAACACCCAAACTTCCAAACGTTTTTTTTAATTCTCAATAGCAATCTCATTATAGTCAGGTATTTCCGACAAATAATGAAAACTTCCTTTTTCGTAGTCCATCATTCCGCAATAGTGCGACAAGCCGTTGGAAACGATTAAATACTTAACCCTCAACACGCTGTTGTAACGCGCAATCTGATCGAAAACCTGTTGCGTGATGGCTACGTCAGGCTGTTTGTACTCGACAATGACAAGGGGATCGAGGCGGTTGTTATAAATTACGGTGTCGCAACGGCGGCTCAACGAGTTGAGCTTTATCGCTACTTCGTTAGCCATCAGCGAAATAGGGTAGTGCTTTTCGCTTTGCAGGTAATTCACGAAATGTTGGCGCACCCATTCTTCGGGCGTGAGGGCGACGTATTTTCGGCGCAAAGAGTCGAAAATTTCTCTTCCTGCCTCTGTTTTTTTGATTTTTACAGCGAAAACAGGCAGATTTAAAGCGAACATATCGTATCTTTGTGATTGCATCCGGCAAAAATACGGCATTTATGAAAACAAAACAAG
>JAISYO010000114.1 GCA_031269865.1 Dysgonamonadaceae bacterium | reverse complement strand
GACGTCGCCGGTGTTTGTATTTCGTTCACATTAACCGCTGTGATAGCACCCACAACGCTTATCTTGCGCTGATTGCCCAATGCCGTTGCGACAACTTCTTCCAACTGATTGGCAGAAGGCGTCAAATTAACCTTAATGTTGGCGTCTTCCTTTTCCACAAGATACTCGAAATTGTCGTATCCGATGTATGTTACTACAATCACATCGCCTCTTGACGCGCTGATTTTAAACGCGCCGTTCGCATCGGTTGCGGTTCCCATCGAAGGGGTATTCTTCAAAAATATGCTCGCGCCCGGTAACGTTTCGCCAAATTCGTCATAAACGACACCCCCCATGCTGAACGTCTGCTTTTGAGCCATCGACAGCAACGGGAATAGGCTTAATGCCAATAATATAATGATATTCTTTATTTTCATGTTGAAATTTTTAAACGTTGAACTTTGAACTACTCTACCGACAGTTTACGCACCACGTTGTTGTCATAGTCGGCTACGTAGATGTTGTAATCTTTGTCGATACAAACGCCTTTGGGATGGTTAAAGAGAGCGTCTTCCGGATTGCCGTCCTGATAACCTGCGACCGTGCCTTTGCCGATAAGCGTGCTGACCATGCCGTCGGGGCTGATTTTGCGGATACAGTGATTGTTCATATCGGCTACGATAACCGAACCGTCTTGATCAACGACTACCTGCACCGGGTTGTTCAACTCGGCTTCGAGGCGTTGTCCGTCTTTCCAACCTGCCGTTCCCACCGTGCCGGCAAATACCTTGTGTTCGCCGGTAAGGATGTCGAAAGTATAGATGGCATGACGTGCCGGATAGCTGATATACAATATGTTGGTTTGATACGGATCGGTTGCGAGGAACGAGTCGGTGTTGGGCTGCAAACCTACGGCAACCTGCTCGCCTGTCCTTGTAACAGGATCGAAACGCACCAGCTGTCCGTTGTAGCTGCGGGTATAAATCTTTCTGTCTAACTGACACACCGCCATTCCGTGCTTCCAATTAATGACAAAATCCTTTAAGCCTTCGGCTAACTGTTCGGTTGAGGGGTGCAGGATAAGCCGCGACTTCGGCGCCCACATCGCATCGGGATCAAACGAATAGTATCCGTCGCCGCCGTCGGTGGGGGCGGTAATCACTTTGCCGTCGGCGTCGGGACTTGGTGCACCCAAGGGATCGCCGGAATAGAGCTGCTGCACAAGGTTTTTCTCTTGATTGATCAAGACAAAACAGTAGGGTACGCGCCAGTGGGCAAGGAAGATATTGCCTTCGCCGTCCACGCAAAGCGTCGAGGGATGATCAAACTGGGCTTCCGAAAGGGTGCCGGGTTTAAATTCCGTCGTGCCTTTTTTGCCAGCAATCGTAGTTACGGTAGTCATCGTTCGATAGATGAACTGTTTACTCGTATATTCCACCGAATCGTTGTTTATCACAACGGAAATGGTGCAAGGCGAACCGGGTTGGCGCGGCGTGATCACATATAAGTGTTCGCCGTCGGAACCCACCACCGGGGCACGCATCTCGTTAAAATAAACCTTGATTTTGGACAAGTCAGTTCCAAAGTTGCTCCCTTGTATGAACACTTTGGTTGCCATACCACCCGAATCAGGTTCAAAGCCTTGCACCTTGACGGGCAAGGAAGGATCGTAAGGTTTACCGAGCGAAGTGTCGGTTTTTTCACACGACCACAAACCGGCCATTGCCGCCACAAACAACGCGCCCAACGCTAATAATGCGCCGCGTCTCATCTTGTTCCTCTTCATTTTACATAAATTTAATTGTTAATCATTGCTACAAATTAATTATTACTGCTGGAATTAGTTATTATCTGCTACAAATTTAATTACAATTTTTTATTATTAAGTAGGGTTGTTTTTATTTTTTGATTATTTAATAAAATTTACTGGCATTTTGGTTAATGTGCCTATCCGAAAGTCTTTTCGACGAGATTGCCGATTTGTTTGAGTGATGAAGTCATCGCGGACGTGATTTTGGCAAGTGCGGTAGTGCGGCAAGAAGAGAGATAAAAAGAAAAGCGGCTGTTTCAAAAGAGTGTCATCCCGCGCTTGACGCGGGATCTCTTGAAAAATACTACCTTGTTATCAGGAGATTGCGGGTCAAGCCCGCAATGACGACATCCCTTTTTTGGCTTTTGAGACAGCCCCTTTCCGAAAAAAAAAATAGTTGGAAATTTTCCTCAAATCTTCGTTTTGTTGGTTGAGCAACAAGTTTTGGCTGCTGATTTGCTTGGTCAATTCGTCGATTTCGTATTCGAGCTTCGCCTTCTGCTTGATTTTTTTGTCCAAATCGCGCTGCATTTTTTTCAAATCTTTTTCCGATTCTTTAATCAAACGTGAGTTCGATATAATAGTAAAACCGTTTCTCAACGCGCTTTCGCCCTCGGCGTGTAGCTGTCGTGGTAGAAAAGCAGGGTTCGGTTTTCCGCTTTCGCCAAGTCGTAGAGCCGTTTTTTCTCGTCCATCGCAAGTGTGAGATTGTTGTCGTAGGCGCAAAGGCAACTATGGTAGCAATGAACCGACGAGGGAATGATGTCGCCAGCGTAAACGAAACGCTCGTCATCGGTGTCGAAAAACACGGCGATTTGTCCGGGCGTGTGTCCGTCGTAAAGTTTCAGGTGTATGCCGTCGAAAAGCTCCGTGTCCGAAGGCACGCGGTGCAGTTGCCCGGCGTCAAGCACCGGCTCGATATTGTCCGCAAAAAACGAGAGTCGCTCGAAAGTCGTGGGCTTCCGGTAGTTTTCCCATTGCGCGAGGCTCACGTGATAAACCGCGTTGGGGAAGGCGGGGACGATTTCGCCTTTTTCGTTGGCAACCGTGTTCCCCCCGCAATGATCGAAATGCAGGTGCGAGTTGACGACGTCGGTAATCTCTTCGGGCGAAACGCCGAGCTTGCCTATTTCTTCCCGCAAATCTTTCATTTCGTGCGGTTTGTAATACTTTATTTTGGACAGGTGCTTGTCGCCCGCCCCGGTGTCCACGATGATTTTATGGTTTTCCGTTTCGATGAAAACAGCCCTCATAGCCATACTGCTCATATTGTTTTCGTCGCAAGGGTATTTCGCCGCCCAAAATTTTTTGGGTACTGCGCCAAACATAATGCCGCCGTCGCCCATTAAAAAACCTGTGTCAATGCTATGGAACTTTGTCATTTTCGTTGTATTTTTGTGCAAAATTAGCGAAAAGATTTCAAGGAGTCGCGAATTTCGGGGTTCGAGATACAGTTTGTGTAAAAATTTATGTTTGTAGCAAAGCAAAAAAAGAAAGAAAATATCGCCGAGTACCTGCTGTATATGTGGCAGTTGGAGGATATTCTGCGTGCCTGCGGCTTGGACGTCGAACAGGTGTACGGCGAGCTTGTCGCGCCAACCAATCGTTCGGACGAAGAAAAGCAGGAGGCGCGGTTTTGGTACGACAACCTTATCGCGATGATGAAATTGGAGGGCGTGCAAAAAGGCGGACACCTGCAAATCAATAAGAATCTGTTGGCTGATCTCAACGATTTTCACTTGCAGCTGCTGAAAGATCCGGAGGAATCGGTGTATATCGTCACCTATTCCAAAACGCTGTCGTTCATCGTGGAACTTCGCGCCAAGTCTGAAAATAAGGACGTGTCGGAAATGGAAACCTGTTTTACCGCGTTGTACGGCTACTTGTTGTTGAAGTTGCAACGCAAAGATATTTCGGGCGAAACGCAGGCTGCCGTGGCGCGAATCAGCAATTTGTTGCGCCTGCTTTCGAAAAAATATAAAACACGATATAAAAAAATATAAAACGATTTTTTGAACGAGATAAATTAAAAAACGAAAAAATGGCAATATTCACCGGCTCGAACAAACACCTCGGCGGAACGGAACACGCGGGGGGCAAGGAACAAATTTTTTACGGCTTGGTACAGATAAATGTCTTGGTAACGGGCGGATACGGACAGTTGGGCAACGAACTGAAATTGCGCTCGGAACAGACGAACTCGGCTTTCCGCTTCATCTTTACCGATGCCGACACGCTTGACATTACCGACAGGCAACAAGTGGAGGCTTTCGTGGAACAACATTCCATACGCTATATCGTTAATTGTGCGGCTTATACGGCGGTGGACAAGGCGGAAAGCGACGAGGAATTGTGTTACAAAATCAACTGCACGGGACCTGAAAACTTGGCTGTCGCCGCCACGAAAAACGGCTGCCGCCTGATACACGTGTCCACCGATTACGTTTTCGACGGCGAAGGGACGAAGCCTTACCGCGAGAGCGATGCCACAAATCCGCAGTCGGTTTACGGACGCACGAAATTGCAGGGCGAGCAAGCCATCTTGAAAGCCGCCCCCGATGCCGTCATCGTCCGCACGGCGTGGCTCTATTCCACTTTCGGAAAAAACTTCGTGAAAACGATGCTGCAACTGATGCACGATCGCCCCGATTTGAACATCGTCGCCGATCAGCGCGGCACGCCCACTTACGCCGCAGACTTGGCGGAAATGATCGTCCATATTATGGAAGAGGCGGAACGGCAGGAATGGAAACCGGGCGTTTATCATTTTACCAATCAGGGGGAAACCACGTGGTTTGGCTTTGCCGAAAAGATAAAGGCGATGGCGAAAATGGATTCGTGTACGCTTCGCCCCGTAAACACGGCGGAATACAAAACGGCAGCCAAACGCCCGGCTTACAGCGTGTTGGACAAGACGAAAATCGAATTGGCATTCCACGTGGTTATTCCGCAATGGGAAGACGGCTTGAAGAGGTGCTTGGAAAAATTGAAATAATGTGCTAATAGATAGAGTAGAAAGATAAGAACCACTATAAATGACATTAAAAGAAGAAATACAACGTCGGCGCACCTTCGCCATCATCAGCCACCCCGACGCGGGAAAAACCACGCTTACCGAGAAACTCTTGCTTTTCGGGGGCGCCATTCACGTGGCGGGGGCGGTAAAATCAAATAAAATCCGAAAAACCGCCACGTCGGATTGGATGGAAATCGAAAAACAGCGCGGAATATCGGTTGCCACCTCGGTAATGGGCTTTGAATATGAGGATTACAAAATCAATATCCTCGACACGCCCGGACACCAAGATTTCGCCGAGGACACCTACCGCACGCTGACGGCGGTGGACAGCGTGATTATCGTGGTGGACGTGGCAAAAGGCGTGGAGGCGCAAACGCGCAAGCTGATGGAGGTTTGCCGTATGCGGAAAACGCCCGTGATGATTTTCGTGAACAAGATGGACCGCGAGGGGAAAGATGCTTTTGACATTCTCGACGAGTTGGAGGAGGAGCTTCAAATCGCCGTGCGCCCCTTGAGTTGCCCCATTGATATGGGCGAGCGTTTTCGTGGCGTGTATAACCTTTACCATCGGAGTTTGGACTTATATCAGCCAAGCAAACAGATGGTTACCGAGTCGGTTCATTTAGAAATCGCCTCGCCCGAATTGGAAAAGCATATCGGCGACGGCTTGGCGAAAAAATTGCGCGGCGACGTGGAACTCATTACCGAGGTTTATCCCGCATTCAATCGCGAGGCTTACCTCGAAGGCAGGCTTGCGCCCGTGTTTTTCGGTTCGGCGCTCAACAATTTCGGCGTGAAGGAATTGCTCGATTGCTTTGTGGAAATCGCGCCCTCGCCACGCCCGGTGCAGTCCGAAGAACGAATCGTTAATCCCTACGAGGAAGCGTTTTCGGGCTTCGTTTTCAAGATACACGCCAATATGGATCCCAACCACCGCTCGTGCATCGCCTTCGTGAAGGTGTGTTCGGGAAAATTTGGACGGAATGTCAATTACAAACACGTGCGTTTCAATCGCTTGATGAAATTTTCATCGCCCACGGCATTCATGGCGCAGAAAAAAGAGGTGTTGGACGAGGCTTTCGCCGGGGATATTGTGGGACTGCCCGATAACGGGAATTTCAAAATCGGCGATACCCTCACTTCGGGCGAAGATTTGCATTTCAAGGGCTTGCCGAGCTTCTCGCCCGAAATGTTCAAATACATTGAGAACGCCGACCCGATGAAGGCGAAACAATTGCAAAAAGGCATCGAGCAGTTGATGGACGAGGGTGTGGCACAGTTGTTTACCAATCAGTTCAACGGGCGGAAAATCATCGGCACGGTGGGGCAGCTTCAATTCGAGGTTATCCAATACCGGCTACTGCACGAATACGGTGCGCAATGCCGTTGGGAACCCATCCACCTTTACAAAGCGTGTTGGATTGAGAGCGACGACACCGCCGAACTCGACGATTTCAAGAAACGCAAATACCAGTTTATGGCGCACGACAAAGACGGTCGCGATGTGTTCCTCGCCGAATCGAACTACCTGCTGATGATGGCGCAGCAGGATTTTAAGCATATCCGCTTCCATTTCAATTCGGAATTTTAGAAGCTGTAAAATTTAAACAGCTTCTTAATTTTTTATTGCGTTGCGAGAACAACCAATCAAGAAATGCGCTATCTTTGTAAACCCAAATGGCGGTATCGTCTAGTGGACTAGGACGCAGCCCTCTCACGGCTGAAACTCGGGTTCGATTCCCGATTCCGCTACGTTGATTTCGTTGGGGGGATTTGCCCACGAAAAAGTTTTTATATCGCGCCAAACATACGAGAATTATCGGATGTTTGGCACGATATAATTTTATCTCATTTATTATCAATCTATTTCAACAAACAAATCGTCCATCGTTACTTCGTTTCAATGACTTTATAGTTTGCTATATCTATATATAGCGAATAATAATATGATGATTTGCTGCAAAACACACGGTGCAACCTCTTTTTTTACGATTGCGCTGTGAAAATCGCGCCCTCGCCACGCCCGGTGCAGTCCGAAGAACGAATCGTTAATCCCTACGAGGAAGCGTTATATTCTCGCTATCATTATTTTGGTTATTTTGGCGGGGGTTGGCGCATATTTCGCATTGCGGAAAACCAAACCGATAACCGCCTTTATTTCATTCGTGAAGAAATTATTTTGATATTCTTTTTGTTCATACGTCGATGGTGCCGGAAGGCACAAAAAAAGCACCCGAAAAGTCCTAAAATGGGTTTCTTTTTGGGTGCTTTGTTGTTAAAACATTGATTTTCAATGTTTATTGTGGAGATTATCGGACTCGAACCGATTACCTCAACACTGCCAGTGTTGCGCTCTAGCCAGATGAGCTAAACCCCCATTCTTGAATTTTGGTCTGCAAAGATAACTATTTTTTTGATTATTCTTATCTTTGCATGAAAAAATACGATCCCGATGATGATTTTAAACACAACATTCCATCTTGACGACGAAATCCATGCCGAAGCCTTGGATTACCTGAAAACGGTTTATATCCCCGGCGCGATAAAATCGGGGAAGGCGGCGGAAGCCCGCTTGCGCAAGGTTTTGGGCAGTGGCGATGAGGATGGACATTCCTATTCGCTGCAGTTTTCCATTGCCGATTTAGATGCTTTGAAAGAGTGGAACGCGCAAACCGGACGAATGTTGAACGCAAAACTTATCGAGCGGTTTTCCGATAAAGTTATCGGGTTCAGCACATTACTTCAAGAAATGGAATTATAACACAATCGCGATATGCAACAGAAAAACGAAATCGTCCCCGCCGAACGCATCATTATGGGAATCGATCCCGGCACGCAAGTGATGGGTTACGGCATTCTCAAAGTGTTGAACGGCAGGCCTTCTATGGAAGCGATGGGCGTGATGCAGCTCAGCAAATACGAAGATCACTATTTGAAATTGGCGAAAATCTACGCCCGCATCATCAGCCTCATCGAAGAATATCTGCCCGACGAATTAGCCATCGAAGCCCCTTTTTACGGAAAAAACGTGCAAAGTATGCTCAAATTGGGGCGTGCGCAGGGCGTGGCGATGGCGGCGGCTATTTCGCGCGACATTCCCATCTTCGAATACGCCCCCCTGAAAATAAAGATGGCGATTACCGGAAACGGACGTGCGGCGAAAGAGCAAGTCGCGTTTATGCTGCAAAAAATACTGCGTGTCCCCAACGAGAATATGCTGCCTCAGTTGGACGCCACCGACGGTTTGGCAGCTGCCTTGTGTCATTTCTACCAGTCGAAACTTGGCGGCGAAGAAACAAAATACAAAAGTTGGAAAGATTTCATCGGCAAAAATCCCGATAAGGTAAAGGGGGGGTAAAAAGGGCTTCTCTTCCTAACATTTTAACATTATATCACGGCTTCTGTTGCTCGGCTTTTTTGTCGTGGTTCGGGGAAAACCATTTGTCGGCTTTTTTGAAAGCGGAATTCACGAGGATAACCAAAAGGGTGCAAACGGCTGTTTCTTTGAAGAATCCCAGTCCCGCATACTACATTTATTATTGGACGAGATTCGGGGCGGCAAGGTTTATCGGCTCTTTCCCCGCGATCCGTTCCGCGTTTTTCACAAAAGTATTCATTTTTTCGGATTCCGCGTCAGTCATTGCCGGAATAATTTCCAATTCGTTTCTCGGCGAAGGAATCAGGCGGTATTTCACTTTCCCTTTTTCCGTGAATTTCCGCACCCACGCCAGCGAATAGTTGCAGGTGTCGATGGCGACAGGGGAATCGTCGTCCCTCTTGCTGATGCTGATTTCAGCCACCATACCGCCGTCGGTGTTCGGCTTTTGTTGGTTGGATATGAAATTTCCGAGCGAATAATACACGACGGAAGTTATGCTGTCGTTCGCGCTGTTTATCGCGAGGGGTTGTATTACGTGCGGGTGGTTTCCGATGACGATTCGCACACCGTTTTTAATGAGCAGCTCAGCCATTTTTTTCTGCGCGGCGCCGGGGGAGGTGTGGTATTCTTCGCCCCAGTGCATATTGGCGATGATGATGTCGGGGTGGTATAATTTCGCAGTCAGAATGTCGCTTTTTATCTCGGTGCTGTCGATGTAGTTCACGATATTCGGTTTCTCAACCACCAGTCCGTTTGTGTCGTAAACATAGTTCAGGAAAGCGATTCGGATACCGTTTTTGATTACCATCAGAGGATAGGACAAATTGCGATCGTCCGCCGATTTGAACACCCCGGTATGCTTCACGCGAATGCTGTCGAGCATATCAAGGGTGCGTTCCAACCCCTTTCGTCCCTTGTCGAGAATGTGGTTGTTCGCCAAAAAGAAGACGTCGAACCCCGCGTTTTTCAGCCCCGATGCAAATTCGTCGGGCGAGCTGAACATTGGGTATCCGCTAAACGGTTTGCCGCCGAGCGTGGTTTCGAAATTCACGCAAGCGATGTCCGCTGCCGAAATCTTGTCTTTCAACAAATAAAAACACGAGTCGTAAGTGTATGTGCCACTGTCTGTTTTCGCGGCGTCCACTTGCGGAAGGTGTTGCATCGCGTCGCCCACGAAAAGCAGCCGGACTTGTTTTTCTTGGGAAAATGAAACGGCAGACGCGAAAAACAACAGGAAAAGCAGTACGGGTTTGGGTGTGAATACCATACGCATAGCGAAAAATAGTTTCTTCATTTCTTTTTTGTTATAACAGTTTTTCGCTTGAAAGGTTCTAAATTTCCGCCTTTTATGAAAACAATAGCCCATTTCGATAAATGTTTTCGATATATTTTTTGGCAATAAAAAAATTTAGTCTATCATTGCACTCGCAAAACGAAAAATGTTGGTGCCATAGCTCAGTTGGTAGAGCAACGGACTGAAAATCCGTGTGTCCCTAGTTCGATTCTTGGTGGCACCACGAAAGCAGAAAGCAAAAAGAAGTAAAACCCCGAAAGTCATTGATTTTCGGGGTTTTAACTTT
>JAISYO010000088.1 GCA_031269865.1 Dysgonamonadaceae bacterium | reverse complement strand
TTATTATCCTGTATGTCAAATAGTCCATCCCATCCTTTTATATGCTGGCAGCGTTTGCGGATGATCCGGCGAACCTGATTCGACTCCTCTGCGTTTATCAATCCGTTGAGAAAACCATTGCCGAATCTGTCAAAAAAGTAGTAAAACTCAGCGTATCAATAAGATGACTATGAATATTAATGCCTGCACGATTCACTAAAAATGATTTAATAGGCTGATTTATAAATATATTATGACATAGTCCAATCGGCATATTTTTAATAAACAGCGTATCGTTGGACGATAGATATGGTTTTCAAATTTATTGCTGTCGGTATTTGGGGGCATAGTCGAATAATATGGGCTAATTAGAACTTAGTTTGGGGCAGATGATGGAAGTGGGACAAAACTTAAATAACCGTGTCCCTGTTCCACATTATCTACATACACAACGCTAAACTCGCCAAGTGTCAGCGATTCGATTTTGAATATTTGTACCTCGTGCGCCTTTATCCACACAAAAAAGCCTAACATTGAGGCGATAACAAGTGCCGAAAAGGCGATGAGAATGATATTGCTTTTTTTCATTGTTGTAAAATTTTTAATAGTTCCGATACTTCTTTTTCTTTGATATTCAATATTTTCACTTTGCCGATAAATTCCGGCAAGTCCTGCGAAAAAAATTCTTTCCGCTGTCGCTCGCGGATAATTTCCGCCGCCTTTTCGGTTACAAAAAAGCCCACGCCACGCTGATTTTCAATGATTCCGCCGTCTGCCAAAATCTGATAGGTGCGCAACACAGTGTTGCGGTTTACTTCGTATTCCTCTGCCAAATCGCGCACGGACGGCACACGGCAGCCCACCGCCAATTTTCCGCCCGCGATTTCGCGGCATAGCGCGTCGGCTATTTGCAGGAAAATCCCCTTCTGCTGTTTGAAATCCATAGTCATAAGCGTTTCTCTTTTAATTTATAATAGCCTAATACAATAAGAGTAATGATAGTGAAAATGAAGAGATAATCGTAATACGGATAAAAGAATTTGAAATCGTAAGCCGTATTTTTATCGCCTGTAAATGCGATACCGAGCAAGCTCATAAGTTGAAAAAACAGATAATAGACGAAAAAACCGGCAATTACCGTTTTTATCAACGAAAAACGCTTGAAAAACAAACGGATATTAAACAAAAACAGTAAAATGCTTCCCACAAAAAATGTTCCCATTACCGAAACTTTATCTATTGTATCCACATAAGCAGAACCGCTTTGTACTGTCGTTATATAGGTATTTTTGTATACAAACCTAAACGTAAATGGCTGTAAATCAATTCGAGCATGTTTTAATTCCAAAAAATCGGCATTGCGGTTGTTAAAAATCGGTTCCGCGATGCTTGCGGAAAGATTTGCCGCAAGATAATAGACAAGCAGAAACACGCCGAAAGCAATCACTATTTTTATCAGAAATTCGAGCAGGTATTTCTCGAAAGTTGAGGCGGGTAGCAGAATGTAACCCATTGCCGATTTTTTGCTCGACAGCGCGGGAAACGAAAACCCCGCACAAACAAAAAACGCAGTCAGACACACAGTAAAAGATGCCAAACTATGAGAATAAGTCAAATGATTAAGGGTTCTTGACACAATTTCTGCTTCATCGGCGTCAAGAAACAAATAATTGATGATTGTAAAACCAACAAACGCCGCCACAACCGCAATCAAATAAGTTTTGTATTTGGTTTTCAAATCGTAGGCGGCAAGTCGCGCAAAACGCGAGGGGCTAAAAAATGAATTATTCATACGTCTTGTTCGTTATAAAGTTAAAAAATAGTTCCAAATCAATTTCCGTTTCTTCGGAATCGGCATCGTTTGGCAGAATAACGCGCTGTCCCCCAATGCTTTTTTCGGCATAGAGCGCGTTGGTGGGTAGGGTGTCGGCAAGTTCAAAGCGGAAACGGCGACTTAGGTTTTCGAGCGTGTCCGCGAAAACCGCCCTGCCGTTGTCAAGCACCGCTATGCTGTCGATAATATTTTCAATATCACGCACTTGATGCGTAGAAATCAACACCGTTTGTTCGTCTGTAATGCTACTCACAAGGATTTTGCGGAATTGGCTTTTTGAGGGAATGTCAAGCCCGTTTGTCGGCTCATCGAGAATCAACAGCCGGCAGTTGCTCGCCAAGGCGAAGGCAATGAGGAACTTTTTGCGCTGTCCGTGCGAGAGTTTGTGCAGGCGATTGGCACGCGAAAGCTCAAATTCGGCGAGAATCTTGTCCAATTTCGCGCCGTCGAACTTCGGGTAGAGCGGTTGCAACGCGCTTGTGTAGGCGGCGATGCTTACCTGCGGCAGCGAAAATTCTTCGGCGATAAGGCTCACGTCGGCGAGGAAGGCGGGTTTGCGCTCGAAGGGGGTAAAGCCATTGACGGCGATTTTGCCCGCTTGCGGTGGCAACAAGCCCGACACGATATTGAGCAGGGTGGTTTTGCCCGCGCCGTTTTTGCCGAGCAAGCCCACGATGCAACCGTCGGGCAACGAGAGCGAAAAGTCCTCGAAAAGTGGCTGTTTTCGTTTGTACGAAAAATAGAGATTTTGAATTTCAAGCATATCATTTAGTTTTAGAATCAAGAACCAAGACACAAGGACGAAAAGACAAAGGACGGTGCGAAATTTTTCATTGTCAATTATCAATTTTCAATTCTTTGTTGTCATAGTGTATTAGTGTCCTATTGAAATATGCCACAAAGAAAACAACTTTATTTGGAAGGGCAAAATGGATTAATATTATTTAATGTTTTTTAAGGGGGGGGGGGTAAAGAATTAAAAATTAAGAGGGGGGGGGGATAATGTGCTAATATGCAAATTTGCTAATGAGGGGTGTACGCCGTCATTCCCTGAAAGGGGTACATCAATAGCGTAGGTTTGCTGCCTTCTTTGTTGTTTTCAAAGGAAAAGGCACAAGCCCTTTCGAACTCGTGCCTTACTTGCAACTATTATTTGTCGTTTAAAATTAGACCCCGTTTAATCTACGAAACGCGCAACGATTTTCCCTCGCGCAATATGGTGCGGGACGAAATGCGGTTGAGCGAACACAAATTTTTCACGGAAACACCGTATTTCATAGCAATCGCCGAAAGGGTGTCGCCTTTTTTTATGCGGTGGTATTTTACCGTACCCGAAACATATTTGTTCGCGGCTTCTTTATTGGATTCAACGTATGTCGAGGCGGCTGCCTTGTTGTAGAGAACCTTGCTGCTCGCCGTGGTTTTCTTGTAGCTCGAATCGGTTACCAAATACTCGTCGCGGTGGCAAACCTTGTTGTCGAAATCGACAATGAAATTGGGGTTGATGGGTTTCCCGCAAAAACGAAATTCGAAATGCAGGTGCGAACCAAACGAACGTCCCGTATTTCCGGCAAGCCCGATGGGTTTTCCCGACCGTACAACATCGTTTTCTTTTACCAAGAAGGCGGACAAGTGTCCGTAAACCGTTTCAAGTCCGTTGGGGTGGCGCAGGACAATGTA
This sequence comes from Dysgonamonadaceae bacterium, assembly GCA_031269865.1. Lineage (GTDB taxonomy): Bacteria > Bacteroidota > Bacteroidia > Bacteroidales > Dysgonomonadaceae > JAISUH01. The sequence goes on along the minus strand of JAISYO010000088.1, from coordinate 6,306 downwards.
ATTGCCGTATCCGCGGCGTTCAAAATCTTTTACCCTCACTTTGCCGTCGAACGCGGCATAGATAGTGTCGCCGATCTGCGCTTTCAAATCCACGCCGTAGTGATAACGGCGGCTGCCTCTGCGCCCGAAATTAGACGTCATATAACCCTTGCAGGGAATCGAGAAATTTGCCAAATTAACCAAAAACGAATCCGGCACTTCGGTCAGAGTGCCATAAGCCGCCACGTGGGAAGTAGGCCACAAGCCGCCGTACACGTCTTCCGCGGGTATGGTTTCGGGATCAAACATAGGGAACTCGTCTTCTTCTCTTGCCTTGGTTTCTTCCAAAATCGACAAATCCATTTTGAGTTTCAGCCCATCGGCAAACAATCCGGATTGTTTCTTCAAACTGGAACTATGTTCTTGTTTGTAGCTGACATCGGGACGGGACGTCGTTGTCGTTTTTTTTGGTGCACCCGCTTGCGAAAATGCCGTCAAAGCGACAAACAGCAATGATGCGGTCATGCAAATCTTTGGATCGAAAAATTTTGTTCTCTGCATATTGCATATAATCTTGTTCGTTCTTGTCTTTGTTCTATCTTGGAAGAATCAGTATTCATCGTTGGCGTAAATATTGGGAAGCATCAACTGGGGATAATCAAATAATTCGTCCTCCTTAAAAAATCGTTCCACTTCAACTTTCGCCGTTTCCGCCGAATCGGAAGCGTGGATTATGTTTTCCTGAACGCTGACGCTATAATCGCCCCGAATCGTTCCGGCTGGGGCGACACGCCCGTTTGTCGGTCCTGTCATTGCCCGTACCACTTCCACAACTCCTACTCCTTTCAAACACAAAGCCACCACCGGACTAACCTGCATAGAGTCTTTTATGCGTTTAAAAAACGGCTTTTCTTTCAAATGGACATAATGGACTTCCAAAACGCTATCGGACAAAAAAACCATTTTCATACCGATAATTTGCAACCCTTTATCTTCAAACCGGGTTAAAACTTTTCCTATCAGTCCTCTTCGGACTGCCGACGGCTTTAAAATAACTAAGGTTCTCTCCATTTTTCTCCCTTCGAAAATCGCTTGAATTACTGAAATTTTTCCGTAAATATTTTCAAAGTAAAGGTTTTTCTCCCTTTATTCCAAATATAATTCCCCTATTTTTCCGCTGCTATTTTGGATAGCAATTCATGACGTTTATGTATTATATTGAAAAACAATAAATTGCAATAAATATGTTTTACAGCATATTTATTCTATTTTTTAATCCCCATTGATTTTTTAACGATTTTCATCGGCATATCTATCGCCTATTCCTTGTTTTCGAAAAAAACTGGATTCGGGGCAGAATCGAGCAAAAGTTTCCGTGAAATCAAAAAAAAACGAAAAAACAACGTATTTACCTATGCCCTGCTATTTTTTTGTCAATTCATTTGATTATTTTTGCCGATGATATTTCTTTATATCATTTTCGGATTAATAAATTGATGCGTGTTTCCCAGAAAGATAAAGAGCAGTTATTTACATAAATTATAAGATATGAATCTTTCCAGAAAAATCTTCATTTACAGTATAATCGGCACTTCCGTGTTCGTGTATTCCTCGTGCGGAAGGGGCGGCGGCAAAAAAGACGCCGGCGCAGCATCGGCGAGAATATATCCGGTTCAGGAAGTGAAAAAGGGCGATGCCGTCCTCGAATCGGTTTATCCGGTAACCTTGCGGGGCGAAGACGATGCGGACATCAAACCGCGCGTGAGTGGTTATATCGATCATGTGTACGTGAACGAAGGCGACATCGTGAAAAAGGGACAGCGGTTGTTTTCCATCAACTCGCCGTCGTCCGAACAAGATTTCACGACAGCCGAAGCCGCCTTGGAAAGTGCGAAAGCCCAACTCAGCACCGCCAAATTGGACGTGGAACGCATTCGCGTGTTGGCAGAGAAAGATATTGTGAGCAAGGTGCAGTTGCAGAGTTACGAAAACGCCTACAAGACATCGGAAGCCAACAAACTGAAAGCGGAAGCCGCGCTGACAGCGGCAAGGGCTACCGTCGGGTGGACGATTGTGCCCAGTCCCATCGACGGTGTTGTGGGCGCCATTCCTTACCGCAACGGGAATATGGTAACCAGCGCGACATCGCTAACCACCATTTCCAACACAAAAACGATTTACGCCTATTTTTCCCTCAACGAGAAAACATTGGCGGAATTGTTGAACGCCGTTCCCGGACATTCGCAAGCTGAAAAGATTGCGAACATCGACGACGTAACATTGCTACTCCCCGACAAAACTGCTTATTCGGAAAAAGGGAAGATTTCCGCCATTTCGGGTGTCATCAACACCATAACCGGCGCGGTAACGCTTCGCGCCGAATTTCCCAACCCCCAAGGGGCATTGAAAAGCGGTGCCAGCGGCAACATTTCCGTCCCGCGCAAAGTGGCGGACGTCATCGTGATTCCGCAGAAAGCCACGTTTTCGTTGCAGGACAAAACCATCATCTACAAAGCCCAAAAAACGGATAAACCCGATATGGATTCCACAGTTCAAGCGATGATTACGGTATTGCCCCTGCCCGACGGACAAAATTACGCGGTAACATCGGGCTTGACTGACGGCGACAGGTTCGTTACCGATGGCGTAGCCACACTCCGCAACGGAAGCCTAATTAAAACACGCTGAAAATTATGCTGAAAACATTTATAGAACGCCCCGTACTTTCCACGGTAATATCAATTCTCATTGTTATTTTGGGGATTATCGGGCTGAATATGCTCCCCATCGAGCAATATCCGAACATTGCCCCCCCTACAGTCAGCGTATCCGCTTTTTATAGCGGCGCCAACGCCGACGTAGTGATGAGTAGCGTAATCGTGCCGCTTGAAGAATCCATCAACGGTGTGGAAGGAATGACTTATATGACATCGTCGGCTTCCAATTCGGGATCGGCTTCCATCAACGTCTTTTTCAATCAGAACATCAATCCCGATATTGCCGCCGTGAACGTGCAAAATCGCGTGAACCAAGCCACTTCGCTACTGCCGGCTGAGGTTACGCAATCGGGGGTAACGGTGGTTAAACGTCAGAACGACAACATATTGCGCCTATCTATTTCGTCATCGAACCCCGATCACGATCAGCAGTTTATCCAAAACTACACCGACATCAACATCTTGCCGCAGATCAAACGTGTGCAGGGCGTGGGCGAAGCAAGCGTGATGGGACCGAAAACCTATTCGATGCGCATTTGGCTGAAACCCGACGCGATGGCGACTTACAAGGTTACCCCCTCGGAAATACGGGCTGCCATCGGCGAACAGAACGTGGACGCCGCACCGGGTTCCATCGGGCAAAACAGCACCGAGGCGTTTGAGTATTCGATGAAGTATTCGGGAAGATTTACTTCTGCCGATGAATTTAGGGCGATCATTATCCGCTCGCAAGGCGGACAGATTTTGCGCTTGGGCGACGTCGCCAACGTGGAACTCGGCTCGCTGAATTACAGCGTGTCTTCTACCAACAACGGCGATCCGGCGGTTCAGATGAACGTCAGCCAAACTTCCAATTCCAATGCCCGCGAATTGATTCTCAACATCAAAAAGATATTGGACGAAGCCGAAAAATCCTTTCCGCCGGGCTTCTCAATCACTTACGTTTCGGACGTGAGCGAGTTTTTAGATGCGTCCATCGAGAAGGTTATCCACACGCTCATCGAGGCTTTTATCCTTGTGTTCCTCGTGGTTTTCATCTTTTTGCAAAACTTCCGATCCACGCTCATACCCGCCATCGCCGTACCCGTGGCGATCATCGGCACCTTCTTTGCCCTCGAAGTGATGGGCTTTTCCATCAATCTACTCACGCTCTTTGCGTTGGTGTTGGCAATCGGTATTGTGGTGGACGATGCCATTGTGGTGGTGGAAGCGGTGCACGCGCATTTGGAACAAGGCGCGAAAAATGCCAAGGCAGCCACCATCGAAACGATGAAAGAGATCGCACCCGCCATCGTGTCCATTACCTTGGTTATGGCTTCGGTGTTTATCCCGGTAAGTTTTATCGGCGGGACAAGCGGCGTATTCTATAAGCAGTTTGGTTTGACATTGGCGGTGGCTATCGTCATTTCGGCAATCAACGCTTTGACGTTGAGTCCGGCAATGAGCGCACTTTTCTTGAAACCGCATACCGAAACGAAAAAGAAGAAAAATCTGCTGGACAAATTCTATGCGTTTTTCAATACCTATTTCGAGAAGATAACCGCTTATTACGAACGCACCCTGCGTTTCCTTGGAAGGAAGCAGCATCGTTGGATCACGGTAACGATGATTATCGTTTTTTCCATCGCCTTGTTGGGACTGATAAAAATTATCCCCTCAGGATTTGTCCCTCAGGAAGATACTGGACGCCTTTTCACGATGGTAACATTGCCGCCCGGTGCGTCGGTGGATCGCACCGATGCGGTGGTAAAACGAGCCGAAGCCATTATCCGAAGTTTTCCCGAAGTGGACGCGACTTCCACCATAACCGGCGTGAATTTTATGAGCGGAATGGGTAGTTCCTACGGAACGGTTATGACAAAATTGAAACCGTGGACGAAACGAAAACGCAGCGCCATCGAAATTGCAGGGCTGGTAAAACAGCGCACCGATTCGATTATCGACGCCACATTTATGACGTTCAACGCCCCCACAATCAGCGGCTTCGGGCTTGCAAGCGGCGTAAGTTTGAAGATGCAGGACAAAACGGGCGGCAACATCTATGATTTCTACGACGTAACGCAAGAGTTCCTGCGTAAATTGGAATCGAGGCGCGAAATACTTTCGGCTTCCACCACATTCAACCCCAATTTTCCGCAAAAGCAAATCGACGTGAACATTGCCCGCGTGAAGGAAGCGGGGCTTTCGCTCGCCGACGTGCTGACAACCTTGCAAATGAACATCGGCAGCTTGTACGCATCGAACATCACGCTGTTTGGAAAACCCTACCGCGTGATGATTCAGGCATCGCCCGAATACAGAAGGCGGATAGAAGATCTCAACCGGCTGTATGTCCGCACAAGCACGGGGGAAATGACGCCGATCACTGAATTTCTTACCATTCAGGACGTAACGGGACCGCAAACCATCTCGCGCTACAATATGTACACCTCGATGGACGTAACCGTCATTCCAAGTCCCAAATTCAGCACCGGCGATGCCATACGCGCCATCGACGAGGTAAAAACCCAAGATTTGCCGGTGGGATATACCTACGAATATACGGGTTTCTCGCTCGAAGAAGTAAAAAGCGGCAGCCAAACGATGCTCATTTTTCTGCTCTGCCTCATCTTCGTTTATCTGCTGTTGGCAGCCTTATACGAGAGCTATATCATTCCGCTGTCCGTCATCTTGTCCTTGCCCGTCGGATTGGCGGGGGTGTTCATTTTCCTCGAATTTTTTGGCGTTACGCAGGGCATCACAAACAATATCTACATACAGATTTCCTTGATTATGCTCATCGGTTTGTTGGCTAAAAACGCCATTCTCATTGTGGAATACGCCATACAGCGAAGACAGCAGGGAATGAACATCGTTGAGGCGGCGGTAAAAGGGGCAGTGGCGCGTTTCCGTCCCATTCTGATGACTTCATTCGCCTTCATCGCGGGGCTTACGCCCTTGATGCTCGCCACCGGCGCAGGTGCCGTGGGCAACCGATCCATCGGTATCGGGGCTGTCGGCGGAATGCTTATCGGTACGGTTTTCGGACTGCTCGTTATCCCTTCGCTCTACATCATCTTCCAAACGATGCAGGATAAATTTAGCAAATCGGGGCTTATCAATACAAACGACGAATTTATAAATCAGTCCGAAGAAGATGAAAAGAAATAAATATCTCATATTCAGTATTATCGCTCTTTCCGCTTTCGTTTCCTCTTGTCAGGTAATGAACAAATACAAATTGCCGGCTGCCGACGACGAGAACTTGTATCGCGACATCACGGCTGCCGACACAAGCACCATCGCCGATATTCCTTGGCGCGAATACTATTCCGATCCCGTTCTCGCAGGGCTGATCGGCGAGGCGTTGCAAAACAACGTGGATCTGTTGGTTGCCGAAAGCGGCATTCGTCAGGCGGAAGCCAATTTGAAGCAGACGCAACTTGCCTATTTCCCCAACATTTTCCTTACCGGAACACTGAGCAATATCACGACGAGCGACGCAAATGCCGCGCTCAACCGCAATTCCGCCACCCCGCGCATCGGAATCGGCGCGACGTGGGAAGCCGACATTTGGGGGAAGCTGAACCGCAAATCGCGTGCGCAATACGCGCAGTTTTTGCGCAGCCAA
>JAISYO010000055.1 GCA_031269865.1 Dysgonamonadaceae bacterium | reverse complement strand
CGAACTCAGGTTACAAAGTAAAAACTTTTTTCTCAATCTCCGTTGGGGGCATGCCCCCAACGGAGATTTTTTCTTACTTTAGTTGCATTTACTAATTGAACTTACGCATCCCTAACGGGATGCAGAGAAAGAATACGAGAATCTTTCTCTACCGAGCGACGCATTCCTAATGGGATGCCCGGATACCGCAAATACAGGGATGATACTTTTATATCCGTTATAGCTTATTTATTTCATATCCCTAAATGCACAAAAAAATTTGGGAATTGGTGAGTTTTTATAGATGTATAGATAAGTTTTGATTGATAATCAGATATTTAAAACTATAAAATCTCTACATTTTTACCAATCCCAAAATTTGTACATTGTTTTGACGCGGTGTCCGTTTACAGACTATCGCCGAAGTCTTCTTTGAACTTGGCAATCAGTTTTTCCGTCCAATCGCCGATGGGTTCGAGCCTGCCCATAAAAAACCGCAGTACCGGCGGTTCATACACGAATTTCAGTCCGCCGACAAGCTTTGCGTTGCGGGTAAGCCAGTCGAGCCTGTCCACCACGTATTTTATTTGCGAAAGCGTGAACACCCGTCGGGGCACTGCCAAGCGCAACAGTTCCATATCGGCGTAGGTTTCGTTGCCGTATTCGTCGCGTTGGTTCGACAGCGAACCGCGTTCCATTCCGCGCACGCCCGATATGAGGTAGAAGGCGGCGGCAAACGAACCGGCAATGTATTGTGTCCTCGGAATGTGTTTGCAGATTTTCCGGGTATTGACGTGCGCACCAAGCACCCCCGGCGGTGTTACCATCGGCACGCCTTTTTCTACCGCGCTGTTTACCAAGTATTCGATGAAGCGCGGGCTTTGGCAGATCATCGAGTCGTCCCACGTTTCGTACAAGCCCACTGCGATGGCTTCTATTTCACGCACCGACATACCGCCGTAAGTGAGGAAACCCTCGAACAGTGGGATAAGCGGTGCCAATTCCTTGTAGATTTTTTCGTCGTTGGTGCAGATGCCGCCGCCGCGGGACGAACTGAGTTTCCGCGCCGAGAAATAAACGAGATCGCACAAGCTCGTCATCGTATGGATAATTTCAGCCATCGAAGTGTTGGCGAACTCTGCTTCGCGTTGTTTTACCAGATAGGCGTTTTCGCCCAGAAGACTTGCGTCGAGGACAAGGCAGATGCCGTGTTTATCGGCGATGGCGCGTACTTCGCGCAGGTTTTGAATCGAAAAAGGCTGTCCGCCGATCAGGTTGGTGGACGCTTCCATACGTATGAAAGGGATATTCGACGCGCCTTCCATCTTGATGACTTCTTCCAACTTTTCGAGGTTCATATTGCCCTTGAAGGGGTGTGACGAGGTGGTTTTGTAGGCTTCGTCGTAGAGCAGTTCCACGATGCGTCCGCCGTATTGCGTGATGTGCGCCAACGTGGTGGTAAAGTGGTAGTTCATCGGGACGAGGTTTCCCTTTTTGATGTAGGCGCAGGATATGATGTTTTCGGCGGCGCGTCCCTGATGGGCGGGAAGCAGGTATTTCTTGCCCAGCACGTCTTCCACCGCCTTTTGCATTCTGACGAAGCTCTGTGAACCGGCGTAGGCGTCGTCCGCACGCATCATAGCGGCAAGTTGGTTGTCGCTCATCGCGTTGGTGCCGCTGTCGGTAATCATATCGAGAAATATATCGGTTGTCTGCAACCCGAATGTATTAAACCCGCCTTCTTTCAAGGCTTCCAAACGGCGTTCGATGGGAACCAAATTCAGTTTTTGAACGACACGCACTTTGTGCAGTTCGAGCGGAATGTTTTCACCGCTGAAAAATTTAATCTCTTGCATTGTTTTATTGGAATAGTTAGATTTTTATATTGTAATTATGATGTACCTGACTAGGATTAAAAACCTATTGTGCATTTGTGTTTTTAGCCCGGTAGGGCTATACTTTGAATAACCCTGTACAGCCCATAGGCGCAGTGCGGGGTACAAAATGCCACCCTTCCCCCAACCCCGAAAGGGGTTGAACTCCTACGGAGTTCGTTTGCAGGCTTTTTCCTACCCCCGATTGCATCGGGGGTTATTCACGGAAAACTCCTACGGAGTAAATCATTACAAATGCACAACAAAGTATTAAAAATTCAATAATTGCGTGCCGTGGGACACCCATTTGATGTTTTCGGCGACAAAGATATGATAATTTATCATCATTGAATCTATAAATGCGAAAAAAACGGTATATTTTCGTCCCGAAACCGAAAAAAACGCAACAAAACATAAGAGAGTAGAAATTTTTGCGGGGGAATGAAATCGGGTTAATGAAAAAATAGTATATTTGTGCCAACAAATTTTTTAATTATCATTGACTAACTTTTAAAATAAGAGATCATGGATAGACCTTATGCGATTGGGATTGATGTCGGCGGAACGAATACCGTTGTCGGCATCGTAGATAAAAGAGGGCAGATTTTACGCAGCGGCAGTATAAAAACGGCGCGTCATGCGGAAGTATCCGATTATTTGGACGAACTTACCGACCTTCTTAACCAAATTATGGAAGATGCTTCCATCAGTAAAGATCAAGTGAAAGGCATCGGCGTGGGCGCCCCCAACGGGAATTATTTTTCGGGCAGCATCGAATTTGCGCCCAACCTTCGTTGGAAAGGGGTAATTCCCTTCGCCCAACTATTGGAAGAACGCTCCGGCATTCCGGTTGCGCTGACTAACGACGCCAACGCCGCCGCCATCGGCGAAATGACTTATGGCGCGGCGCGTGGAATGAAGGATTTCATCGTCATCACCTTGGGTACGGGTGTCGGCAGCGGAATCGTAGTGAACGGACAATTGGTTTACGGACACGACGGTTTTGCGGGGGAACTCGGACACGTGATTATGCGCCGGAACAACGGACGTTTGTGCGGTTGCGGACGGACGGGCTGCCTCGAAGCCTATTCATCGGCGACGGGCGTGGCGCGTACAGCCCGCGAATACCTTGATTTGAAACCCGATAAATCGCAACTGCGTTCGATACCCCTTGAAGACATTACGTCGAAAGACGTTTTCGACGCGGCAATGGCAGGCGACAAAATGGCGCAGGACATTTTCAAATTTACCGGCGAAATGCTCGGCGAGGCTTTTGCCGATTTCGTGTCGTTTTCAAGCCCCGAAGCCATTATCCTCTTCGGCGGATTGGCTAAGGCGGGGGATTTGATTATGAACCCCATTCGCGAGAGTATGGAACGCAACCTGCTTGCGATTTTCAAAAATAAAGTGAACCTTCTTTTCTCTGAACTCAAAGAAAGCGACGCCGCCGTTTTGGGCGCGAGCGCATTGGGTTGGGAAGTGAAGTAAGTTTCTTTTCTTCATTTTAGAAGCTGTTTAAATTTTACAGCTCATCTTTTTTACAGCTATTTTAAGATGGATTTTTTGCTTTTCAGTTGAAGATTTAGCGGGTTAAATCGAGAATGACAAGTGAAAAATACGCTTGAAAGAGCAGAAAAAAGTAGCTGAGAATACTATAATATATTATTTCGTTAAAATTTAAACAGCTTCTTAGATTTCCCCCTGCGCGACTTGCCGTTGCGCAGGGGG
>JAISYO010000045.1 GCA_031269865.1 Dysgonamonadaceae bacterium | reverse complement strand
AATGACGGCACATCTCATTAGGTTCCGTGTCGCGGAACGGAAGGACAGCACGCCCCCTCACATTAGCACATTAACTTTTTCCTTCCCAATACCAAAGGTAAAACCTTTTTCCACGCGATCAATCAGTTCGGGGACGACGTCCTCGTATTCGCCCACGATTCCGAAATCGGCGTGGCGAAAAATAGACGCCTTCGGGTTGTGATCTATGGCGACAATTTTCCCCGATTCCTTGATTCCCGCGATGTGCTGTATCGCGCCCGAAATGCCGATGCTGACATAAACTTTCGGACGCACCGTTTTTCCGGTCTGCCCGATTTGACGCGCATATTCTGCCACGCCTTCGTCCACCACCACGCGGCTGCAAGCCCATTCAGCTTTCACGCCCTGCTTTTTGAGCGCGTCGGCAAGTTGGCGCACCAAGGCGAGGTTGTCGCTTGTCGCCCCGCGCCCACCCGACACGATGATGTCGGCATCGAAAAGGCTTTGCAATCCGCCTTCCCCACGCAGGGTTTTCAAGATTTTTACCTTGAAATCGGCATCGTTCAACACCGGAGCGAAAGTCGATAGCCTACCCTTCCTGCCGGATTGGGGTTTCGGCACTTCGAAAGTCCCTGCGCGAGCGGTGGAAATTTGGGGGCAGACAAAACCGAGGATAGTCGCCAATTTGCTGTCGCCATAAGTCGGGCGGCGCGAAAAAAGAATCGGTTTAATCAGCGCTTTTTCTTTTTTGTTGGCGTACTCGCCGATTTTCAAGCCCGTGCAGTCCGCCGTTACGCCACTTCCCGTTTTCACGGCGATGCGCGGTGCGAGTTCACGTCCGGCGGTGGTGGCGCCGAAAAGGGCAATTTCGGGTTTCCTTTCCCCGATGATTTGCGCGATGATGCCGGAAAACGGCAACACCATATATTCTTCCAAGCGATCGTCTTCCACAAGCACCACTTCGTCCACGCCGTGTTCAAACAATTTGTCCGCCAAATGCGCCACGTCTTTGCCAATCAGGGCGGTGGCGATTTTGGTATCGTTGCCCAATTGATCCGCCAAATGCCGGGCAGGTGTCAGGATTTCCAACGAGGGACGGGCAATGTCGCCGTTGGCGATTTCCGCCCAAGTCAAGATTCCCCTTGCGCCGTTCCTCATATCCTTTTCCGGAAAACCGGATGCAGCCCCGGCTTCTTTCTCTGCCTTTTCCTCTTTGTGAAGCACGTTTCCGCCCTTCTTGAACCCGGCAATGAACGCATCGACGATTTCCGTTTCGTTCAGCCCTTCCGCCATCATTACCGGGGGACGATCGCTCTCGATATTGACTACGGCAGCAACGATGGTGGGCGAACCGCCCAAGCCGATTTTTTCCGTCCCCAAGCCGATGTCGTCCACGCCCAAAGTCGTGATTTCGGCGTTCCGGGCTTTTATCGCGCCGTAGAGAGTGGGTTTGCGCGGTGGTATTCCGGTGGGTGTCATCGAGATAACGCAGGGCATCGGCAAGTCGAGCTCCTGGTATCCGCCTTCGATAATGCGCCGCGCAACGATGTTTTCCTTACCGTCGGGCTTGATTCTTTCCACGAAGGTGGCTTGCGGTATGCCCAAGTTCTCTGCCACCTGCGAAGGCACGTGGGCTGTATCGCCGTCGCTGGTTTGCCGTCCGGCAAAAACAATGAAGGGTTCTTTGGAATCCTTGGTGTAGCCGAGGTGCTTCAACAAGGTGGACAGAGCCAACCCGGTGGCGAAGGTGTCGCTTCCACCGAGCTTCCTATCGGACAAGAGATAAGCCTCGTCGAAACCCATCGCGATGGCTTTCCGCAACGACGTTCCGAAAGATGCCGGTCCCATCGAACAGACAATCATTTTGGCATCGGGATAGTTTTTTTTGAGTTGCAACCCGGCTTCGAGCGCGAATTGGCAATCTATATTGATGATTGACTTGGCTTTTGTCCTGTCCATCAGTCCGTCGTCCCCCATTCGCATTTCAGAGGGAAGCGGAACTTGTTTCAATAAACTGATGATTGTTAATGGCATATATCGAGAGAGTTTTTATAATTTACATATTCTTGTATTCCGGCCCGTTTCCACCGTATGGAAGCGCCCACGTGATGCCATCGACAGGCTCTTTGATGTCGCAAGTTTTGCAATGAAGGCAATTCTCGAAATGGATACGCAGTTCCTTGTTGCCGTTTTTGTCGGTGTGCAGTTCATACACCTCTGCGGAACAATAATACTGGCAGGGCGCGGCGTATTCTTCGATGTTTTTCCGGCGGAAGGATTCGGGATTGTTGATGCGAAGGTGCGGCACCTGCGCTTCGTCGTGGCTCACGCCGGAATAATAAACGTCGGTTACTTTGTCGAAAGTGAGCACTTTATCGGGTTCGAAGGCATCGTCGTATTTTTCCTTGAAAGTCTTGCCCTTAACCGCTTTGAGCGTTTTTGTTTCTTCGCTGTCGGGACATGCCGACAATCGCCCCCCGAAGCCTGCGCCCCCGCTAATCAATTGCGTGCCGAATTGCATTCCGCCGAGAATGATTCCATCGGACATTGCCTGACGGAAGTTTCGGACGGGGTACATTTCCTTGTAAATAGGGCTTGCTTTGATTTTTTCCTCGTATCGCCTCAGCGTGTTTTCCGAAAAATCGCCATGCGCAACGGCTTCCGCGGCTGTTTCGGCAGCCATCATTCCCGAATACATCGACAGGTGGACGCCTTTCAGGGCGGGCATAGCGACAAACCCTGCGCTGTCGCCCACAATCAGTGCGCCGTCGGTGTAAAGTTTCGGCAGGGAATAGTAACCGCCTTCGGGCAAAGTTTTCGCGCCGTATTCGAGCAGCGAACCACCCTTCAATATCTTGGCGACGGCAGGGTGCTTTTTCCAAATCTGAAAAGCGGTGTGCGTGTTGAAGGTGGGATCGGCATAATCAAGCCCGACGACCAAACCCAACGCCACTTTGTTGTCGTTCAGCCCATAAATAAATCCGCCGCCAAACTGCTGCATATTCAGTGGATAGCCCATCGTGTGATACACTTCACCCGGCTTGATATTTCCTTCGGGGACATTCCATAACTCTTTGCAAGCCAATGAATAGAGTTGCGGGTTTTTGCCCTTCTGCAAATCGAATTTTTGGATCAGTTGTTTGGCGAGTGTCCCGCGCGTTCCTTCGGCAAAGACGATGAGCTTGGCTTTTATGCTCGTCCCTTCCTGAAAATTTTCCATCGGCTTGCCGTGATGATCCACGCCCGTGTCGATGGTTTTCGCCCCGTTTAATTTGCCGTTTTTGTCATAGAGCAGTTCGTTTACCGAAAAACCCGGATAGATTTCCACGCCTTTTTCCTCGGCTTTTTCCGCCAAAAAACGGCAGAGGTTTCCCAACGATGCGGTGTAAAAGCCTTTGTTGCCCATATAGGGCACGTGGACGGGAAGTTTTACCGCCGATTTCTTGCCGAGCAACAAAGTGGCGTCGTCGTTCACTTTGGCGTTGAAGGGGATTTCTTCCGGTTTCGTATCGGGCAGCAGCTCGAAGAAAGCGGAAGGGTTCACGATAGCCCCCGACAAGATGTGGCTACCGATGGCGCTTCCTTTATCCACCAACAAAATTCGACAGGATTTCGTGGTGTTTTTTGTGAGATCGGCAAGCCGTATAGCCGTTGAAAGCCCCGCAGTACCACCGCCGATAATGAGCACGTCCGTGTAAACGGCATTAGACTCTTTCATCCGAAATGTGTATTATGAAAAAATGTTTGAATTTTCAGCTCAAAGATACGACATTTCCACCACGTGGAAAATTTTTCCGCTCTGTTTGCAGGACATAAAAATGCGGAATTTGACAAGCATATAGGTAGATTTGACAATTGACGGGAAAAAGGATAAGCCCACAAAAAAACGCCCCGAAAAAATCAGGACGTTCCGCCGATGAGCGGAAGACGGGACTCGAACCCGCGACCCCGACCTTGGCAAGGTCGTGCTCTACCAACTGAGCTACTTCCGCGTTTTGAAACCGCTTCGCAAGGATTGTTTTTCGATTTCGAGTGCAAAGATATAACGAAGTTTCATTCCTGCAAAATAATCCGCCTCAAAATTTAAGAAATCCGACTATTTTCCTTAGGAATTTGGCATCTATCTCATCGAAATCATTTTTTTGGGAACTGTCAATATCCAATACGCCAACGATTTCTTCCCCCGAAAATATCGGGACGACAATTTCCGAGCGCGAGAGCGAACTGCACGCGATGTGTCCGGGAAAAGCATCTACGTCGGGGACAACAATCGTCCGCCCTTCTTTCCACGCGCTGCCGCATACGCCTTTCCCAAAGTCGATGCGGGTACACGCAACAGCGCCTTGGAAGGGCGCCAACACCAACTGTCCGCCTTTAACCACGTAAAAACCAACCCAAAAGAAGCCGAAAACTTCTTTCAGGGCTGCCGAAATATTCGCCATATTAGCGATAAAATCTGGTTCGCCGGCAATCAGCGACTGCAATTGCGGCATCAATTCTTCGTATTTCGCTTCTCGCGAAAGCCCCTGCGCAACGTTTATTTCTTCTGCCATCTCATTGTCCGTCAAATAGAAAAAAATCGCATCATCAGTCCTTGGCTGCGATGCGATTTTGAAATTGTTTTCGGGATTGTGTCCCGCGTGTTTATCTTGATTGACCTGCTTCCCGCTTAGCTTCCTCGATCATCTTGGCGTTCGGAAGGATATAAACTTCCACGCGACGATTGAGAGCCTGCCTGCCTTTTGCATCTTCCGTTGCAACCGGCACTAACGAGCCAAATCCTTTGTAAGCCATACGGTTTTCCAATATTCCCTTCGCATTCAGGTAATTATAAACCGATAGGGCACGCTTTTCCGATAAGGGGTTGTTTACTCTGTCACCACCCGAACTGTCGGTATGCCCTTGAATCTGAACATCCGTATCGGGATTGTTCCGAAGGGAAACGGCAAACTGATCCAATGACGCGCGAGATTCGGCACTCAACGTGCTTGAACCGGTGGCGAACAAGATACCCGATTCAAACGTAACCTTGATGGCTTGTCCTTCGTTGATTTGCTCAACCTGCGCACCTTCGATTTGTTCCAATTCGGCAGCCTGCTTGTCCATTTTTTTGCCGATGAGAACGCCTGCCGTGCCGCCGAGAGCTGCACCCGCGCCTGCACCGATCAACGCGCCTTTTTCGCCGCCGAATATGGCGCCCAAACCGGCGCCTAAGAGAGCACCGCCTGCCGCGCCAACTCCGCCACCTTTAACTGTGTTGCTTGCACCGCAACTCGAAAATACCAACGAGCCACCCAACATAACGATGGCTAAAATTATCGATAATTGCCTCATAGTCAAATCTAATTTTTTTTTTGCTATTATTAATTATATGAACTGTATTGATTTTCTTTTTTTGATGTTTTTTATCCCATCTGGTTTAATCCGTCAGTCGAAAATGTTCAACGAATCGCAGTAGGCGAACTCCCCTGCCACAACCGCGGCTATTTCATTTTCCGTGAAATTGCGGATGCCGTCTTTGCGTGCATTGTCCACAACGAAAGTCAGCACTTCGTCCTCGTCTATTTCCACTTCGCTATCGTCGTCTTCGTTCAGGTAGCCACGTTCTTCGTAAAATTCATAAATCAAATCGACGATGTAGTTTATCTCGTCGTCGCTCAATGTTTGCTGTATGTCTTCCGGCAACTGTTTCCGTATAAACTTTACAGAATCATCTTCATCGTATTCCAATATTTTCTTATCGTCGCTCATAACGCCATTGGTTTTAAATTTTACTCCAAGACTTTTTCTTTTTTCGAAACCGATTTTCTATTTCGCTATTATTTTAACAACAAAATTAAAAATAAGTTTTGTGTCACGCTTCGTTTTCCCTAACTTTTTTCGCCGGATTATGTATTATTCCCTAAAATTGCCTTCTCGATTTATCAATCCGCAAGAAAATAAAGAGCAAAATCGTGAAGCCCCACAACGAAGAGCCGCCGTAGCTGAACAAGGGTAACGGTATGCCGATGACGGGCATGATGCCGAGGACCATGCCGATGTTCACAAGCACGTGGAACAAGAAAACACTCACAACGCCATAGCCGTACACCCGTCCGAAAACACTTGTCTGTCGTTCGGCAAGACCGATAAGGCGAAGGATAAAAATCACATATAAAATCAACAGAAGGGACGAACCCACAAAACCTTGTTCCTCGCCGATGGTGCAGAAAATGAAATCGGTATCCTGTTCGGGGACGTATTTCAATTTGGTTTGCGTGCCGTTGAGGAAGCCCTTTCCGGTTAATCCGCCCGATCCGATGGCGATTTTCGACTGCCCCACGTGATAACCCGAACCCTGCAAATCTTGTTCCATACCCAATGTTACCTTGATGCGCATTTGTTGGTGCGGCTGCAACACATCGTAAAAAACATATTCCGCCGATTCGACAAAAGCAAAGGAGGCAAGGGCGAACAACACGATGAGAAAATAAATCCGTTTCCAAAAGCGGAGCGCCAAAAACAACAGGTAAACGCAAACCAAGCCCAAGGCGGCAATCGCCAACATTCCGTAATTGCACTTCAACCCGAAAAGCGAAACGACATAGCCAGCCGCAAACACGACAGCTGCCAAAATAAGTATCGTCATGACTACCCCTCGCCGCTTTACATGATTCCAAACCATCCCCGCCACGAAAACAATGATCAACAGGACGGTGGCAAACTCGCCCACCGAGAGCATACCCATCGGCACTTCGGAAAACCGCACGCCGAGGACGAAGTAAACCACGGCGGCAAAGCCCATGAACAACACCGCGCCGGGCAACCCTTCCCGATAAAGCACCAACACAAAACAGAGGTAAACCAAGGCGGTGCCTGTTTCGCTCTGCATAACAACCAGCAAGGCGGGCAAGAGGATCAGCACCGACACCAACAACAAATTGTTGCGCGTCATCAACTTGAAGCCGTAGGCATTGAAAACCCTCGCCAACGCCAAGGCGATGATAAATTTCATAAACTCGGCAGGTTGCAGACGGATGGGACCCATCACGAGCCACGATCGCGAACCGTTGATATCGGGCGCGACAATGAGCGTAACGACAAGCAGGAATATCCCCGCAAGGTAAAAAACGAAGGTATAAGTCTCATAAAAACCCACGTCGATTTTCAACAAAGAAAACGCGAGCAACAACGACGTGCCAATCCACACCAGCTGCATCCCTGCCCTACCCGACAAGTCGAACAGGCTAGTGGCATTTTCCAAATCGTAACTTGCCGCGTAGATGTTCAGCCATCCCAACAAGACAAACAGGAGGTAGAAACCGACCGTGAACCAATCGACTCGCCCTTTTTCCACTATTTCCCCGTATCTTTGATACAACATTTTAAAACTCTTTTGGAATTTTTGGAATTTTCGAGGCATTCTTCTTATAGATATACGGAAGAATTTCCCTGTTGGCTATCTCTTGTTCGAGACCTTTTTCCGATGGCGGAATGGAATCGTTGAAATATTGTTGAAGCATCAACCGGGCAATAGGTACGGCGTTGGTCGCGCCAAAACGTCCGTTTTCCACGATAACGGCAATGGTGACTTCGGGGTTGTCTTTCGGGGCAAAGCCCATGAACAGCGAATGGTCGTCGCCGTGCGGGTTTTGGGCTGTCCCCGTTTTTCCGCAGACAATCACTTGCGGGCTTAAATTAATGGCACGGCAAGTACCGCCCGTAACCGCATCGCCCATTCCGTTGGCAATCAGGTCGAAATACTGTTTGTCGATGTTCGGGGCGTGGCGTGGCGTGAACGTTGTGTCCAAGGGCAAGCCCTTCCGTTCTTTCACGACGTGCGGCGTGTAGAAAAAGCCCCTGTTGGCAATCAACGCCGCGAAATTGGCAATCTGCAAAGGTGTCGCCAACACTTCGCCCTGCCCAATGGCTATTGAGATAATGCTATGCGCCGTCCATTTGTCCGTTTTTTTCACGCTCGTGTAAAATTTGCTGTTGGGAATGAAACCGCGTTTTTCCGAAGGCAAGTCCACCCCCAATTTATAGCCGTAACCCATACTTACCATATAATCTTTCCAACGCTCGAAGGCTTCGGACACATTTTCATATTTTGTCCGGTTGCTCAGCATTCCGTTTAGCCCATAGCAAAAAAATGAATTGCAGGACGTAGCAATGGCGGGTTGTATCGACAAGGGCGAACCGTGTCCGTGGCAGGCAGGGCTACCACCCAAGGGCGGATAACCGTGATAGCAGCTAAATAGAGTTTCGGGCGTGATGATTCCCTCCTGCAAAAAAATCAGCCCCTGCGCGGGCTTGAAGGTTGATCCCGGCGGATACGTTCCGGCGATAGCCCGGTTGATGAGGGGTTTATATGGATTTTGTTCGAGCTGCAAATAATTGCTGATGAAGTCTTTACCCGTGAGCATCGAAGGATCGTAAGTCGGGGCAGAAACCATGCACAATATTTCTCCGGTTCTTGGGTCGATCATCACAATGCTTCCGACTTTGTTGCGCATCAAGTGTTCGCCGAGAGCTTGCAACTTGATGTCGATGCTCAACGTCAGGTCGCGCCCCGATACGGGAACTTTGTCGTGTTTCCCATTTTCGTAACGACCTTGAACACGTCCGTGCGCATCGCGCAACAAGATTTCAACGCCTTTCTTACCCCGCAAATCCTCTTCGTGCGACAATTCGACACCCGATTTTCCGGCGTATTCCCCACGTACATAAAAGGGGTCGGCATTTACTGTATTCTTATCCACCTCGGCGACATATCCCAAAATCAATCCCATATTGGGATATTTATAGCGTCTCTCGGTGCGTCCCTGAATATAAATGCCGGGAAACTTATACAATTTTTCCTGCAACAATCCATATTCTTCCATATCCAATTGTGTCATGAAAATTTGCGGCGTGTAAGAAGAATATCCGGGATTTTTTCGTTTGTCGCGCATATCACGGTCGAGTTGCAGGAAACGCTCCCTGTCTATATTCAGCGTGTTGCAAAAATCCAGCGTGTCAAAACTTTTCCGCGCCTCGCGAACAACCATCATAATGTCGTAAGTCGGCTGATTATAAACCAACAGTTCGCCGTTGCAATCGTAGATGGTTCCACGCGCAGGGTAAAGCGTCTTGCGGAAAAACGCATTGCTGTCGGCAAAGTCCCGGTATTGGGTAGTCAGTATCTGCAAGTTAAACAGTTGGAAGATATAGATTACCGCAACAACAACCACGATGCCGCCAATAACGTATTTCCGTTTATTATTGGGGTTGCTACTGCTCACTTGCGACTTTTTTATACATTAAACTGTCTATGGCGAAAATCAGCACAAGCGTGATTAGCGACGACGCGCCGATGCGGATCAGCGTATTCGTCAGGTTGAAAAAGGAAAAAGCCCCGATGAAAAACAACAGGCTTTGGTGCAGCAAGACCATCGCGACGACGAAGCGGACGAAAGCCCCCGACGAACGATAGATGCCCGGCACAAAATCCTCAAACTCATCGTCCTTCGAGAAAAACAAGTTCATCAAGGGTTTGCGCATAACGGCTACGATGGTGGTGGCGGCGGCGTTCATACCGGGCGTGTTTAAAAATATGTCGATGATGAAACCCACGATGAAACCCAAGGTTATCACGTAAAAACGGTTGCTGCCCATCGGGAGTTTCGTGAGGAAATAGACGTACAGGATGGGCGTGCCTATCCCAAACAGGCTTATTTGATTCATCAGCAGCACCTGCAACAAAATCAAAACGGCACACATGATTATTTCGTATATGGCGCTTGCTTTCATTGGCGGATAGATTGTTCGAGCTGGTTTTGCTCGGTGTAATACGAATCTTCGATGATCAAAACGTCCTGTATGGTGTAGAAATTGGTAGCCAATTTCACGTCGAAAGAATTGAAATTATCATTCTGCGATTTGGCTTTCCCACTCACATACCCGATAACCAAACCCTTGGGAAATATCCGCGAAAAGCTGGTCAGCACCGTGTCGCCCTCTTGATACACTTCGTGTTTCGGCAACTCTTGCAACTGCGCCGTATAAATATCGGAACCGTCCCATGACAGCGAGCCGTAATTTCCGGAGTTTTTCAGCTTCGCGCTCAACCGAAATTTAGCGTTGATGATGGGTATGACCGCCGAAAAATGTTCCGATGCCTTAAACACGACGCCCACCACCCCCCTTTGGGATATAACACCCATGTCGGGCTTCACGCCGTCGGCAAGCCCCTTGTTGAGCGTTATATAGTTGTTCATCGCCGAAAAACTCAGGTACGACACCTCGGCAGGGATAAACCTGAACTGCGAGGCTTTCACGCTGTCGAGTGCGAAAGCCGTCGTACTAATGGAGTCGTAATCACGATGATACAGCTCTTTCAAGACATACAATTCGCTTTCGAGCTTCGCGTTGCGTTCCAGTAACTCCCGGTTGTTCTTGTGCAGATAAAAATAAGTGCGCACGCTGTTGGATTTGTCGTAAAGCCAACCCGTGAGACTGTTTGCCGAAGTGAAGTAAACGCTTCTATGATAAGAGTTATGAGAAAACACGAGGTAGAAGCTGAATGCAACCAACACGATTGCATACAGCCACGTACTACTTTGTCTGATAAAATTGAGCAGATTCCGCATACAGGGGGGCTACTCGCCTAAAAAAAACCCGATGCCGTTTATCTCATCAGGAAGTTAAACTTATCAATGTTACGCAACGCAATTCCCGTACCTCTGGCAACCATGTGCAAAGGATCTTCCGCTACCTTGAACGTGATGCCAATTTTATCCGTCAAACGTCTGTCCAAGCCACGAAGCAATGCGCCGCCACCCGTGAGGTAAATTCCGTTGCGTACAATGTCGGCATACAATTCGGGCGGGGTTTGTTCCAACGCGCTCAACACGGCAGCATCGACTTTCGTTACCGATTTTTCGACGGCGTGCGCAATCTCTTGATACGACACGGGCACATCCATCGGGAGAGAGGTCATGCGGTTCGGGCCATGCACTACAAAATCTTCGGGGGGATCAACCAATTCCGTAAGGACGGAACCCACGTTGATTTTTATCTGTTCGGCAGTCCGCTCGCCCACTCTCATGTTGTGCTGACGTGCCATGTAATCTTGAATGTCTTCGGTAAAATCGTCCCCCGCTATTTTGATGGATTTGTTGGAAACGATACCGCCAAGCGAAATAACCGCAATCTCGGTCGTCCCGCCGCCTATATCTACAATCATATTGCCTTCGGGGGCTTCCACATCGAGTCCGATGCCAAGGGCTGCCGCCATCGGTTCGAAAATCATATACACGTCGCGCCCCCCGGCGTGTTCGGCAGAGTCGCGCACGGCGCGGATCTCAACTTCGGTACTCCCCGAAGGGATGCAGACCACGATACGGATGGACGGCGAAAAAAAATAATTTTTGTTATGGTTCGCCATCTTTATCATGCCCCTGATCATCTGCTCGGCGGCGTTGAAGTCGGCGATAACACCGTCGCGAAGCGGACGCACCGTGCGAATGCTATCGTGGGTTTTACCGTGCATTTGGCGAGCTTTTTCGCCCAAGGCAATCATTTTTCCCGTTTTACTGTCTAACGCAACAATAGAGGGTTCGTCCAGCAAAATCTTCCCCGTATTGTTTACGATGACGGAATTGGCGGTACCCAAGTCCATCGCTAATTCTTGTGTGAATGAAAATAAT
>JAISYO010000038.1 GCA_031269865.1 Dysgonamonadaceae bacterium | reverse complement strand
GCAATGAACTAATCAGTATGTTGGTATCAACAATAAAAACGTTGAAATCAAAAAAAACTCTTAACTCTTAACTCTTAACTCTTAGTTTTTAGTTTAGCTCGATCACTTCCAAATCGCGGATATTGCCGTCGTCGAGGACGAAGCGCAATAGCGTGCGCACGTTGTGAAAGCCGTATTTCCCTGCCGCGCCGGGATTCATATAGAGGCATCGCAACGATTTGTCGAACATCACGCGAAGAATGTGCGAATGTCCGCAAACAAAGAGTTTGGGCGGCGTCGAAAACAATTCCTGCCGGATTTTGAAATCGTATTTCCCCGGATGCCCGCCGATGTGCGTCATCAGCACGTCCACGTTTTCGAGGCTGAAACGCAGTTTTTCAGGGTAGCTGAGGTAGGTTTTGTAATCGTCGATATTCCCCGACACCGCCCTGAACGGCTTGCCCAAGCCCTCGAAACGCTGCGCAAGTTCGAGCGAGCCAATGTCGCCGGCGTGCCATACCTCATCGCAATCTGCGAAATAGTGGGCGAAACGGTCGTCCCAATAGCCGTGCGTGTCCGAAAGCAATCCAATTTTCTTCATTCCGGTTTTTTTATTCGTGCAAAGTTACTACTTTTACAGCTGGAAACTGGTTTGAATTTTACGAAATAAAAAAATTAAACAGTTTCTCAGATAAGGAAGGTTATGAATGCTCATATATACCGATATTTCAAGCGCGACATCAGTTGGCTTTCGTTCAACTACCGCGTGCTGATGGAGGCGAAAAACGAATCGCTGCCCATCTACGAGCGCATCAAATTCCTTTCCATCTACTCTTCCAACCTCGAAGAATTTTACAAGGTGCGCGTGTCGGGCTACCATAGTTCGATTCTGAAAAGTATCGAGCGGGACGAATCGGAAGAGGAGGCTTTGCAGATTTTGGAGCAGATCAACGAGGAGGTAACCGCCCAAGAGCGTGAATATAACCTCATTTTCAACGAGATGATTCTTCCCGAATTGGAAAGGAACAACATCGTCCTCTACCCAACCGAGAAGGTGGAGCCTTTCCACCGCGCCTTTGTGGAAAAATTTTTCAACGAGGAGGTTTTTCCCTTCCTTCAACCGATGATCGTACAGAAAAAAGACATTCATTCGTTTATCCTCGACGGTCGCATTTATCAGGCAATCAGCCTCGTGAAGAAGAAAAAAAAGGAAAAGAACGCGGCGCACGCGGAATACACCTATGCCATTATGAAGATTCCTTACACCAAGGTGCCGCGCTTCATACAACTGCCTTCGGTTGGGGGCAAGTATTACGTGATGTTCATCGACGACATTATCCGCGCCAACCTGCAAAGCGTTTTTCCGGGTTATCACGTCGGCGAATGCTACGCGATCCGTATCTCGCGGGACGCCGATTTTTCGCTCGAAGGCGAGAACCAGAAAACCATCGCCGAAAAAATTCTGCACAAGGTGCGCAAGCGGAAAATCGGGGCGGTTACGCGCTTCCAATACGATCGCAATATGCCCGCGTATTTCCTGAATTACCTCTGCCAATCTTACGAGATAGAGGACGAGGAACTGCTCGCTTCCGATCGTTACCTGAATATGGCTGACTTGGCGAAATTTCCCAATCCGGTGGGGACGACGCTCACGCGCTCGTATCCGCCGCCCTTGCGGATTCCGGTGCTGGAAAACAACAACGCCATACTGAGGGTGTTGCGCAAACAAGACTTGCTGTTGAATTTCCCTTACCAATCTTTCGATTACCTGCTGCGTTTCTTGATGCAGGCGGCTTTCGATCCCAAAGTCCTCGAAATAAAGGTAACGCAATACCGCGTGGCGGAAAATTCGGCGGTCATCAACAGTTTGATCAGCGCAGCCAAAAACGGGAAGAAGGTAACGGTTTTCGTGGAGTTGAAGGCGCGTTTCGACGAGGAAAACAACTATTTCACTTCGGAATTGATGCAGCAGGCGGGCATCAAAATCATTTACAGCCTTCCCGGACTGAAAGTCCACGCAAAATTAGCTTATATCCGCCGGCGGAGCAACGATGCTGAGAACCCCCTCAAAGGCTATGCCTACCTGAGCACCGGGAATTTCAACGAAAAAACGGCGCGTATCTATTCCGACACCGGGCTGCTCACGTCCAACAAGGCTTTTATTCAGGATATTGACGAGATTTTCAGCGTGTTGGAGGGCAAGGCGCACACGCGGGCGTTCAAGCATTTGTTGGTGGCGCAATTCAATATGGTTCCGGCGATTTATGCGATGATCGAGCGGGAAATTCAACACGTGAGGGAGGGCAAACTCGGTTATATCATTTTGAAAATGAACAGCCTCGAAGACAAGGGAATGCTTGACGCCTTGTATCGGGCGAGCGAGGCGGGCGTGAAAATCGACTTGATTATCCGTGGCGTCTGCTGCCTGATTCCCAACCAAGCGTACAGCAAAAATATCCGCATCACGCGCATCGTGGACGGCTATCTCGAACATAGCCGCGTGTGGTATTTCCACAACGATGGCGCGGAAAACGTCTATCTCGCCTCTGCCGATTGGATGGAGCGCAACCTGCATCGGCGCATCGAATCGGCTTTCCCCATCTTGTCGGAACCCTTGAAGCGCGAGCTGATCGGAATGCTGAAAATACAGCTTGCCGACAACCAAAGCGCCGTTTGGGTGGACGAAAACCTGAACAATGTTTTTAAGCACGACGACAACCCCCCACTTCGCGCACAAGAAGCGACGTACAGGTATTTAGAGCGATTGGGAATGGAAAATTGAGAATTTGTGCTAATGTGCTAATATGCAAATGTGCGAATGAGATGCGCCGTCATTGCGGGCTTGTACGCAATGGCGAACGATAAATTCATCTCTGCCACCCTTCAATTTTATAATTTTTTTCCACTAATTTTCGTTCTTGCCCGCCGTTGTCGGGTTTAAACCAAACTTCAAATCGTGCCGCATAGGGTTGTCCCCAATCCCCTTCGTAAATGGTAAAATGGGAAGTCGTCCCAAATTTCATCACGCCGTCTGCCG
Organism: Dysgonamonadaceae bacterium; assembly: GCA_031269865.1. GTDB lineage: Bacteria > Bacteroidota > Bacteroidia > Bacteroidales > Dysgonomonadaceae > JAISUH01. The sequence goes on along the minus strand of JAISYO010000038.1, from coordinate 3,253 downwards.
GGTTGTAAACTTTAACCGAACTGCTTTTGGACAGTCTGTCGGCGGATAAGGCATACCCTTGGGTAATTTCAAACGCTTTCAAATAAATCGTCCCGCTTTCAATTTGGGTAGTCCAAAAGGCATACCCGTATAAGCCGGGTTGAAACGAATTGTATAATTGAAAGTTAGTTTCGTTTGAAAGGCTGTCCGATCTCGTGTCGAGGGCTTCTTCCAAGGGGATATTTTCAGGGATTTTCAAATTCGTTGCGAAGTTGTCAGGTTGGTGTTGCTCGATAAAAAACGTGATGAATCCGTAAAAAATAACGGCAACGATTGTTCCGCCAAAGATGGCTAAACTCAACGAACCTGCCAGCCACTTTTTCTTTGTGAACGAATAAATGGCGAAAATCAACACCACGAGAAGTCCTATTCCGAAGATGATGAACGCAATGTCCCCGAAAGTTTTGTGTTGTGAAATTTCGGAAAGGACAAAGGTCAAACAAGCTATAAACCAACACAATATGGGTGTCTGGTTTTTGCCGAAGAAATAGTTGAAAAATTTTGCCATAGGGTTTGTCGGTTTTAGAAGAGGCTGTCTCAAAAGAGCGTCATCACGCGCTTGACACGGGATCTCCTGAAAAATACTGCCTTGTTATCAGGAGATTGCGGGTCAAGCCCGCAATGACGACATCCCTTTTTGGGCTTTTGAGACAGCCCCTTCTAAAACTTTATCTTTTTCGAGTAATACATAATCACTGCCAAGATTGCGAACAAGCCTAAACTGCCGACGAGCAGCGCGTAGCTTTCCATCTGTATGAGAATGAAAATGAACACGTAGAGGAATGCCAACAGCGCACCGATGAGCAGCCCTTGTTTCCTGTCTTTTAAGATGCCGGACATGTGCAAGGTAATCAGTGCCGTAGTCATCAACGCTGCGGCTAAGTAAGCCAAATTGAAGCCCCACACTTCGGACATCGACAGCAGCAAGGTGTAGAAAAGCACCAATGCCAAGCCCACCAGCAAGTATTGGAAGGGGTTTGCCGATTTCTTTTTGAGCAACTCGATGAAAAACACCACTACAAAAGTGAGCAAGATGATGAGAATGGCGTATTTAGCACTTCGCATATTTTGCTGATACTGATCAACCGACTGTATGAAGCGTACCCCGAAACTCGATGCCGTCATCTGATTGACAGCCTTGTCGTCGTCGGCGCGGATAACCTGCCCGAAACTACGGTTCAAGTCGAGCACCTGCCAATTGGCGGTAAATCCGTCTTTCGTTATTTCGCGCTCTTCCGGCAGGAAACTGCCGTCGAAACTTGGCGTTGCCCAATCCGATTTTAGGTGGGCGCTAGTCGTTTTCCCCACCGGGACAATGTACCAGCCTTGCGATCCGTTTACCTTTATCGAGATTTTGAAAGGCAGTTTGTTATCGGCAAGGGCGTCGGGTTGCAACGAATCGAGCTTCGCGTTCAGCCCCACCGCGAACACCCCGTCAGAATCAAGAGAGTATTCCCTCACGGAAGCTATCGCATTTCCCGTTGCTAAATTTTCCACGCCCAAGCCCGATTCAAATTCTATTTTCTGGGCATTCGACTCGAAAACCACCTTTTCTTTTATCCCTTTCAGATCGGAAAGTCCAATGATAACCTGCGCCTTGCCCCACAATATCCGCGAAGCGTCCACATTGATTTTTTTGATTGCCGTCGCATCGAACAAGCCGGAAAGTGTCATCTCGGAACTGTAAACCGAAGCGTCGTAAATCCCGCGTTTGCGGCTTTCAACCGATGCGGTGGCATTGGCATCGAGCGTTTCGGGCAATAACAGCAGGTTTCTTTCCACCACCAATTCTTTCTTGTCTTCGATGATGGTTTCGGTGTAGGGAAGGACGAGGCAGGGACCCGCGAGGATTTGTTTGCCGCCCCATTTCGAAGTGATGTCGCTCACGGCATCCCATTTGGTGCTTTGCCTTTCCCTGATGAGCGACTGAACCATCGTCAGCGGGATAAGCAACAAGAGCGTGAGTATGCCCACCACCACTACTTTGAAGGCGGTGGAATAACGATCGGTAAAGCTACGCCACGGTTGCGAGGGCGTAATCGGATAGGATTGCTTTTCTTTTGTTTCCATAAAATGTTTTATTAAATAATAAGCGCTTAGCCCTATCGCCGATAGGGTAAGGATAACTGCCGCAATAAAAATTATCATAATCATAAGTTGCTCTTTATGAAGGATTCCAAGGCTTGCAAGTGGGCTTGGAAAGCCTTTTTTCCTTGTGTCGTCGCGGAATAGCTTGTTTTTGGCTTCCGCCCCTCAAATTTCTTTTCCGCCACAATGTAGCCGATGTTTTCCAATGCCCGCGTGTGGCTTGCCAAGTTGCCGTCGGTAAGGTTGAGCCAGTCTTTCAGGGTGTTGAAATCTGCCTCGTCGTTTACCGTCAGCACCGACATAATTCCGAGCCGCGCCTTGCTTTCGAAAGCCTTGTTTATATCTTCCAGATGATCCAACATAGTTACCGCCCGGATTTCTTAGCGCGTTCCACGCCGAAATAATAGCATAACCCGTAAATTACGTGCAACACGCCGAAGCCCACCGCCCAGAACAACAGCCCCTTACCCGGCAAGAAGGCGCAAATTATGCCCAGGCACAATTCCGCGCAACCCAGCAAAAAAAAACTTTTGTGCGTGTATTTTGCAATATCCACCAGCGACAAGCCGTAAAACAAGAGCATCGCGGGGGCAATCAAGGCAACGTATCCGTTGAAAAGCAACGCAAAACAAAATATCCCCCCCGTGAAAAGCGGCAGGAAGAAATGCAGGGCCGTGCGGTAGGTTACCCGGCTGAAAAATCGGGCGTTTATCCGTCGCGCTTTCCGCCACGCCAAAAACAGCACGGTAGTCCACGACAAGAGGAAAACCGCGATGGCGAGAGCCAATAATTTCAAGGCGAGTTCCGCCCCAACGTGCGAAATGGCAAAGTATTCACTTGCAGAGTATTCGCCGGAGTGAACCGCAGTCGCACTATCCAAAATTTGCTGCGCGACGTAGGCGGCAACCAATGCGTAAGCCCCCACGATGACGGCTGACAATCCGCTGAAAGATAAAAACTTGGACGATTGTTCCATCAAGGTTTTTATCTCTTTTACCGTTTGTAATGCTTCTTCATTCTTCATGCGATAATATTTTTACAAAGTACTTTGAGATGCAAAGTAAATGAATAAAATTGAATATCGCGCAAAAGAAAGAGGAATTTAACCTTATTTAATTTTTTATGT
>JAISYO010000020.1 GCA_031269865.1 Dysgonamonadaceae bacterium | reverse complement strand
ATGTTCAGCAAAGTGCTCGACTTGAACAAGCCCTTTTTTGAAGAGACGTTGCGAATGCTTATTGAAACGCAGTTCGATTTTGTGGCGCAAAATCCGCAACTGCCAATGTTCGTTTTTCGTGAAATCCTTGCCAATCCCGAAAATCGCAAATGGGCGTTATCGACTTTCGCCCCCAAGCTGATACCGTTTTTCATCGCGTTGGACAAATCGCTGAATGAGGAAATTGCCAAGGGAACGGTTCGTCAAATGTCTGTTATTCATCTGCTTATGAATGTATTGTCGATGAACATTTCTACTTTCATTGCGATGCCGGTACTGCAAGAAGCATTTCAGTTGGACAAGGGCGAAAAAATGGAAAAATTCCTCGCCGAACGCCGCGAAAGCAATGTGCAATTCATTTTGAACGCCTTGCGCCCATAATTTATCATTCATAAATTAAAAGAATATGAAACACCGCAGTTTAATAACCCTCGCGCTCATCATTGTCAGTTTTCAATTGTCAATCGTCAATTCTTTCGCCCAACTGACGATTGAGCAATGTTACGAAAAAGCACGTGCCAACTATCCGCTAATCAAGCAGTACGGCGTGATTGAGCAGATGCGCAATTACAGTTTGGCGAATGCGGCGAAGGCTTACCTGCCTCAATTTTCGCTGTCGGGGAAAGCCACCTTGCAATCCGACGTAACGCGGATCGACATTGCCGTGCCGGGCATCGAAATCCCCACGCCCGACAAAGATCAGTACCAAGTGGTGGCTGAGGCGAGCCAACTGATTTGGGACGGCGGAAAAACGTCCGTCCGCAAAGAGATGCTGAACGCGAATGCCGAAGCCGACAAACAGCAGGTGGAAAGCGAGTTATATGCCATCGGCGAGCGCGTAAACAACGTGTTTTTCGGGATTTTGTTGCTCGAAGAACAACTTGTCCGGCAGGGCGAACTCGAAAACGAATTGCAACGCAACCGCGAAAAAGTGCAAAGCTACGTGGACAACGGCGTGGCGAACGATGCCGATTTAAGCGCGGTAAAGGTGGAACAACTGAAAGCGGGACAGCAACGCATACAATTGGAATCGTCGCTGAAAGCGTACAGGCAGGTGCTTTCGGTGCTTATCGGCAAACAGCTCGACGACACAAAGTTGGTAAAACCCAACATCGAAGAACATACGGCGGACATCGCCATCAACCGTCCCGAATTAAAGCTGTTTGCCGCCCGGCAAACGCAACTCGAAACACAAGATAAGATGCTGAAAACAAATAATATGCCTGTCATTGGCGCATTCGCACAAGGTGGCTACGGCAAGCCGGCGTTGAATATGTTCAAAAACGAGTTTCTGCCCTTTTTCATCGGCGGTATCCGGTTTTCGTGGAACTTCAGTAACCTCTACACCTATTCCAACGACAAGAAAAACATCGAATTGCAAAAAATGCTGGTTGATTCGCAACGCGAAACCTTCCTGCACAACCTGAACACCCAAATTCCCTTGCAACAAAACGAAATTGACAAATACCGCAAAACGATGAGGGACGACGACGAAATTATCCGCCTTCGCCAAATCATCAAGGAATCCGCCGAGGCGAAGGTGGAAAACGGAACGATGAGCGTGTTGGATATGCTTCGCGAACTGACGGAATTTGAACTCGCCAAGCAAGCCAAATCCTTGCACGAAATACAATGCCTGATGGCGATTTACAATTTAAAACAAACAATAAATTAACTAATAAACATCACATTATGAATCTATTGAAATACATCGTCCTTCCTTGCTGCCTTGTCGGGTTGCTATCTTGTTCCGACAAAAACAAATCGGCTGACGCTTCGGGTTCGTTTGAAGCCACGGAAATTATCGTTTCCGCCGAAGCGAATGGAAAACTGCTTCAATTCAATCTGTTGGAAGGGCAAGAATTAGGGAAGGGGCAAATAGTCGGAATCATCGACAGCACACAACTTTACCTGCAAAAAATGAGCCTGCTCAAAAACGCGAAGGGCGTCAGGGTAATGCAGCCCAACATCGCCACGCAAACGGCTGCCATTCAAGAGCAGATTGCCACATTGGAAAGGGAACGCAAGCGTATGGAAAACCTGATTGCCGCCAACGCAGGGACAACCAAGCAGTTAGACGACATCAATTCCCAAATCGAGGTGTTGCAACGGCAACTGTCGGCAAACACGTCCACCTTGCAGAAAAACAGCGAGCAAATCTCGGCGCAAAGCTCGTCGATGGACATTCAAATCGCCCAACTCGACGATTTGCTGAGGAAATGCACGATAAACAGCCCCATTCCGGGGACAGTTATTAACAAATACGCCGAAGCGGGGGAATTGGTGGTGGCAGGAACGCCCCTGTTCAAAATCGCTGACCTGAACAATCTGTTTCTGCGAGCCTACATCACTTACGAGCAGTTTCTGCAAATCAAGCTGAACGACAGCGTGATAGTGAAGACAGACGGCGGTAAAACCTACGACGGCAAGATTACGTGGATTTCAAGCCAAGCGGAATTTACACCCAAAACCGTCCAAACCAAAAACGAGCGCGAAAACCAAGTTTATGCCGTCAAAATTGCCGTGAAGAACGACGGCTTGCTGAAAATTGGAATGTACGGGGAAGTTCAATTGAGAATTGAGAATTAAAAGAAATAATTACCGCTCTGAAAAGGGCATAAAAAAAGAAATTATGGACAAGAAAAAGAAAAGAAAAATTGTAGCGTTAATGCTTTTGGCAACTTTAACGATGACGCCTACAAGTGCTTTCATTATTCATATCACGCACGGAACAGCATTGAGCCACAAATTGTTACACATTCACGCACTATGCGGCTTTCTGTTTGTCATTATGGGTATTTTGCATATTACTTATAATTGGAAAGCATTGAAATCTTATTTGACGTGAACGCAATGGAAGCAAAAAATAATTCTCAATTTTCAATTTTCAATTCTCAATTGCCTATTGTCAATTGTCAATCGTTAAGCCTTGCTTACGGCGCAGTCGAAGCCCTGAAAGGCATTACTTTTTCGGTTGGGAAAGGCGAAATCTTCGGCTTGATTGGACCCGACGGCGCAGGTAAAACATCGCTGTTCAGGATTTTGGCAACGCTGTTGCTTGCCGACAGCGGTTCCGCCTCGATGAAGGGGTTGGACGTGGTAAAGGATTTCAAGAAAATCCGCCGCATCATCGGCTATATGCCGGGCAGGTTTTCGCTCTACCCCGATTTGAGCGTGGAAGAAAACCTTACTTTCTTCGCCACCATTTTCGGAACGACAATCCGCGAAAATTACGACACTATCCGCGACATTTACAAGCAGATAGAACCCTTCAAGACACGCCGTGCAGGTGCGCTTTCGGGCGGGATGAAACAAAAGCTCGCGCTGAGTTGCGCCCTCATTCACAAACCCGAAATCTTGATTTTGGACGAACCGACGACGGGTGTCGATCCCGTTTCGCGAAAAGAATTTTGGGACATTCTGAAAACGCTGAAAAGCCAAGGGATAACGATTCTCGTTTCCACAGCGTATATGGACGAAGCCGGACTTTGCGATCGCGTGGCGTTGATTCAGCAAGGCAGTATCTTGACGATTGACACGCCTCAGGGCATCACGGCTGCCTATCCGCACCGACTGTATGCGGTTTCATCCGCCGATAACTACCAGCTATTGAACGAATTGCGCAAAAATCCCGAGGTTCGCTCGGCATATATTTTCGGGGAAGCCTTGCACGTGTGTTTTTCGGGCGAACCCATTTTCCCCGAAGGGGTGGATTTCAATGAGATTGCGGCAAGCGTGGAAGATTGTTTCATCGAGAAACTGTTTTGAATTTTTCAAATGGATTAAAACAACAAGGGAATGAACAATGTAATTGACGTAAAGCAACTTACCAAGCGGTTCGGCAATTTTACCGCCGTCGATCACATCTCGTTTGAGGTGGCGGAAGGCGAAATTTTCGGTTTCCTCGGCGCGAACGGCGCAGGCAAAACCACCGCCATACAAATGCTTTGCGGCATCAGCAAACCGTCCGAAGGAAACGGCACCGTCGCCGGATACGATATATTGAGGGAAAACGAAAAAATCAAACGGAATATCGGCTATATGAGCCAACGGTTTTCCCTCTACGAAGACTTGAAAGTGTGGGAAAACATTCGGCTTTTCGGTGGGATTTATGGGTTGAAAGACAAAGAAATCGCGGAAAAAACCGATGAATTACTTCATCGCCTGAACTTCGAAGGCGAACACAATTCGCTGGTGCGCTACCTTCCGCTCGGTTGGAAACAAAAATTGGCGTTTTCGGTAGCCATTTTGCACACGCCGAAAATTGTTTTCCTCGACGAACCGACAGGGGGTGTCGATCCCATTATGCGCCGACAATTTTGGGAAATGATTTTCGAGGCGGCGAGTCGGGGCATTACCGTTTTCGTTACCACGCACTATATGGACGAAGCCGAGTATTGCGATCGCGTATCCATTATGGTGGACGGGCGCATTGATGCGCTGGACTCGCCCCAAACGCTCAAAAAACGATTTCGCGCCGACACGATGAACGACGTTTTTCATCAATTAGCAAAAAAAGCGAAAAGAATGGAAAATTGAGAATGAATACAATAAATATAAGTAACTATGAAGAAGAACATAGTAAAGGAAAAATCTTACGCTTTTGCGTTGAAAACTATTAAAGCATACAAGTTTTTAAGCGAACAGCAACGCGAATTGGTGTTGCCGAAACAGATGCTTCGTAGTGGTACGGCAATTGGCGCTCTTGTCAGGGAAGCCGGACACGCCGAATCGAAGGCGGATTTTGTTCACAAAATGAGCATTGCCTTGAAAGAAGCCAACGAAACAACATATTGGCTTATGTTGCTGAAAAACAGCGAATATATCAATAAAAACACGTTCGATTCAATTTTTAGTGATTGTAGCGAACTTGCCGGTTTGTTAGTAAGTATCATAAAACCCGCTAAATCAACAAAATGAGCAGGAATCATTTTCCATTCTTCGCTTTCGTCAAAAAGGAATTTTTCCACATCGTGCGCGATAGCCGGACGATGCTGATATTGTTGGGAATGCCCATCGTTCAAATCCTGCTCTTCGGCTTTGCCATCAACGTCGAAGTGAAAAACGTGCGCACGGCGGTTTACAACCCTTCGCCAGACGAGTTTTCGCGCCGCATCGTGGAACGCATATCCCACAACCCCTATTTTTCGATGGCGCAACCGGTACATTCCGTCAATGAGGCGGAAAAACTATTGCGGCAGAGTAAGATAGACTTGATTCTCGTTTTTCCGGCATCTTTCGAAAACAATGCCACGCATAGCCGAAAGGCGCAAATCCAACTCATCACGGACACGTCGAATCCCAATATCGGCACCATTTCCGAAAATTACGCGAGCGCGATCATCGCCCGTTATCAGCAGGAAATCGCGGGACGGCAAACCCTGCCCTACCAAATCGGGGCGGAAACGCGAATGTTGTTCAACCCCGCTATGCAATCGGCGTTTATGTTCGTGCCGGGCATTATGGGGCTGGTGCTGATGATTATATGCGCTATGATGACTTCGGTTTCCATCGTGCGCGAAAAAGAACGCGGGACGATGGAAGTCCTGCTTGCCTCGCCGTTGAAATTGCCATCCGTCCTTTTGGCGAAGGCAACCCCCTACCTCGGACTGTCGTTCATCAACCTCGTTTCCATACTGTTAATATCCTATTTCGTGTTGCACGTACCCATACAAAGTAGCCTCGCGTTGCTCTTGTCTCTATCC
>JAISYO010000122.1 GCA_031269865.1 Dysgonamonadaceae bacterium | reverse complement strand
CGAAAGGGATTCCGTACAGTAATTTATGAATTGAGAATGGAGACTTATTGGGTGGCGTAAGTTTCGAGATGGGCTGTACCAACGAGCATAACAGCGACTGCGAAAGCGACGAAAAACCTGCTCATCAGGTAACGTTGAGCGGATTACCATATCGGCAAATTTGAGGTAAAGCAAGACTTGTGGAAGGCGGTTATGGGCAGCACCCCCTCGTATTTCAAAGGCGACAACTTGTCCTCAGATGGATTTTTTTGTGTTTATGTTGTCCGGTAGGGACGTTGTACGGCGCGATGCGCTGCTCGTTGGGCTACGAATGCTTCCGCAGGGGACACGGTAGAGGGAACGAAGCGGTTGCCGACGACAGAATGTCCGGTAAGGTATTCAAACCACGTGCAAGCCACCGTATATCGCCCCAAGCCCAAGCTCAAATGATAACCGTCGCGACAGAAATTATCGCCGAAGAAACTGCCCCGTCCGTTTTGGATAGCCGTTCCGCTGGGGATAATCCTACGGATACCTGCACGTTTTGTCGCTTTCCGCGAGGCATTTACGATGGCGTTGTACATATCCGTTTGGCTGCTGTTGTATTTGGGAAAATCGGCGTGCGTGGAATTTTTGGCATACGCCCAAGTCTGGTGGAACAGAAAAACAACCTTGTAGTTTGTGCATAAGCCTTTTACGTAAGCCTTCAAATCCGTTAAGTAAGGGAAATAGCTTTCTATCTGCCCCGAATTACCGCTGACTTGTTGTAAACTGATATAATCCCATTTCTCGTCGCCGATTCCTTGTTGCAGGGAAACCCTGTTCGTTGTGGTTTTCACGCCCTTTGCGTCAACTTTGCGGTAGGCATAATCGGCTTTGTTGTCCGTGGCGTTGTTCCAATGCCTTTCCAATGAACAACCGCCGATATACAGATTCCCGATGATGAACACGATGCCGTCTTCGCGCCCAAGCTCGTAGAGGTAGTTTTCCACGGCATCTTCCGAAAAACTGTTCCCGATAGCCAACACCCTGATTGTGTCCTGCGCCCAAGCGGTGGCGACAGAAAGCAGGACAAACGCCCAACAGAAAATTATTTTTCTCATCTCAAATCATTATTTATTAGCAAATTAGCACATTATTTTTCACTTTTCTCTGAAAAACACGTTTATCGGCGTGCCGGAAAAATCCCATTTTTCGCGCATACGGTTTTCCACGAAGCGTTTGTAAGGCTCTTTTACCCATTGAGGCAGGTTGCAAAAAAACACGAAGGACGGCACTTGTGTGTCAACCAACTGCGTGATATACTTCACTTTAATGTATTTTCCTTTATTGGACGGGGGCGGTGTCCGCTCGATAATCGGCAACATTACTTCGTTGAGTTTGCTCGTAGCCACCTTCCGTTTCTTGTTGGCGTACACCTCTTTGGCTACGTCCATCACTTTCAGGATACGTTGTTTGGTAAGCGCGGAACCGAAGATGATGGGGAAATCGGTAAAGGGGGCCAAGCGTTGGCGAATGGCGTCTTCGAAGGTTTTCATCACCACCGTGTCTTTCTCTTCCACCAAATCCCATTTGTTCACGAAAACAACCAACCCCTTCCGGTTTTTTTGAATGAGCGAAAAGATATTCAAATCTTGGCTTTCGATGCCGCGGGTAGCGTCAATCATCAAGATGCATACGTCGGCGTTCTCAATGGCGCGTATGGAACGGATTATCGAGAAATACTCCAAATCTTCGGACACCTTGCCTTTCTTGCGGATTCCCGCCGTGTCGATCAGGTAGAAATCCATACCGAATTTGTTGTATTTCGTGTAAATGGAATCGCGTGTCGTCCCGGCAATATCGGTAACGATATTCCTATCCTCCCCTATCAGCGCGTTCACGATGGACGATTTTCCTGCGTTGGGGCGTCCCACCACGGCGAATTTTGGAATGTCGTCCAAGGCTTCCTCTTCGTTTTCCTTGTTAAACTTAGTGAGGATGCGATCGAGCAAATCGCCTGTCCCCGACCCGTTTATTGACGACACGTCCTGCGGATCGCCCAATCCGAGCGCGTAAAACTCAGCGGATTGGCGGGCGACTTCAAAATTGTCAGCCTTGTTCGACACCACAATTACCGGCTTGCCCGACTTGCGCAACAACTGCGCCGCCCCGGTGTCCAAATCGGTTAGTCCGTTCATCACGTCCACCACGAAAAGAATCAGATCGGCTTCCTCAACGGCGATTTTTACCTGCTTGTTGATTTCGTCCTCCATAATGTCGTCGGAATTGACGATCCAACCTCCGGTATCGACGAGGGAAAATTCCTTCCCGTTCCAATTTACCTTTCCGTATTGGCGATCGCGGGTTGTCCCTGCCGTTTCGGTAACGATGGCTTGCCGACTTTGTGTCAGCCGGTTGAAAAGTGTCGATTTCCCCACGTTGGGACGCCCTACAATGGCAACTAAATTCTGCATATCTTGTCTTTTATTTATTCAATTCATCAATCCAATCTGTATCCAAACGCCCTCAGCATATTATCTCTGTCGCGCCAATCTTTCTCTACCCTCACGTAGAGTTCGAGGAAAACCTTCTTGTCGAAGAAGCCCTCGATGTCCCTTCGCGCCGTCATACCCAATTTCTTCAACGCCGCGCCCTTGTGTCCGATGACGATGCCTTTTTGCGATTCGCGCTCCACCATAATGACGGCGCGAATACGAATGAGCTTCGCCTCCTCCTTAAATTCTTCCACCACCACCTCGATGGAATACGGCACTTCTTTTTGGTAATACCGCAACGCCTTCTCGCGAATGATTTCCGTTACGAAAAAACGGGCGGGCTTATCGGTTAGCGCATCCTTTTCGAAATAGGGCGGCGAGGGCGGCAACAGTTCCAACACGCGCCGTTTTACCGCCTCGGTGTTGAAATTGCTCAATGCCGAAACCGGAAAGATTTCGGCTTTCGGCAACAGCGCCTGCCATTGTTCCACCGTTTCTTCCAATATCGCTTGCGTAGTGAGATCTATTTTGTTGATCAACAAGAGGACGGGGACGGTTGTTTTCTGCACTTTCGCGAGGAAATCGTCGTTTTTGTCAATGGTTTCCACCGTGTCGGTAACGTAGAGCAGCATGTCGGCATCGTCCAACGCGGAAAGCGAAAAGTTGAGCATCGACTCCTGCAACTTATAGTTGGGGCGCAATACACCCGGCGTGTCGGAATAGACAATCTGATAGCCCGGTTCGTTCACGATGCCGATGATGCGGTGGCGCGTGGTTTGTGCCTTCGATGTGATGATGGATATTTTTTCCCCCACCAAACGGTTCATCAGCGTGGATTTCCCCACGTTGGGATTCCCGACGATGTTCACGAAACCCGATTTATGTTGGTTGCCTTCTTGCATTTTCCCTATTTTATGAGCGTTTGAGGGTGCAAAGGTAGTGAAAGCTGAGAGCAAAAAAAACAAACTTGTTTGTTTTTTTGCCGAAACGCATCCTATCTTATGAAAAGGTAGTGAAAATTGAGCGCAAAAACAAATTTATTTGATTTTTTAATGTAGCCTTTCATTGTTTGACAACGGATTGTAACTGTAATTGCGGGATGCGGCGCACACTAAATTCAAACACACCGAAAAGCACTCCGGTATAAACCCAATCGCCAAGGATCGTATTCTTGAAAAACGGTATGCCTACCGCATAACAAGTCATCAATCCGCTGAAATCTTTCGAGTACATTGTTCCCGAAAACCATACGCCGAAGTTCGACACGAGGAAGAATATGATCGAAGCTCCCAACGCCGACACAATCAGGTTGGGTACACGAACTTTTTTGAGTGTCAGCATCCCCGATAAAACAATCAGGGCGAAAGCCCCGTAAGTGAACAACGAACCGTTGTAAAACCAAACAAAATGGTCAAAATATTGTCCGTACACCACATTGTTCAATATCAAATCGCTTATCCACATAGATACGATAGGGATTATAAACGCCCAATAACGTTTACCGTAATAGGCTGCACCAAACAATGCCATTCCGCCGATAGGTGCAAAATTGGCAGGATGCGGAATCAGTCGGCTCAATGCCGCCAGCAGAATCATTCCACTGACGACCTCGAATCTCAAATTAATTTTTTCTTTACCCATAATCCATTTCCTCTCTTTACCCGAAACGCGCCAGCACCTGCTTGATAGGCAGGCGCGGGCGTTTCGGATGATATTTTAACCGCTATATCATTTTATCGTATTGACAAAGACTACTGCGGCGCCGTTTTGTTGTCCCACGCTCAGGTTTTGGATGCGTGTACCGTCTTCCTTGAAGCGAGCAACCGTCTGCCCCATCCCCTGAGTTACAAAGACCTCTGAGGTAACGGGGTTGACCGACAATTTGTATGTCCACATCGGCAACTGGCTGGGAGTGGCTGCAAAAGTGCTTACTGTCTTATCAGCTATGGCAATTTTTTGCACTACACCTGCGCTATAACTGTTCCAATCAGTAATCGTGGCATACACATACTGTCTTCCGGCAGCAATGAAGTCGGCATTGACACCCAACGTCGTTACCGCTTTGGTTGCCGGATTCAACACGTGTACATTGGCAGAGGTAACTACTGTCGCACCGCTATATATATCGGCAGTAGTGAAGTAGAGCTCGTTGCCCGCCTTGACAATAATCGTCGGGTTGTAGGGAACGGTAATGGTTTCCGTTTCGGTAAACGATGTGATGTCCACCACCGAAATCCGATTGTCGGCGCCCTGTCCCGAATTGCAGATATAAAGTGAAGATCCGTAAACGGCGATTCCGTCCGAATAGCTTCCGCTAAGGGGAGTTACGTTGGCAGTAAACGAAGTAGTATCTATCTGCGCAACCGCTCCGCCATAGAGCGTAACATACACTTTGCCGCCCTCCGCGGCAATGTGGCGGGGCTGGTGCCGGTTGGTGCCGTCGGGAATCACGATGTCCTGAACCGTTACGCCTGTTTTCGGGTCGATAACCCTGACAAGTGCTCCAAGACCGTCCGTGCTGGTATTGTCTTTGCCCGTGATGGCGCAGTACATTTTAGAACCGTAAATCAGCAGGTCGTTGGGTGTGTCGCCATAGTTTTGGAAACGCTTAGTGGCATCCGCTGTAAAGTTCCCTGTACCAGAGTCGTAACTGTAACCCCTCAACTGTCCGTTTCCACTACCCCATGAGCCTTCTGAGAGTACCCACAAACCGATAGTTTCCATCTTACCCAGCGTAACCGTAGTGCCATCGCTCAAATAGAAGATGATCGTTCCGCCAACATCGACCACCCCGATAATGCGCGGTGCTTCTTGTCCGTCAGTTCCATTCGTTCCCGCAGCTTTTACGCCCGTGTCCGTGCCTCCGATAAACCAGTTACCGTTGGCTCCAATAGTTGGTGTATCACCATTAGTACCGTTCGTTCCCGCAGCTTTTACGCCCGTGTCGGTTCCATCGATCAACCAGTTGCCGTTAGCCCCGATGGTAATGACGGGCGTATGTCCGTCTGCACCGTCCTGACCGTTTTTCAACACCATTTTGTTTCCGTTGGAAAAGACAATTTCCAACCCATCCGCCGTCTGCGTAAGGCTGCTGACGGTCAATCTTTGTTCAAGCGCCTGTAACAACGCTTGGTACTGGACCAATAATTCGGCCTGACGCAACTGTTCTGCTCTCAGTTCGTCGTACTTCTTGTTCAGGTCGTTAATGTCGTCTGTATAACAGGCATTAAGCAGAAATACCAAGGAGAATAAAAATAATACCGATTTTCTCATTGTATGAAAAATTAAAATATGAATAAAAAATGGACTAATCCGTTTTGTTTACGCCGTTCAAAACAGCCTTCGGAAAACGGGTCGGGAAACGGAAATAGGGAGATGGCGGAAGATGAGATTCGGCATGACCTACCTGTTTGTTCCTCGGCTCTATTCCTCGAAAGCCTTGTAACGAATCAATCTTGGCAGGTCTTCTGACTTACTCCATCTTTGGGCATCCTTCCCATCCCTTTCAGGGACAGTGGTGTCGGGTGTTGCCCAAAGACTTTCAATTCGTAATTTTTAATTCGTAATTGAATAGAGCTTACAGCAGCGGGTCTGTTCAGGATTTGCACCTGATTCCCTTTTCACTGCGTTTCCGTATGAGGAAACAACAGCACCAAAAATCAGGGGCAAAGGTATAAAAAAATAGAACGGCGCAGAATGTTTCGGGGGGTTAAATACGACCGATGCGCTAAAAATAAGGATAAATTAACCAAAGACGGCGTTTTTATTCTTTCTCTAAAACAACAACGGCAACATCGGTGCAACAGAGCTTGTATTTATTTGTCGTGCTATTATATTCCTCCTGTGAAGAATCGCAAGAAACGAAAACGGCGACCGCAAATACCAATAAACTAATTTTTAGGATTTTCATATCTCTCAATTCTCAATTTTCAATTCTATTGGTGTTCTTCCCTCAACAAATCATTTACCGTTTTCACGGGGTTGAAGGTGCTGATGGGCACTTCCACAAAAACCGTGTTCCAATCGCTCATCGCGCCGTTCCACAAGCCCGGCAGTTCGAGGGCTTTCAGCTCTTTGCCTCCCTTGGATTTCTGCGAAATAAAGCCCGTGTTTTTGTCCACGTACTTTGTCAAGTCGTATTTCAACCCCTTGTGATCTTTCACGCCACACACCAAATCCACCGGGTTGAAGTGCGAGCCGTTTTTGAAGGCGGCGACAGCCTTGTCGTCTTTCGTGTCGATCTGCGAGCTTTCGAGAATTTGCAACGATGCCGTCCCGTCGGGATTCACGGCGATGAAGGGTCCGCCCCCCGGCTCGCCCACGTTTTTTACCATACCGCACACGCGGAAGGGGCGATTGAGTTTCCGCAACAGGAATTGCGCAAGCTCTTCGTCGCCCGTAACGGGGCGGTTGGGGGCAATACAGAGTTCGTTTTCAACGAATTGCAAAATTTTGCTCAGCTCATTCGGGGCGTATGTCCCCGATTTTAACTTTTCCACGTAGCCGTGGGCGCGTTTTTGCAAGGACACCAACACGCCCGCCAAGAGTTTTTTGTAATGCGCCTCGCCCCCCTTCAAGCGATCGGGGACAACGTTGTCGATATTCTTGATGAAAATCACGTCAGAATCAATGTCGTTGAGGTTTTCAATCAACGCGCCGTGCCCGCCCGGACGGAAAAGCAACGCGCCGTCATCGTCGCGGAAAGGTTGGTGTTTCGTGTCGGCGGCAATGGTGTCGGTGCTCGGCTTCTGTATGCTGTACGAAATATCGAAAACCGCCTTCAATTTCTTTTCGTAGCCCTCTTTCTTGTCAGCCGCCAATTTTTTGAACAAGGGCAGGTGTTCGGGCGAAACGGTAAAGTGAATGTTTACCTTCCCCTTTTTGTCCGCCGCATAAAGCGAACCTTCGGTTAGGTGTTCTTCCACCGGGCTGCGGTTTCCGTCGGGGTAGCGGTGGAAAAGCAACAGCCCTTTGGGTAAGCCGCCGTAATTCAGCCCGTCGGTTGAGAGCAAGGCTTTTGCAATCGGCTTGTATTGTTTCGCGCCCGTGAGTGAGGGAATGTCCTTTCCGTGTAGCTTCACGCAGGTTTTGTTCAGTTCGCTGTAGAACGCAAACTGCTCAATATCAGCGAAAAATTGCTTTTCGAAACTTGTTTCGGGAAGCTCGTAAGCCGCATCAACAAACGAAAACAAGTCTTTGAACATTCGGCTTGCCGCGCCCGACGCGGGTATAAATTTGGTTATCTTCCGATAACTTCCGCGGTAGTTTTCCCAAGCGTCCAAATAGGTTTTTTCCTCTTTTTCCGGTACGCGCAACACGCCTTTTTCTGCGGAAGCGGCTTCCACGATGCGAAGGAAAGGAAATCCGTTTCGGAAATTATCCAACTGCGTTTCGATTTGCGACGGCGAAATCTGTTTTTCTCTCAATAAATTGAAATCTCCGGGTGTAAACATAGCGCTATTCAGTTTAAGTAAAATGATGTTCCAAAGATAATAAAATAAATTTCTAATTCCAAACTCGTCATTGCGGGCTTGCCCCGCAATATCCAAAAACAAGGGGATTCCGCGCAAGATTCCGTGTCGTGGCACGGAACGGAATGACGGCGCACCCCAAACACTAAACGTCCTTCCGTCCTTTTGTCTTTTTGTCCTTTCGTCATTCGTAATTTATAAAAATCCCTTATCTTTGCAGATGCTTCAAAAAAGGCAGTCGAAAAATGGCAAACGAGTATATCCATAACAGCATCGAGATTTTGCGCAGCCTCATCTCGCTGAAATCCTTCTCAGGCGAAGAAAACCTGCGAAGCGATTACCTCTGCGACTTTTTCGCGAAAAAGGAAATACCTGTACGGCGCAGCCACAACAACATTGTGGTGCATCAGCCCCATTGCGACGGCGGAAAACCGACTTTGATGCTCAACTCGCACCTCGACACCGTAAAACCTGCTTCTACCTACACCTTCGATCCCTTCAATCCACCCCTTTCCGACACGCGGATTTTCGGCTTGGGCAGCAACGATGCGGGCGCAAGCGTGGTGTGTATGATACAAGCCTTCCTTCATTTTTACAATAAGGAACTGCCTTTCAATCTGATGCTTGCGTTATCCTGCGAGGAAGAAAATTCGGGACTCAACGGAATGAAGAAACTCGCCGGGGAAATCAATCCCGATATGGCAATCATCGGCGAACCGACAGCGATGAGGGCTGCCATCGCAGAGAGGGGTTTGCTCGTCATCGACGCACTTGCCGAAGGCGAAAGTGGACACGCCGCACGCGATGAGGGCGTAAACGCCATTTACATCGCGCTGAACGACATTGAAGCCGTCCGCAAAACCGTTTTCGAAAAAATCTCGCCCATGATGGGAAAGGTAAAGCTCACGGTTACGCAAATCAACGCGGGAACGCAACACAATGTCGTCCCCGACAAATGCGCCTTCGTCATCGACATTCGCCCGACAGACGTATATACGAACCCCGAAATCCTATCCTTGTTGCAAGGGAAGGTGCAAAGCAGGCTCACGGCGCGTTCGCTGACGAACAAAAGCTCGGCGACACCCCTCGAACACCCCTTGATGAAGGTTGTCGAACACTTGGGCATAGAAACCTACACTTCGCCAACCACTTCCGATTGGATGCGCATCGCTTGCCCGGCGATAAAAATGGGACCGGGGGAATCGGCGCGATCGCATCAGGCGGACGAATTTGTCCTCATCGACGAATTGCAAAAAGGGATTGACGGCTACATTCAATTCATCAAGGGTTACGCAGATTTTATTACTGATTATTAACTGATTATTGCTCAAAAGAAATGGCAAAAATTTGGAACAAAGGATTCGATTCCGATAAATTGGTTTCCGATTTCACGGTGGGGAAAGATCGCGAACTCGATCTACGGCTTGCCGCCTACGACATTATGGGCTCGATGGCGCACATCAATATGCTCGTGAAAATCGGTTTGTTGCCCGCCGACGAGGAAGCTGTCCTGCAAAAAGAGTTGCAGGGGATTCTGAAAGACGTGGAAAAAGGGAATTTTCGCCTCGACGACGACGTAGAAGACATTCATTCCCAAATAGAAGCGATGCTTA
>JAISYO010000087.1 GCA_031269865.1 Dysgonamonadaceae bacterium | reverse complement strand
CGAACTGATTCCACGCAACAATATCGTTCCCGAAAAAGGATTGCTGCTGCTGAAAGAAGACGATAGCGCCGGTATCAAGTACCGCGAAGCGCGGGAATACGGATGGTGGATATTGGAGTTTTGGGATAAAAAGGACTTCGGATTGCTCAATAAGGCTGTTCCGCATGTTTTGTTCAAACGCTTTGCGCAGGCCTGCTGGTCGGAACTCTGCGAAATATACGCCATCCCGCCGCGCTACATCAAAACCGATACGACCAATCCCGAAATGCTCGACCGGGCAGAAGCTATGATGCGCGATATGGGCGCGGCAGCATGGTTCATTATCGACTCCGCCGAAGAGTTCAACTTTGCCAAAGGCGCAGATACAAACGGGGATGTGTATAACAACCTCATCAAACTGTGCCAAAACGAAATATCAATGCTGATCAACAGCGTTGTTGTCGGCGAAGACACAAAAAACGGCAACGAATCCAAAGAAGAAGTCAGCCAAAAGTTATTGGACATTATCGTCGAGTTCGACAAGCGGATGATAAAAACCTATTGGAACACAACAGTTATTCCCGCACTTGTGAAATTGGGCGTTTTCCCTGCGGGCGCATCATTTTCTTTCCAGCAGGAAGAGGATTTGGAAAAACTTTGGAAAATGGTTGTGGAAATTGCGCCGTATTACAGCATCAACCCCGACTGGATAAAGGAAAAATTCGGCTTGGACATAACCGAAGCGAAAACCGCGCAACAGTCCGATGATTTAAGTTTTTTCGCCTAGGGGCGTTGCAGGCGAATGACCGCGCAACGCCCCTGTTATCCGGTTTCCATAATCTGCACGAAAATTTATCGGCGCTATACGACTGCAAATGCCCGCGTTGCATTCAATTAAACGCAAACGGAGAAAATCAAACATCGCCGAAATTCGACCACGCCAAATTCGACCGCGCAATGCAAGCTATCCACGAAGCGCAAACAGTCAATCCCGATTCGCTCCGGTTGCCCGATGTCCGCAATTTGATAGATGAAACTTACCGCATTCTTTCCAACGCCGTCGATTACGGGCTTTCCGACAATGTCATCCCCGAAGCGATGGCACGTAACCTTGATTACGATACCTTCATGTTCTCCGGCATGAAAATTTACAACGAAATGAAAGAAGGCAGCCTGCGCCTGCGTACCGGCGATGGAACCGTAAAGCCCTTTGAAACTTTTTTGCGCGAGGCAAAGCAGATTGACGAAACTTACAACACGCATTATCTCGAAGCCGAATACAATTTCGCCGTCCATTCGGCGCAAATGGCCGCCAAATGGGCAGACGTCGAAAACGACGGCGATCGCTACAACCTGCAATACCGAACCGTTGGCGACGACCGCGTCCGCGAAGAACATCGCATACTCAATCGCATCACATTACCGGCAAGCGACTCGTTTTGGGACAGCTACTATCCGCCAAACGGTTGGAACTGCCGCTGCACCGCCGTACAGGTATTAAAGGACAAATACCCCGAAAGCGACCACGCCGATGCAATGGAAAAGGGCGAAACCGCAACTTTCCGACCCGACAAAAGCGGACGCAACCGCGCAGAAATCTTCCGCTTCAATCCCGGAAAGCGCGGGCAGGTTTTCCCCCCTTCCCATCCTTACCGGTTAAGCAGATGCAACGACTGCAACCGGTCGCGATTGGAACTGTCGGCGGATATTCCAAGCAACGAGAAATGTCAAGCCTGCCGGAACTTGCAGCAGCAGGCAAAACGGATCGAACGTTGGACGGTCGAAAAAACGAAAAAGGGGGAAGTGCGCGTAAGTTCCCTGCACGGCAAGGACGAACGTAAGGAAAACGTCGAAATCGCTACCTGGTTAGCCGACACGCATGGCTATAAAATAGACTTGTTGCAGAAAAGCGACAGCGGTAAAAGCCCTGATTCCTTCAACAGAACGCTCAATATTCATCAGGAATACAAGCGCAATAATACGCCCACTGTTTCTTCTATCGACAACGCCATTCGCGACGCTTCAAAGCAGGCTAATAATATTGTATTGGATATTAAAAGTGATATTGCAGCAGGGGATTTAAGAGATGCAATTACATCGCGGGTCAGGAGAAAGGAAAACATAGAAACAATTACCGTAATCCGCAACAAGGCCGATAAGACATATACAAGGGAAGAAATTTTAAGCAACGGTTGGACGCTATAAAAATAAAACAGGCGATAACCGGAATTATCGCCTGAGTCGGGGTCGGGGCATGTCGCCCCATCCGGATGCAAAAGTACAACTAATTTTTTAAATAACAAATAAATAACAATGAAATGTCATTGAAAGATTTTAAAAAAGACATCCTGAACGATGTCAAGGTAGAATTGGCCGACGAGTTCGACCAGAATTTCGAGCGCAAGGCCTTTTTCACCAAACCGTGGAAACGGGAGCGCAAGAATCCGGCAGCCAAAGGCTCGCTCATGCAAGTGCGGGGAGGCGGCGGTTTGCGCGGCTCCATCCGCGCAACCGTCGATAGCGACAGCGTGCGCTTCACCTCGTCCAAGCCATACGCCCGCATCCACAACGAGGGCGGCGAAATAACGGTAACAAAAGCCATGAAAGCGCACTTTTGGGGCGAAGTTGCAAAACTGCAACCACGCGCGGAAAACCGCACCAAGAGTGGCAAACTAACCAAAGCCGCCGAACGGATGAGCGATCATGTGCAATTCTGCAAAGCAATGGCGCTCAAAAAAGTTGGCAGCAAAATCAAGATGCCACAACGCCAATTCATCGGCCACGCACCCGAAGTGGACAACGCAGTAAAAAAAATCGTGAACAAACACGTGGAAGCGCATGCCGCGCAGGTCGCTAAACTCATGAACCCGCGCAGGTAGCGCACAGGCGCACACGCTCGCACACAAAACAAAATGGCGCATGCAGGTTGCGCACGCACATATTTTTCGTGCTTTTAGATACCGAATATGCTTGCAGCAGACTTATAAAACATCTTCTTTGTATTTATCTTATTGATTATCAACATTTTGCTCACAAGTGGAAGTTAGGAGCCATTTTTCGGCATTAGGGGTAGTTTTTTAACTAAAAAACCGACTTATTCAGCACTGTATTTTACCCGAATTTGTAACAGCAGTGTAACAGCAGTCGTAACGCCACTATTATTTTTATAGAAAAAATCAGTATTTTCAGGTTCAAAAACAGCATGCGCCACACGTCTAAAATAAGCCGTTTTAAGCGCGTTTTTCATTCTTTGCACCAATCTTTTGGAACAGGCCAAAAATGCCGCAAGAGCTAATTAAATAGGCATTTTTGGCGAAAAATTATTGTTATTTATCGCTTTCAGACAAAAAAATTATAGCGAGGGCATGTTTTCTTATAAAATAGGCGCAAAAAATTATAGCAGAATTATAGTGAATTATAGTTCAGGCGCGTTTTGTTTTAAATGAATCTCATACCTTTCTTGGACGTATTTCGCTTATTTTCAATTAATTACAAGTTGTTTTTTTAGATTAATATTAGTACCTTTTGTTTGTCCGTTTATATTCTGCCTGCATAAATATTGCCGGTATATTCCTGCGGAAACATTGTATTCAGTTCGGCGGTTTTTGCGGCTACGCTTGACCAAGTTGCAGCATAATTCGACTTTTTCACCACTTTTGTAAAACCGCCGGTTTCGTAATTGCCCTGCTGAAAAATGGAGGGAATTGTGGGGTAACGTCCGCTTGATTTTGTCCAAATGTGATTGTCGCTGTGTTCGCCATCGACAGCATACAAACCTGTAAAAAGCGAGGGTTCGGTTCCGTATTTGTTGAGGTTAGTCCCGCTTCCTG
>JAISYO010000023.1 GCA_031269865.1 Dysgonamonadaceae bacterium | reverse complement strand
CAGACCAATAGTAGCCGCTGCTACCCTGATCGTACAGTGTGCCACTGCTGGTAAAGCGGTAACCCACGGCAGGCAAAAACACCGTGTTTGAGCCGGATCCGAAAATACCTCCATACACGCCGTTGCGCGTTGTCCATACACTACTGGAGTTTAACAGGTCCTCCAACTCCGATTGAGTAGGAACTCTCCAACCCGGTGGGCAGGGATCGTTTTCTTTTTCCCATTCCGTACCGCTTGGAATACCGTTGTCCCAGCCGGTAACGTTACCTGTAAGCGCCCAACCTTTATTTCCGTTCCATTGATAGAACTTTCCGGCATCTTCTGGTCTTCTGGAAAAAGAGCCGGGCGAGCTTACATTGCAGGGAGCCCATGTGATTCCGTTGATTGTTACGCCTGATGCGGAGGTTTTAATAGCAGAAGAGGATTGGGCAATCCCCGAAATCGCCAAGAGCAGCATCAGTGCAAGGATTGTGCACCTACGGCTCGCAGAGCGGAAAAGGGGCTTCAACTCTTCCGCCAACATTAAATCCTTGACGGGATAATTTTTAAACAATTCTTTGTTCTTCATTTTTTTATATAAAATTATTATGACTTATGAATGAGATACAAAGATAGTGAAAGCTGAGGGCAAAAAACAAATTTATTTTATTTTTTTCCGAAGCGCATCCTAATCTTTATGCAAAGGTAGCGAAATAATATGAATTAAGAATTAAGAATTAAAAATTAAGAGGGTGGAATAATTTGCTAATATGCCAATGTGCTAATGAAAGCGCACCGTCATTCCGTTCCGTGCCACGACACGGAATCCCCTTGTTTTTCAATTTTCTTCATAGAGCAGGTAGGGTTTTCGTTGCGATTTGAAATTTTGCACGTCTTTTTGCCACATTTTCTTTATTTCGGAAGCGGATTTCCCTGCCATAATTTCCTCGCGGATATAGTCCACCCCGACTAATTTCTCGAAAAAAGAGCTGAAAAACGAGTTGCCCATCTTCAAGTTGGAATAGGCGTCGATGACGTAAGAGAGATCGAAGCCTTTTTCCCAGATGGCTTCATCGAGAAGGCTGCGCAAATCCACGCCCCAGCATTGTTGGTTGAGCAGGGGCGGGTTTTTCGCACCCGCTACGCTTTTAGGCGTGAACGAAAAATCGGAACCTTTGAATTTCGGGTGTCCGTAAACTTCGAAGGGGAAAGGCGTTCCGCGCCCCAAGCTCACTACCGTGCCCTCAAACAAGCAGGTGGACGGATAGAGATAGACGGAATGGCTGTTGGGCAGGTTAGGGGACGGCGCGATGGGTAGTTCGTAGCGCGTTTGGTGGCTGTAATTTTCGCAGGGGATAACCGTTATGTCGCACACGCGCCCTTGCGGAAGCCATTTTTCGCCGTTGATCATCAATGCCAGTTCGCCCAACGTCATACCGTGGACAACCGGAATGGGAAGCCAGCCCACGCCCGATTTGTGTTTCATATCGAGTATCGGTCCGTCCACGTAAAACCCGTTGGGGTTGGGGCGGTCCAAAACGAGCATTTTCTTTTCCGTCTCGGCGCAAGCGTCCATCAGCCGCGCCATACTTGCGTAGTAGGTGTAGAAGCGAAGCCCGACGTCCTGCAAATCAAACACCAACACGTCGAATTTTTCCATATCGGCAGGGGTTGGCTTCCCGTTCCCCGAACCGTATAGCGACAAGATGGGTATTCCGGTTTTCGCATCTACGGAATTGGCGACGTGTTCCCCTGCATCGGCGGTACCGCGGAAACCGTGTTCGGGCGAAAATATCCCGACGACGTTCACGCCTTTTTCCACGAGAAGATCCACCAAATGCTTGTCGCCAACCATTCCGGTTTGGTTGCTCATCACGGCAACCCGTTTTTTGGCGAGCAGGGGCAGGTATTTTTCGGGCTGTTCAGCCCCCATCTTCACTTTCGCGCAAAAATTGCTTTGGGCGGAAAGGGACAGGACGCCAACAATCAATAGGGAAAAGATGAACCGACGTTTTGCCTTCATTCTTCGATGGGTGTTTTGCTGTATTTTTGGTGTTCATGCAGCCGGTCGAACTCTTCTTCGAGCGACACAAGATCGTTGCGAATCTCTTTCAGCCGTTCCACGGTTTCCATTCGTTTGGTTTCATCGTCCTTCCTGTCTTTCAGCGTTTGGCGTGCGCCTTCGAGTGTCATACCCTTTTCCTTTACCAAGCGATACACGATTTCCACCTGCTGAACGTCGTCTTTGGTGTATTGGCGCGTTCCCCCCGCAGTTTTTTTGGGGTTGATGCTGTCGAATTCTTTTTCCCAAAACCGAAGCAGGGAAACGTTCACGGCAAAATGATCGGCTACTTCCTGAATGGAATAAAACAGCCGTTTATCGTTGGATTGGATCGGTTTTTTTCGTTTTCCCATTGCTTTTTATTCAATTATCAGAGCAAAGGTAAGAAATTATTTTCAATTACGAATTACGAATCAAGAGCCAAGATGGGGAAATGTCCAAGGACTTTAAGGACGAATGCTTGAACCCCAAAACGTCTGAACGCCCAAACGTCCAAACATTTGCCCCCCCATTGTCAATTATCAATTATCTTCCACCCTTACCCACATTCCGCTCGTCCTCGCTTGTTCACGTGGGTTGTACATAGCTTGGCACGAGATGGCAGGAAGGTAGTAATAGCCCCGGTACGCCGCTTGCAATTGCAAGCGGAACACCTTCGATTGTCCGGCAGCCAAATTGAAATAAGTCAGTACGCGATCGTCGCGAATGTCGCGGTAGCTGTATTCCCCTGCCGATGTGGTGTTTGCGGTGTTCATCAGCCGATCGTTGATGATTTCCCAACCCGATGCGAAAACCTGCGTGAGAGCCAAATCGGTAAGGATTTGTGTCGTGGGGTTCTCAACGCTTACCGTCGCCAAAATTTCCGTGCCTTGCTTTAAGGATTTCACGTCGAGTGGGTTGCCGTTCTTGTCGGTGTAGTGCACCGAGATTCTGAACGAGGCTTCCGAAATTTTTATCGTGTCCGTGTCCGCGTCCGTGCGTGTGCGAGCCGTGAGCCGTGCGTAAATTTTTCCGCCGCCTTTGTTGGCGAGCGATACGGATAGCGTTTTCGCAGGGGCGACGTCGGTTTGGAAATAGGCTTGCGGCGTGTTGATGACAGGCATTTGCTTGTCGTTCAACGTCCATTCGGCATTGATATTGCCCTTGCCCATCTTCTCGGCGAGTTGCGCCATCGCCATCAGTCCGAAAGCGGCGGTTTGTGTGGAAACGTAGCCCGACGAGAGCGACTGCGCCACGCTTTCCGCCAACGCCAACGCCTTGTCGATTTTTCCGAGCAAGAGATAGGTTTCTATGATCATCGCCTCGTCGCGGGCGGACGAGCCGTAGGTGTCGTTGCAATAGGAATAGGGCGATATTTTATCCACCGCGTTGAACACCAATTCGTTGGCTGCATCGGTTCTTCCAGCGAGCGCGTAGGCTGCCGAAAGTCGCCATCGGGCTTGCAACGAGAGATCTTTCATCTCGCGCATTCGGTTCATCGTGCCGAGTTCAGCCGTGCCGTTCAACGCCAAGGTGTAGAGGCGGTACGCCTGTTGCAGTTCCGTCATCGACATACCGTAATAGCCGTTATAGGGGTTGGTGGGTGTCCAGCTGTTCGCCGTCTTTTGTTGGAACTGCACCCATTTGGACATTACGTTTTCGGGGACTTCGTAGCCTTTCCGTTTGGCTTCGAGCAAGAAATGTCCGGCGTAGGTGCTGATCCATTGCGACGAGTAATGATCGCCCTGCCAATAAACGAAACCGCCGTCGGAAGCCTGTCGCGAGGCGAGCATACGGATCACTTCGGACACTTTGGCGGACAAGGTTTCTTTCTGTTCTTTCGTGGTGGCGATAAACTCATCGACATAGAGAACGGGGAAGGCTTGCGACGTGATTTGCTCGCTGCACCCGTGCGGATAATCGAGCAGGTATGCCATATTGCCACTCAAATCGACGCCCGGCAAGCGCGACAATTCCAATTTTGCCCAATCGTCGCCACTCAAACCGGGCAGTTGCAGGTTGAGCGACGCCTTTCCGTCAGCGTCCACCAATTGTCCCTGCCCGATGATAACGGGCGGATTGGGATTTCTGACGGCGATTTCGATGGTTTCGGTGCACGTTTCCCCACCGCCCACGGCTTTGATGCGGACTTGCGCCACCCCGGTTTTCGCGCTTGTTTTCAATTTGAAATAGGCGGTTTTGTCGCCCACATGTTCGAAAGTCAGGTTGCTTGAAGCCTCGCCCGACAACGTCAATAAATCGTTGGTTTCAACGCTGATACGAGCGTTTTTTACTTTCTTGTCCATCGCAAAAACGTTCACGGGCAGTTGCGTTTCTTCGTTGATGCCCATCACGCGCGGAAGCGTGGACAAGGTCATCAGCGCGTTCTTCACGGCGACCGTTTTTTCGGTGCTTCCGTAAGCCCCCTTCCCACCGGCAACCACCATCACGCGGACAGAACCCACGTAGGGCGGCAGTTTCACGTTGTGTTTCTTGCTTTCCCCACCTTTTATAGAAAACACACCCACGAAACGGACGATCGGCTTGAAGCGGTTCGCCTGTTCGTTGGACGGCTTCAAGGATTCGTCGCCGCCAATGCTGAGCAGGGGTCCGAACATTCCGGTGTTGGCACCGATCACGCGATCGAACAGATCCCACGTGCGTACCCCCAAGGCTTCGCGGGCATAAAACTCGTCCCAAGCGTTGGGTGTTTTGAAGGAAGTCAAATCCAACAGCCCCTCGTCCACGATGGCGAGGGTGTAAGTCATCGGTTTTTTTGTTTTTTCCGAGATGGAAACGCTAAATTCCTTTTCGGGTTGCAACTCGTCCGCCATCTCGATGACGGGTGTCAGACGGCTGTTTTTGTCTTCCACGCCGATATTCTGCACGCCGTACATTCGTATCGGCAAGTCGTTTTTGCTCTGCGCGTGGGGTTGCAAGAGCGTGGCGAAAATGTAGAAGTTGGGGCTCATCTCTTCGCTCACGTCGAAGTTATATTTGGTGTCTTCCGCAGACGAGGTTTTTACCCATTCCTGACGCAGAATGCGCGATCCGTTTTCAATGCTGATCAGCGCGTGTCCCTCGGAACTTTTGGGAATGGTAACCGTGGCTTTTTCGCCGGGTTCGTAAGTTGCTTTGTCGGTTGAGAACGAGAGCATCGTCAAACCGTTGGGATCGGTTTTGTTGGATCGTCCGCGCCACGACGCCCAATCCACGAGGAACACCGTTCCCGAAGTGTGTCCGCTTTCGCCGTTCTTCACGAGAATGAGGTATCGTCCCCAACCCGGATAATCCACTTGGAAATTCACTTTGCCGTTTCCACCGGTGGTGGCGAGGGTGCCTTGCGCCACGGGGCTTACAGCGGTGTTATTAACGTAACTGCTGAAATCTTCGTTGCTGTCCCACCACCAAGACCACGAGAGCTTGTAGATTTTGTATTCGAGTTGCGAAACGGACACTTTTTTTCCGTAGGCGTCCACGGTAACGATGTCGAAAGGCAGGGGCGTGTCGGTTTCCAAATAACCGCCCTTGCTTTCGGGGGCTTTAATCCCGACGTAGGACGAATAGGGCGAAAAGAACACGGTTTGCCCGTAAAAACTCATATCGCCCCCCGGTTCATACACTTTGGAAACGATGTTTCCGCGCAACATACCCGGCGCGTTTTCGGCGGCGGGAATTTTCGCGTTCACGCTTGCCTCGCCCGAAGCGTTGAGCGTGCCCTCGAAGAGCGTAACTTGGTTGTTCTCGAATTTTGCCGTGGGGTTGTTGAACACGTATTGCGTGAATCCTTTGAACGGACGCTCGTTACGCGACAGCGACAAGTCGATTTCGGCTTTCAGGTTGGCGGCAGGTGCGCCGTGCAACCATTGCGAAACGAGCTTCCCCGATAAATATCCGCGCGAAGCGCTGATGATGGAGTCGGTTTCCAAGTGCACTTTCAGTCGGTTGGGTTTGATGGTTTCGATGCGCAAGGCTTTGTAGAACGAGGTTCCGCCCACTTTCACGAAGGATTGCCAAATGCCGGTGGGCGCGTTCTCGTCCGTTGTGATGCGGAAGGTGTAGAAGCCGTTTTCGCCTTCTGTTTTTACCTGCCGTTGATAGAATTGGCGCGTGGGTGTATATACTTCGAGCGAAACGGGGTGTCCTTTCGGCAGCCGCGAGCCTTTGTCTTCGAGGATAAAAGAGAGGTAGATGGTGTCGCCCGGACGCCATACGCCGCGTTCCCCATAGACGTAGCCTTTCAGCCCTTTCTGCAACTCTTTCCCTGCGACGTCGAAATTGCTGAGCGAGAGCGAGACTTCGTCCTTCACTTCGAGATAGCCGGTGTCTTTATCTTTCGATGCCGTAACCACAAAGGGACGTCCTTTTTTGTAGTCTATTTCCACGAAACCGTTGCCGTCTGTCGTGCCGCTGCCGATGACTTGCAGTTGGTAGTTGTAAACGCTCACTTTCGCGCCCGACAAGGGTTTGATTGTGAGAATATCGGTAACGGCAACGTTCATTTTTCCGCTGTTGCCCGATTTGGCAATGATGCCGATGTTTGATGCCACGACAAAGGTTTCTCTCTGCCGGGCATTGTTCATATTCAGGTAGTAGGACTTCGTGCAGGGATTATCGCGATCGTCCCAATCGTATTCGTCCCAATCCATCGGTTCGTAGTAATAGGGCGAAGTTTGATCCCATTGGGCTTCTTCCTCGTCCGTAATCTCATTGCCGCCAAGCCTTCGCATCGGGGCGTTTGCCGGGGTTATCGGCGTGATTCCGCCGCAGGGATAGAGCGAGTATTCTTGCTTGATGGAAAAGGAAATTTGGTACAACGCGCCGGGATCTTGTTGAATGAGGGGCGCAAGATCGAGCGAGAATGTGTTCCATTGCGAGAGATCGAGGCTTTTGTCGGCATCGAGGCGGATTTGTTTTTTCATTACCAACCGCCCGAAACGCCGTACTTCGCCATACGAATTGTTGTTCAGCGTTCCCGATTGAAGGTAATAGAGCACGTTGTTTTTGAAAATTTTTACCACCTTCACGTCCGCCGCCCAAAGGTTTACCGCGCTGAAAGGAATCGTAAGCTGTTCGGAATTAGGAAGGATATTGCCGCCTTTTTCCAATGTTATATATGGCATATTGCCCTGAACGGCGATTTGATAGCTGCAATCTTTGTCGAGTGTCAGCCCCGCATTGCTTTGGACGGATTGGGGGAAAGATAAGCCAATGTCGCCGCTCGGCAGTTTTTCGGGGTAGATTTTCAGCACGTTCTTGTCAATCTGATGGGAATAATTGCCGATTCCCTCAACGGTAAAAAAACTGTATTGCAGTGAGGACAGCGGATCGCTGAATGTTACCCGGATATGCGCATCGGGTTTGGGCAACATTCTCACGTCCACCACCTCGAAATGCTCTTTCGAGAGGGGGGGCAAGTCGATCGTGAAATCCTGCGATTTGTCTGCCCCGATGGGCGAGCCGTTGATCGTGAGCGGGAACTGTTGCGCCTTGTCGCTACGCGGAATGCTGTCCACTGAAACGTGAAACAGGGTGTTCGATGCTTGCGCCACTTTGATGACGGTTTGCGCAGGCGTCCCCTTCACGGAAAACATTTTTTTCACGTCGTCCGCCGATGCGGGATTGGATAATTGAAGCGCGACTTGAACGCTGTTCCAAGCGAGATCGTCCGCCGAGACGGGTGAATAGGGCAGCACGTCTGCCGTGAAGTTTTGTTCGTTGATGCGGAAGCCGAAATTGAAAGCGGCGAAATTTTTATCCACTTTCAACACTTTGCCCAAATGGAATTTAGCCTCGTAGGTTTTGCCTGGTTTCAGCTCGCCCGCGTCGGGGACGAACTGCACGGTGCTTGCGTTTACCCAATACACCTTCCCCTTGATGTCCGGCGAAAAGGAAAAGAGCCTCTCTTTGATTTCGGCGTTCAGTTCCACCGCCGGCATCTCTTGCGCCAACTCAATTTGGATAGACGATTCGGGCGGGACGTTTCCGTAAGTGAAGGCGGAAATGTACTGCGCAAAAGCCGTGTCGATGTCGCTTAGCGACGATTTTTGTTTGCAGGATAGCAAAATGTTGAAAATGAGAAGCAAAAAAATTGCGATGCGGGGGGTAAAAAGCGTTTTCATATTCTTTGTCAGTTTATTGGGTTTTACAAGGACTTCTTTCGGTTTTTACGAAATTGAAGTTGTAAAGATAGGAAAATAAATTGAAAATGGGAAATTGAGAATGGAAAAAAGAGAACCAAGAGCCAAGACGGTGCGCAATTCGACATCCCGTCAGAATTGCATCTATCGATAGAAACTTTAAGGGCGAAAAAAAAATCAATCATTATTTATACTCTTTCGTTGAAATTACGTATTTTTGCCGGAAAAGATAAAAAGAACTGCCTTGATACTTACAAACCCATCAACAATGGCAAAACTCAACATTCTCGCAGATGCACATATTCCTTATTTACAGGGTGTCGCCGAGCAATTCGGCGAAGTGGAATACCTGCCCGGAAACCAATTTACGGAGGGAAGCATCAAGGATAAGGACGTGCTTATTGTGCGCACGGTAACGCATTTCGGGGAAGAAATCCTCAACGGCTCGTCGGTAAAGCTGATTTGCTCGGCGACAATCGGTTACGATCATATCGACACCGCCTATTGCGATGCCCGCCAAATCGCGTGGCGCGCCGCACCGGGTTGCAACGCCGATTCGGTGGAACAATACCTGACGGCATCGTTGCTGTACTTGGCGCGGAAATATCGCATCGACTTGAAAGACAAAACCATCGGCATCGTGGGAGTGGGGAATGTGGGTAGTCGCGTGGACAAGGCTTGTCGGAAGCTCGGTATGAGAACCTTGCTGAACGATCCGCCCCGCGCAGAAAAAGAGGGCAAGGGTGCGTTTGTGGATTTGGACAGGGTGTTGCGCGAGGCGGATATCATCACACTCCACACCCCCCTGACGAAAAGCGGGCTTTACAAAACCCACCACTTGGCGGACGGCGCGTTTTTCGACGGCTTGGGGAAAAAACCCATCCTTATCAATGCGTGCCGAGGGGGCGTTGTGGACAACGAGGCATGGGCGAGAGCGATAAAAGCGGGGAAGATTTTGGGGTCGGTCATCGACTGCTGGGAGGGCGAGCCCCATATCCACCCCGAATTGCTGCGCTTGGTGGATATTGCCACGCCCCACGTCGCCGGATATTCGGCGGACGGGAAATGGACGGCTACCAAAATGTCATTGGAAAATATCAACGAATTTTTCGGCATCGGCATAGCACCCATCGAGTTGTTGCCGATTCACAAGCCCGATAATCCGCTGATTGATTTGAAAGGGATTTCTGCCGGGGAACAATTGGCTGCCGCAGTCCGCGCGACGTATAATCCCGAAAAAGAAACGATTGTGTTGAAGGAAAATCCCGACAAATTCTACTATTTCCGTTCCAATTACCCCCTCCGTCGCGAATACAAGGCGTATCGCGTGAAAAATGCTGACCCTTCGGTCGCCGAAATTTTGCGGAAATTGGGGTTTGGGGAAATTGAGAATTGAGGATGGAGAGGGTGGAAACAATTACGGACTAAAAATTACGAATTACGAATTGAGGGGCGGATAATTAGGCACCTTCGCTAAACAGGTAAAATTAAGAACCGGAGAACGGATAAAAGTCAGGCTTTTTTTGTTTTCCGGTTCTCTTTTGTTTTTTGCCGTCATTGAAGCGTAAAAGTGTAGATCATCCCTGTTTTCAGGGTGCGGGAAGTCAGGGGGAGAAGTGATCC
>JAISYO010000102.1 GCA_031269865.1 Dysgonamonadaceae bacterium | reverse complement strand
CAAAACTTTTCGCCAACTGCTTCCCGAAATCGTGGGACGCTTAGCGCCGCAAACCGCTTATGTGCATAGCTCGCCCGACACATTGAATTGGGGACGGAAGGAAAGTCTTACCCGTGCCGATTCGCATTATTGGGGCTTGTGGCACGGGCGTGAACCCTTTGAGGTGCTTGGCGAGAAAATCCCGCGCTTTATGAGCGAATTTGGCTTTCAGTCCTTCCCCGAAATGAAAACCATTCGCAGCTTTGCCGAGGAAAAGGATTTCAATATCGACTCTGACGTGATGAAAATCCATCAGAAAAGCGGAATCGGCAACGAGGCTATCAAGCAGTATATGAATATGTATTATCACGAACCCAAAAATTTTGAGGACTTCGTTTACGTGGGTTTGGTGATGCAGGGCGAAGGTATGAAAAAAGGCTTGGCTGCGCACCGCCGCAACCGTCCGTACTGTATGGGGTCGCTCTATTGGCAGTTGAACGACGATTGGACTGTCGTTTCGTGGTCGGGCATTGATTATTACAACAATTGGAAATCGTTGCACTACAAGGCTCGCGACGTGTTTGCCCCTGTCGCGCTGAATGTTTACGAGGAAAACGGCTCGCTCGGATTCTACCTCTTTTCCGATAAGCTGGCGGACGAAAACAACCTCAGACTGCATATCCGCCTGATTGATTTTAACGGAAAAGTGCTGAAAAATATCCAAGAAACCGTGTCGGCGAAAGCCAACGCGAGCAAGTTGGTGAAATCGCTGCCCCTTGCCGATTTCGTTTCCGGCGAGCAACGGAAAAACAGCGTGGTAAACGTGAGGCTGTCGGACAAAAACGGTAAGCCGATCGCCGAAGAAAATTATTTTTTCTTTTGGGCTAACAAGCTGAACCTGCCGCAAACCGAAGTGAAAACTTCCGTGAAATACGCCGACGGACAATACACGCTAACGCTGTCGAGCGTGAAGTTGGCAAAAGACGTGTTCGTGGAAATTCCGGTTCTCGGCGCACGATTTAGCGATAATTTTATGGATTTGCTTCCGGGCGAAAAGAAAACAATCGTGATTTCTTCCCCCAAACTGAAAGCCGCCGACAAAACAGCCATTACGGTAAAGCACCTGAGGCAGACGTATTTTTAATTCTCAATTTCCTTCCGTCTTGTTTCAAAAAAAGGGTTGCCAAATCAATCGGCAACCCCTTTTTTTTAGAACCACGGACAAAGTCCTTATTTTTTAGCTTGCTCGGCTTCCTTGTCCGATTTTTTCAGCAGAAGTTTGTAGGCTACCGGAGTGGCAACGAACAAACTTGTTATCGTTCCCACGACGATACCGATCAACATAGCGAACACGAAACTTCGCACCGCTTCCCCCCCGAGGAATATGATGCAGATGATAACCAAGATGGTGCTCAACCCGGTGTTGATGGTACGGGTAAGCGTGGCGTTCATCGAATCGTTGAACAAGGCTTTCAGCCCGCGTTTCGGGTACAGTTGCGTAAATTCCCTGATGCGATCGAACTGCACCACCTTGTCGTTGATGGAATAACCGACTACGGTAAGGATCGCCGCCACAAAAGTCTGATCGATTTCCATTGAGAACGGCATCACTTTCCACAAGAGGGAATAGAATCCCACCACCGAGAAAGCGTCCACCGCGAGTGCCGCCGTCGTGCCTACCGAGAATGCCCAGTTGTTGAATCGGGCGAGGATATAGATACCCATACAGATGAGGGCGATGATCATCGCGATGGAAGCGTCTTTCAACAAATCCTCGGCGATGCTCGGTCCTACTTTCTGCGAACTGAGTATGTAGTTGTCCACGGTTTTTCCGGGGGCGATATAGTCTTTCAGCCCTTCGCCGATAAGGTTGCGAAGTTCGCCTTCAATGTTTTCGCTCTCGTCTTCGATGCGGAAGTTGGTGGACACGCGCACTTGATCGCTCGAACCGATTGTGATCACGCGCACCGATTCGCCCAGATAGGGCGCGAGCGCATCTTGCACGTCGCCCGTCTTAACCGGCTGATCGAAGCGTACAACATAGTTGCGTCCGCCCGTGAAGTCGATGCCGGCGTTCAGTTTCAAGGTAAAGAACGAACCGAAGCACACCGCAATGAAGATGCCAATGATAGCCAATATCTTTTTGCTGTTGTGAATGAAGTCGAAGTGATATTCGTTTTCCATCTTTTTAGAAATGGAAGTGACGAATTTGAGGTTCAGCCAACGGTTCTTGCCCAGTTTGTATTCGTAAACCATGCGCGTCAGGAAAACCGCCGATAGGAAAGACACCGCGATACCGATGATCAGCGTGATGGCGAATCCCCTGATGGCGCCCGTGCCGAATATGGCAAGGATAATGCCGACGATGATGGACGTCAGGTTGGAGTCGAAAATGGCGGAAAAGGCGTTTTTGTAACCGTCGTCCACCGCTTTGCGAAGGTTCTTGCCGTTGCCAAGCTCTTCTTTGATGCGCTCGTTGATAAGCACGTTGGCGTCCACCGCCATAGCGAGCGACAGAATCATACCTGCGATACCCGGCAATGTCAACACCGCGTGGAAAGCCGCCAAAGCACCCATCGTGAAAAAGAAGTTGAGCAGCAACGCGCTGTTGATAACCATGCCCGGCGTAAATCCGTAGAGTATGCAGGTAAAGATGAACAATACAATCAGCGCGATGACGAAGGATATAAACCCTGCGTTGATGGCTTCCTGTCCGAGGGACGGTCCTACCACGTCTTCGGAAACGATGCGCACGCCGGCTTTCATTTTACCCGACTTCAACACGTTTTCCAAGTCTTTCGCCTCGTCCGAAGTGAAATGTCCCGTGATGGATGAGCGTCCACCCTCGATGCGATCGTTCACGTTAGGCGCGGAATACACGTATCCGTCGAGGACGATGGCGATAGCCTTTCCCACCTCGGCACCCGTGATGGTAGCCCAACGGCTTGCGCCGGACGAGTTCATACCCATACTCACTTCCCAACCGCCCTGCTGACTTTGATCGGCACGTGCGCTCGTTACCACGTCGCCATCGAGGGCGGGACCGCGTTTCGAGCCGTCGCCTTTCAGCGCGAACAGTTGGAAATAAATCTCTCTGGCGTCGATCGCCTTGAATCCCCATTTGAAACGAACGTCCGAGGGGAACACGTCTTTATATCTGTTCAGCAGGTAGTTCACGCTTGCCGTGTCGTTTTTCGAAACGGAACCTACTATCGCGCCGCTACCGCCGCCCGATGCGAAATAGGGTTCGGCGAAGTATTGCAGGAAATTTTTAGTGATGACGATTTTGTTTTCGCCGTCTGCTATCGCGAGGTTGGGTAGGGCGTTGCCCGTCGAATCAGCCGAAACGTCAGCCGTCGAATCGGCGGGGACGGCTTGTGCCGCGCTCTGCGAAATCATTGCCAATTCCGACGATTTGCTGATCAGCTCGTTGAAGAACGAACCCAACTCGTTCACGTTGTAGGTTTTCCAAAATTCGAGGTTGGCGCTACCTTGCAACAGGTTGCGCACGCGATCGGGTTCCGTGATGCCCGGAAGTTCGATGAGGATACGTCCCGTCTGATCGGTTAGCTTTTGGATATTGGGCGACACCACGCCAAAACGGTCGATGCGAGTACCCAACACGTTGAACGAGTTGTCCGCCGCGCTGACGACTTCTTTCCGCAGCACGTTAATCACGTCTTCGTTCTTATCCCCCTGCTTCACGCGATCGCTCATCGTAATGCTGAAAATGTTGGCTAATTTCCCTTCGGGATTTATTTTGTCGTAGTTTTGTTTGAACAGCGTAACGAAGTCGGCGGTGCTACCCTTGCGGTTTTGCTTGATGCTTTCGCTGAGGGCTTCGTTGAATTGCGGATCGTCCGTGTTGGCGAGTGCCCGCAGCACTTGTGCCGCATCGACTTCCAAAATCACGTTCATACCGCCTTTCAAGTCGAGTCCCAACCCGATTTCTTTTTCACGAATCTGTTTTAAGGTGTACGATAGATACACTTTCTCTGACGAGAGAGAATCTAAGTACTGATTTTTTAACGCTAAGTTTCCGTTTGAGTATTTGTCCGCTTTGTTGTCGTACTGAACCCCCACCAATGTAAATGAGAGGTAAAAGATGCAAATGAGCGTGAGTGAAATACTGAAAACCCTGATAAATCCTTTGTTCTGCATTTCGATTTTACTTTTACTTATTTATGGTTTAATTATTTGATTGTTATTGCTTTATCGCTAACTGCGCCCGCCCTTTTTGAAGGGGCGAACCGCACGAAAAAAGGCAAATTTCTTTAACCTTTTGTTTTTTAGCGTGCAAATATACGCTTTTTTATCGTTATGAAGAAGAATATCGGGGGATTTTTTTTTGCGTTTTTGCGTTTAGGCGTTCGGACGTTCGGGAAGTTAGGGCGAGCATCGTCCTTTTGTCTTTTCGTCTCTTTTGTCTTTTTGTCTTTCAATTCCTTATCGTCCTTACAGTCCTTCAATTCCTTTTTTAGCCCCCTCAATCCCCCACAAGGGGAAGAATTGAAAATCGGCGGTAACCAAATAAGGGAATAAGGGCTGTTTTGTGTGTGCTGTTTTTGGCTACTGAGAAGCTGTAAAATTTAAACAGCTTCTAAGGGTGCTTGGGGAAAATAAGGGTTAAAAAATCTGCGTTTACCTGCGCTATTCGCGTCATCTGCGTTCTAAAAAAACGTGGGGATTCCGTGTCGTGGCACGGAATGACGGACAACCGTTAGTAGCACATTATCCCGCCCCCCGCGTTTTTGGCGTCGGCCGGTGGGTGGTGCGTAGGTTGCTAGGCTGCCGCCGCGC
>JAISYO010000044.1 GCA_031269865.1 Dysgonamonadaceae bacterium | reverse complement strand
CAGCCGGGTTGAATAGGCGAAAAACGCGGTGCAGAAAACGTCGTCGGGCGTGCCGCCGCGACGGTTATTGTACGTTGTGTCAGGCATATTGCTAATTGTGTTAGCGTTCAGCCAGTCGTTGTTGTGGTTGTGCCGTATCCGCCAGATAAGGTCGGGATTTTCGCGCCTTGTGGCGTCGATATGGTTTTTCATTTCGGGATAAAGGCTTTCGAGGGCGGTGGTGTCGCCGTAGTTCTCATACATTCGCCAAGGGACGATCAAACCCGCTTCGCACCAGCCCGGCGCACCCACCCAGCCTCGCCAGTAGCCTTCCATACGCAACGAGGGAATCATCGAGAAAAACTGTCCGTTGTAGGCAACGTCGTGAAAATCACGCACTAATTTTTTGAAGAAGGCAGCCATATTCATATTGAAAATGGCGGTTTGCGCGAAAATCTGAATGTCGCCAGCCGCGCCCGTCCGCTCGTCGCGCGAGGGATTGTCGGTCAGCACGCTGAACATATTATTGCGCTGCGTCCAAAAAATGTTTTTGAATAATTTGTTCAAATCGTCGTTTGAGCAGGAAAACTCGCCCGTAACTTCGGGGCTCGATCCCACCGCTTTGGCGGTAATCATATCTTCCGTCAAGGATTCTGTCAATCCTGTAACTTCCACATACTGAAAACCGTGGTAGGTAAATCCCGGATCGAAATAATCTTCGCCGCCGGAAAGAATAAAAGTGTCTGTCGCCTTTGCGAAACCGAGGCTTTCGGTGTAAACTTCGCCCTTGTCGAGCCATTCGGCGTGGCGCAAGGAAACGACTTGCCCGGCTTCCCCCTTGATTTTCAAGGCACAATGTCCCGCGATATTTTGCCCGAAATCAACCAAGTACTTGTTTTTTACCTTCCAAATTCGGACGGGCTTCAATTCGTCGTGAACTTTTATCGGCTCGTTGATTTGGGCGGCGAGCTTGCGTTCTTCATTTTTATCGACAAAAACATTTTCCCATTGCGAATCGTCGAAGCCTGTGTTGTTCCAACCTGCCGGAATTTTGCGGGTGTCAATCGTTTCGCCGATAAAATTATCCGTGTCGAGAATATATCCGTCTTCCTTGATTTTCCACGTTTTATCCGTCGGGATTATGATGAATGAACCATCTTTCAGTTCCAGCACAAGTTGTGCCATCAGCCGTCTGTCGAGCGTGTAAAACCCGCGGTGCGGAAAGCTGTAATTCCATTTTATCCCGCCCATTCTGCCGAGCGCCCACCCATCGGAAAGCGTTGCCGCGAGCGCGTTTTCGCCTTGTTTCAACAGATCCGTCAAGTCGAAAGTTTGGTATTGGACGTAATCATCGTAATTCGTCCATTCCGGCGACTGCAATTGATCGCCAACGCGCTTGCCGTTGAACCATATCTCGTAATAACCAAGGGCAGAAGCGTATAGCGTTGCGCGGACAATGGTATCGCCGACTTCAAACGATTTGCGCAACAGCGGCGAGGGCGGGCAGGGTGGATTGATCCACCGGTTCCTGTCGAAATCGGGTTTGTTGTGGTTTTCAGCCAAATAGTTGCGGTATTCGCGGATAGCCTCGTCGGGTTTCGCGCCAATCCATTCGCCGTGCCATTGGTTGGCGTTCAGTATCCCCATACGCCATTGCGCGGGTTCACTCCACGCCGAAACTTCGCTGCAATTGTTCCACACGCGGACTTTCCAATAGCAATTTTGCAGCGTTTCGAGTTTTTCCCCTTCGTAAACAACCTGAATGGAATGGGAAGATTTCATTTTCCCGCTGTCCCAAAGGTTGCCTCGGTTTTCGGCGAGCAGTTCGGGTGTCGAAGCGACAATGATTTGATAGGCAGTTTGCAACTGCCCGTTTTTTGCCGAATCCGACTGTTCCACTTTCCACGACAACCGTGGTTGCGCTTCGTCGATGCTCAACGGATTTTTGAGGTACTCGCAAGTTAAATCCGCGACACGGATAGCTGCGGTTTCCGTGTCGCCTTTGCAGGCGGCGAGCAGAGCAATAATGCTCAGGAAGATGAATTGCAGGGTATTTTGCATTGGGTATAATTTTTTTGCAAAAGCAAAAGTAAAAGAATTTTTTCAATTTGGAAAATATTTCGAAAAAACCCTTGTCAAATCCGCACCGTGGTGTGCGAAATGTTGTTTAGTTAAATAAAATTAAGTATAAAAAAAATGCTATTGTCGTATTGGAAAATTACATACTTTTGCAAAGCGTTCAGAACGATAAAAGGAATTTCTTGGATTATTTATTTAATTGATAAGGTGTTAACTGAATCCTTTTTATGACGTGAGAATTGCACGATAGTAGGCTTAAACTAAAATGAAAAAACTAAAATTTGGTATTTATAAAAATAAATGTATGTGTATGGAAAAGAACAGTAAATCTATGCTAACCGCATACAAATGCGGTAGATCACTATCCGTGAAGATTTCGGTACTGCTATTTTTTCTCTGCGCCCTTTCTTTGCAGGCAGAGAAGATGTACTCAGTAAACGAAACCCTTTCCGGGAAAGAGATCGAACAGAGAAAACAGATTACCGGTAAGGTTGTGGACCCGGACGGAGAACCCGTGATTGGGGCTAACGTCGTCGTGGCGGGCACCACCACCGGTACGGTTACGGACGTGAACGGCGAATTTTCGTTGTCCGTCGATGAAAATGCCACCCTGAAGATTTCTTACATCGGGTATCTGGAACAAAGCGTCAAAGTCGCAGGAAAAACCAATCTCAGCATTACTTTGCAGGAAGACGCCACGGCGTTGGAAGAGGTGGTGGTTACCGGTATGGTCGCGATGGACAAACGCTTGTTTACCGGAGCTACCGATAATTTGAAAGCCGAGGACATGAGAATAGGTGGAATTTCCGATTTTAGCCGTTCTTTGGAAGGACGTTCTGCCGGGGTTTCCGTGCAAAACGTGTCGGGTACTTTCGGTACCGCCCCCAAAATCCGCGTGCGCGGCGCGACATCCATCTATGGCGACTCCAAACCGCTTTGGGTGGTGGACGGCGTAATCATGGAAGATGTAACGGAAGTGAGCGCGGACGATCTATCTTCGGGAGATATCAACACCTTGGTCAGTTCGTCTATCGCGGGCTTAAATGCCAGCGATATCGAAGATGTCCAGATACTGAAAGACGGTTCGGCTACCTCTATCTATGGGGCTAAGGCTATGGCTGGCGTTATCGTTGTAACGACCAAAAAAGGAAGAAAAGGATCCAGTCAGGTAAACTATACCGGCGAATTTTCCGTCCGCTTGATTCCTTCCTACAACGACTTCAATATTATGAATTCGCAGGATCAGATAAGTGTATATCAGGAAATGCAACAAAAAGGATGGTTGCCTTATACCGTTTTAAACAACAAGAACACCGGTATATATGGTAAGATGTACCAACTGATCAACACCTACGATCCTGAAACGGGTGCATTCCTGATGCCCAATACCGAGGCTGCCATGAATGCGTATTTGCGTGAAGCGGAATATCGCAATACCGACTGGTTTAAGGAACTGTTTTCTTCCAGTATGATGCAAAATCATTCCGTGAGCATTTCCGGGGGGACGGAAAAGACGGATTTTTACGGTTCGGTGAGCGCGATGTTGGATCCGGGTTGGACGATGGCAAGTAAGGTAAACCGCTTTACCGGCAACATGAACATCAACCACAGGATCAGCAAAACTTTATCCGCGAATGTGATAATGAAAGCATACAACCGCAAGCAGAAAGCACCCGGCACCATGAAGCAGGCGGTGGACAATGTGAGCGGGTTGATTTCGCGTGATTTCGATATTAACCCGTATAGCTTCGCCTTGAATACTTCGCGGGCATTGGACCCCGATGAGTTTTACGTGCGCGACTATGCTCCCTTTAATATCAGGCATGAATTGGATAACAATTACATGGATTTGAACGAATCATCAACGACTTTTCAAGCCGAATTAACTTTTATGCCGATTAAGGGGCTAAATATTAAAGCCTTAGGAGCATTGAAAAACACCACCTCCTCGATGGAACACATTGTGAAGGATAATGCCAATCAGGCGGAAGCTTACCGCGCAATGGGGACGACCGTCATTGCCAGTGCCAACCCGCTGTTGTGGAATGATTTGGATAAACCTTACGCTCATCCGATAACGATCCTTCCCGAAGGCGGTATTTACGAACGTACCGACAACCGCATGAGCGGATGGGATTTCCGACTGTCATCCAACTATACAGCCGCCTTCAACGAAGAAACACATATCATCAATTTGTTTGGTGGTATGGAGGTAAACTCGGTGGATCGTTACCACGATTGGAACAGGCAGTGGGGGCGTCAATACAGCAACGGTGATGTAGGTTACATCATTTATCAGGCTTTTCGGCAATGGCAAGCGCAGGGAGAGTCGCAGAACTATTACTCAATCAATAACACGCGCCGCCGAGATGCTTCTTTCTTCGGAATGGTCAACTATTCTTACAAGGGAAGATATACCATCAACGGAACAACCCGTTATGAGGGTTCCAACCAAATGGGAAAATCGCGCAAAGCGCGTTGGTTGCCGACTTGGAACGTTTCCGGCGCGTGGAATATGCACGAAGAAAACTTCTTTAAAAACTTGGAACCGGTTATGAGCCACGCCACTTGGCGTGCTTCTTACAGCTTGACGGCTCAGGCTCCTCCTTTGAGCGTGTCGAACTCCGCTATTATTTACAGTAGTGCCAACACGTGGCGCTTGGACGAAGAAACCAACGAACCGGCTATCGGGATTTCCCAATTGGAGAACAGCGAATTGACTTACGAAAAGAAACACGAGCTGAATATCGGCGCCGATTTTGGTTTCATAGACAACCGGATAAACTTGGCTGTTGATTGGTACACTCGTAACAATTACGACTTGATCGGGAACATTGCCGTGATGGGAATCGGTGGACAGGCGAACAAGCGGGGCAATGTCGCCGCCATGAAAACCACAGGAGTGGAAGCCACCCTGTCCACGAAGAACATCAAGACGAATAAATTTTCTTGGGCAACCGACATCACATTCGCAAAAATGCACGTGGAAGTGACGAAGTTGGAATCCCGCACACGCATCATCAGCTTGATTAAAGGCACGGGCTTTGCCAAAGAAGGCTATTCTAACCGCACCTTGTTTTCCATTCCGTTTGCCGGATTGGACGAGAACGGTGTTCCCCAGTTCTATATGGACGAAGCACGTACCGTCATCACGCAGGATTTTTCCAATAAAGGGATCTACTTGCAAGATTACGACAATCAGGAATTTTTGATCGAATCGGGAAGTACCGAACCGACTTTATCAGGAGGTTTCGGCAACGTATTCAAATATGGGAACTTCAAATTGAACGTCTTCCTGACCTATTCGTTTGGTAACGTGATTCGGT
>JAISYO010000053.1 GCA_031269865.1 Dysgonamonadaceae bacterium | reverse complement strand
GCGCGGCTGGCGCAATGCGCAAACCGTAAAAATACACGTAAATCGTTGATTATCAGTAGGTTATCGGGGGGGGGGGGGGGTAAAACGGGAACCTGCGCTCGCCGGGCTGTTTTTCCCCGGAAACGAGGGCGGTCTTTCAAAAGCAGGAAGCGGATAAATCGGT
Source organism: Dysgonamonadaceae bacterium (assembly GCA_031269865.1). GTDB lineage: Bacteria > Bacteroidota > Bacteroidia > Bacteroidales > Dysgonomonadaceae > JAISUH01. The sequence goes on along the minus strand of JAISYO010000053.1, from coordinate 12,712 downwards.
GCTGTCCCCATTTTTTTTTTTGCTGTTTTTGCAAAGATAGAGAATTATTTTGAAACCCAAGCAGTTTTTCTATTTTTTTTGCGAAAGGGATGTCGTCATTGCGGGCTTGACCCGCAATCTCCTGATAACAAGGTCGTATTTTTCAAGAGATCCCGTGTCAAGCGCGGGATGACGCTCTTTTGAAACAGCCACATATACCCCCAATCCCTTTGCTAATGCGGGGTAGCGTAGTTTGGACGTTCGGGCGTTTGCCTTTTGTCCTTCCGTCTTTTTGTCTTTTCGTCCTTTTGTCCTATAAAATCTCTTTCGCCACTTCGTTGAAATAGTCAAGCGATTCTTTTATTTCCGGCAGGTTGTTTTCCCAATTGGCTTCGTATTCAATGGTAAAATAGCCCTTAAAGTCTTGGCGTTTCAGTTCTTCCATCATTCCTTTGACGTTCAGGACACCCCTTCCCCATACAACGTCTTCCAACGTGCCATCCTCGGACGTGGGGGCTATGTCTTTGAAGTGCATTGCGATAAGCCGTCCTTTCAGTTGTTGCAAGGCGGACACCGCATCAACGTCCATACGCCGAAAATGTCCGACATCGGCACAAGCTCCCAATAAAGCGTCTTTTGCCCCGATGCACTCCAACAGAATATCCGGTTTCCAATACGAAGCCTCGTTCGGGTGGTTGTGGCAAGCCACTTTTATGCCGTATTGCTTGGCAAGGGTTTCAACCACGTCCCAATCCTCACGCGCAGGTTCGGCGCTGATAAACTCCAACTCCATACTTTTGGCGAAAGCGAATACCTTATCCCATTCGTCGCGAGCAGCTGTCCACACGCCGGAAGAGACGATTTTCACTTCCTTTGCCTTCGCCAATTCTTTCAACTGCCCTTGCTGTTCGGGGCTGAGAGCGTATCCGAAGACGGCATCGCCAAAATCCCCGCCCATTTTTTGTCCGGGATAGATTTCAATGTAATGCAAGCCCAACTCTTTCGTCTTGTCCAACGACTCCACCACCGAAAACAGGTGGAAGGTGTAGGATTGCATCGAGAGCTTCCAACCTTGTTTTTCAGCCTTGCTCTCCGTCTTGGACGAAGCACCGCACGCCATCAAGCCGCAGAGTAAAAAGAAAACAGCCCCTTTTTTGATTCGCATAATGTATAATTTTTAATGATGATGATTTCTGAAAATTCCACCAAATTTACGCTTTTTTTTTTATACGCCCAAATATATATCCATTATTTCCTTTTAAAAAAACTTCCAAAATCTTTATCTTTGTACAAAAAAACAAGAAATGCAGAACCGAATCACTTCTCTTTTCAATATCAAATATCCCATCGTACAAGCCGGAATGGTGTGGTGCAGCGGTTGGCGATTGGCTTCCGCCGTGAGCGAAGCCGGGGGATTGGGGCTGATAGGCGCGGGATCGATGCACCCCGAAACATTGCGCGAACATATCCGCAAATGCAAAGCCGCCACCGATCAGCCTTTCGGCGTGAACGTCCCGCTGATGTATCCCCAATTGGACGAGATTATGCAGATTATCATCGGCGAGAAAGTCCCCGTCGTTTTCACTTCGGCAGGCAACCCGAAACGTTGGACAGCCCCCTTGAAATCGGAAGGGATTGTTGTCGTGCACGTGGTGTCGGGGGCAAAATTCGCGCTAAAATGCGCCGAAGCCGGGGTTGATGCCGTTGTTGCCGAAGGCTTCGAGGCAGGGGGGCACAACGGACGCGAAGAGACTACCACCCTCGCGCTAATCCCCCTTATTCGCAAAGCCGTCGATTTGCCGTTAATCGCCGCAGGGGGCATTGCCACCGGCGAAGCTATGGCAGCCGTTTTCGCGTTGGGCGCCGAGGGCGTTCAGGTGGGGACACGCTTTGCGCTAACCGACGAAAGTTCGGCAAGTCCCGAATTTAAAGCGCGTTGCCTCGCGTTGAAAGAAGGGGATACGATGCTCTCGCTGAAAAAAATCAGCCCAACGCGGTTAATAAAAAATGCCTTCTTCGAACAGGTGCAAGCCTTGGAAGACAACGGCGCGTCAGCCGACGAGCTTCGCGCCCTATTGGGCAAAGGACGTGCGAAAAAAGGGATTTTCGAGGGCGATTTGACGGAAGGCGAATTGGAAATCGGGCAGGTTGCATCGCTCATCGACACGATTATCCCTGCAAAAAGCGTGGTGGACGAACTGATTGCCGGATGCAACAACACACTAAAACGGCTTGCGGAACAGCGGTTCTAAACTTCCATCCCAAACGAGATGTCCATACGTTTGCCTTGGACAACCAGCGGTGTGTCAGGGCTTACCAAGCGCAGTTTTCCAGCCACTTCCACCAAGGGAACGTCGCTAATTTCACGCCCTTTTACCGAAATCATACGCCCGAATTTCTTTTCGTGAATCAAGGTGGCGGCGTGTCCGCCGAGCAAGGTGCCGAGGTTTCGATCGAAGGGGGAAGGCGAACCACCGCGCTGAATGTATCCCAACACCGTTTCCCGCGTTTCTATTCCGGTTTGTTTCTCGATTTCGCGGGCGAAATAAATTGCCGGGTGCTCCGTACTGCCTTGTATCTCAACTCCTTCCGCCACTGCGATGATGGAATAGGGTTTCCCCACCTTGAAGCGTTGGCTGATTTTGCCGATGATCACTTTCATATTGTAACCCAATTCGGGCAGAAGGATAATGTCAGCCCCCCCAGCCATTCCAGCTTCGAGGGCGATCCACCCGGCGTGATGCCCCATCAGCTCGATTACCATCACGCGGCGATGCGAGCTTGCGGTGGAATGCAGGCGATCGATAGCCTCAGTCGCGATGTTTACCGCAGAATCGAAGCCGAAAGTAATGTCGGTGCCATAAACATCGTTGTCGATGGTTTTCGGAATGCCCAAAACGTTCAAGCCAATATCCGAAAGCATCCACGTTGTCCGTTGTGTGCCGTTCCCACCGATGCAGACAAGGCAGTCGAGCCCCAATTCGTGGTAACATTTTTTTATTTCTTCGCGATCTTTTTCATCGGGGGAAGTGATTTTTTTGCGGAAAACCTTTTCGCGTGCGGTGCCCAATATCGTCCCCCCAAGGTTGAGAATCCCGGAAAGCGATGAATCCGTCAGTTCGATGACGTCCTTGTAGAGCAGTCCCGAAAACCCGTTGAGGATACCGACGACTTCCATGCCGTAATTGTTGATGGCAGTTTTTCCAACGCCCCGAATAGTAGCGTTGATGCCGGGGCAATCGCCACCGGACGTGAGAATCCCGATTTTCATACGATTATTTTTTACTGTTGGTACACGATACGTATTTTGTTTTTACAAAGAAAAGGAAAAATGGGGAAAAACAAAAACGGTTTCTATAAAAATCCCCTATCCCCCGCGTTTCATCAGCTTTCCAACAACGATTTCCGCGGCGCGATCCGAAGCGCCGGACTTGCCCAGCACGTCCTGCATCACGCGATAATTTTTAAGCATATTTTCCCGATACGCCTTGTCGGACAACAAGTTTTGCAACTCGTCCCTGATAGCGTCGGGCGAAAAAAGTCGGGCGAAAAGCTCTTTTACCACCTCTTTTCCGCAAATAAGGTTCACGAGCGATATATAGGGCGTGTGCAAGATATGCTTGAAGCCCCAATAAGAGAGTTTCGGAAAATCGGTTTTGTAACAAACCACCTGAGGAACAGATAATAAGGCGGTTTCCAACGTTGCCGTGCCGGAAGTAACCATCGCCGCGCTCGACTGCGCCAATATCCGGTAGGTTTGGTTGAAAATAACGCGCACCCCCCTGCCCTCGACAAACGGAGTGTAAAAATCGGGGGCGATGCCGGGCGCACCTGCGATAATCAGTTGATAATCCGAAAATTCCTTGGCGGCTTTGAGCATCGACGGCAAATTTTGTGAAATCTCGCGCCGTCGGCTTCCAGCCAGCAAAGCAATGACGGGTTTGTCGGGAAGGCGGTTCGCCAAGATAAAATCGTTGAAGGTTTCATCTTGGAAGGGACGGTTGGCAATGGCATCGACTGTTGGATTTCCCACATAATCAACCTTATAACGATGCTTCTTGAAAAAATCCACCTCGAAGGGAAGGATACAGAGCATCTCGTCCACGTATTTTTTGAAGGACTTCACGCGGTATTCTTTCCACGCCCACACCTTCGGCGAAATGTAGTAGAAAACAGGGATTTTCAAGCAGGGTTTCACGTACTTGGCTATTTTCAGGTTAAATCCGGGATAATCCACCAAGATGACTACATCGGGGCGGTATCGGGCAATGTCCCGCTTGCACAATGCCATCGCTTTAAGAATGGCGTTGAGGTTCATCAGCACCGGAATTACGCCCATAAACGCCATTTCGCGGTAATGTTTTACCAACACGCCGCCTTGTTCGAGCATCAAATCCCCCCCGAAAAAACGGAAATCCGCCTCTTCATCGCGCTTTTTGAGCGAACGCATCAGGTTGGAAGCGTGCAAGTCGCCCGAAGCTTCCCCGGCGATGAGGTAGTATTTCATACTGTCATTTTTATTTTAAAAGCCTCTCTTTCAATTCGTCCATATAACCGTAGGCTGTCATATCTATTTTTATGGGGACGACAGCCGCGTAGCCGTTAGCCAACGCCCATTCGTCGGTACTGTCGTTCTCTTTTTCCCAATTCTCTAAATTCCCTGTCATATAATACACGTCGCCGCCCGCCTCATCGGTTTTTTTCTCGTATTCGTTTACCCATTTCCCGGCAGTCTGTTTCGCAACCCGCAAGCCTTTCACTTCGCCTTTCGGCACATTGATATTCAGGCAGACGCCATTCGGCAATCCTTCGCCGTACAGGATTTTTTCCGCCACCCGGCGAGCAACGCGGGCGCATTGGGAAAAATCGGCATCGGGGACAAAATCGTCGAGCGATATGCCAAAGGAAGGGATATTGGCAATGCAACCTTCGATAGCCGCGCCCATCGTCCCCGAATAAATCACGCTGATTCCGGCGTTCGAGCCGTGGTTGATCCCCGAAACCACCAAATCGGGTTTCCGTTCTAAAATCTGATCCAAAGCCAATTTCACGCAATCGACAGGCGTTCCATTGCAGGTATAGTAGCGTATATCCTCGTCTTGTTTGTTCAAACTGCAACGCACCGGATGTGAAGCGCCTATCGCGCTCGACATTCCCGAACGATGATCGTCGGGCGCGAAAACAACAATTTCCCCCAAACCTTCCAGGGCTTCGGTAAGCGAAACGATTCCCTTGGCTTGATAACCATCGTCGTTCGTAATTAGTATCAACGGCTTTTTTTTTTCCATCATAGATCTGTATTTCACGCAAAGTTAGCAAAATCGGGCGAGTATAGGAAATTGTTTTTATTTTTGCAGAAGAAAAATTAAAAAAAACTGTTTAAACCTGTTGTGCATTTGTTTTTTTAGCCCGATAGGGCTATCCCTTGAATAACCCCGTACAAGCCGCAGGCGCAGTGCGGGGTAGGAAATGCCCTCTCTCTCAACCCCGTAGGAGTTCCCCGCAGCAAAACGGAGTAATTACAACAGGTTTAATTTTATGGCTTCTAAAACCCATAATAATATATTATTCGTTAAAATTTAAACAGTTTCTAAGACAGAATAAAATGTTTTCGATTATTTCTCTTATTTTTGTAGAACATTTGCGGAAGGCTTAAACGGGACTTCGGTTTTCCGCAAAATCAAATTGAATTACTTGAAGTTCCTCATCATTTAAAATTATGAGAAAAAATCTTGTTTCTTTGCTTTTCATTTTATTTCTTTGTGTGCAAGCAGTTTGCGGACAAGCCAAATATGTGTTCTATTTCATCGGCGACGGAATGGGCGTTAATCAGATAAACGCCACCGAAGTATATCTGTCCGCGCTCAAAGGCGGCGGACGCGGTTCGGCTTCCCTGCTCTTTACGTCCTTCCCCTCGGCAACTTTCAGCACTACTTATTCCGCCAACAACGACGTAACCGATTCCGCCGCCGCGGGAACGGCATTGGCGACAGGCAATAAAACCAACAACAATTATTTGGGTGTAACCCCCGAAAACGAACCGATAGAAACCATCGCGGAAAAAGCCAAAAAAGCCGGGAAAAAAGTAGGCATAGCCTCTACGGTACCCGTCAATCACGCCACGCCGGGCGCGTTTTACGGGCACCAAAAAAGCAGAAGTATGTACTACGAGATTTCTCAGGACTTGATCAAATCGGGCTTCGATTTCTTCGGCGGCGCAAGTTTCTACAACCGCGACAAGAAATACGACGGCTCGAAAGCCCCCGACATCTTCCCCCTCATCGAACAGGCAGGTTATAAATTAGCCAAAGGCTATGCCGATTACAAGGCGGACGGCGGTAAATCGGCGAAGCTGATTTTGTTGCCGGAAAAATGGGACACGCCCGACGCCATTCCCTATGCGATAGATCGCAAAGAAAACGATTTGACACTCAAACAAATAACGGAAGCCGCCATCGAAACCCTGATGAAAGACAACAAAAAGGGCTTTTTTGTTATGCTCGAAGGCGGACGCATCGATTGGAGCGCACACGGTAACGACGGCGCCACCACCATACGCGAAATCATTGACTTCGACGAAGCAATCGCCGTGGCTTACGAATTTTACAAAAAACACCCCAAGGAAACGCTCATCGTCATAACCGCCGATCACGACACGGGCGGGATAACGGCAGGCAGGGGCAGTCTGAATATCAGTTGCTTGCAATATCAAAAACAATCGCAAGACGAACTGACAAAAGCACTTGCCGCGATGGTAAAATCCAAAAACGGCAAAGCCTCGTGGGAAGACGTGAAAGACGTGCTCGGCGAACGTATGGGCTTTTGGAAAGACGTGCGCATCAATTGGGAAAACGAAAAAATCCTGCGCGACGCCTACGAATCGACTATCGCCCGCAACAGGGAAATCAGCGACGAGAATCTGTACTCAACCAATTCGCTATTGGCGGCAAAGGCAAAAGAAATCCTGAACGACATTGCGCGACTCGGTTGGGCAACAGGCTCACATTCGGGCGGATACGTTCCAGTTTTTGCCATCGGCGTAGGGCAGGAACAGTTCACTCACAAAATGGACAACACCGATATTCCGAAAAAAATAGAGAAGATCGCAAAGTACTAAGAAGCTGTTTAAATTTTAACGAAATAATATATTATAGTATTCTCAGCTACTTTTTTCTGCTCTTTTAAGCGACTTTTTCACTTGTCATTCTCGATTTAGCCCGCTAAATCTGCAAATGTAAAGCAAAAAATCCATCTTAAAATAGCGATAAAAAAGATCAGCTGTAAAATTTAAAACAGCTTCTAAGAAAATGAAAAAGAACCTCTTGCTTTTCATCTATCTGTATCCAATGACTATGTTTTTGTCATCGCAAAACGTGGAAACGACTGATTATAAGAACATCAAGGCTACCTTGCTCGCCGATGGTTTTTCGTTTACCGAAGGACCGGCGGCAGATCGCGAAGGGAATATTTTTTTTACCGATCAACCCAACGACAAGATTTACAAATGGTTGGCGAAAGAAAAAAGCCTTTCCGTATTCAGCGATGAATGTGGACGTGCCAACGGGCTGTATTTCGATCGGGACGGCGCCCTGCTCTCTTGTTCCGACAAGGACAACGAGTTGTGGAAATGGAATGCCGATGGTACGCACAAGGTTCTGATCAACGATTTCGAAGGGAAAAAGCTCAATGGACCCAACGATTTGTGGGTTAATCCCAAAAAGGGGACGATTTATTTTACCGATCCCCTATACAAGAGGGATTATTGGCAACGCAACCCCGAAATGCAGCAGGACGGGCAACACGTGTATTGTTTGTCCGCCAACCGTAAAAAATTGATTCGGGTAACGGACGACTTAAAGCAACCCAACGGCATCATTGGCACCCCCGACGGAAAACGGCTCTACGTTGCCGATATTGGGGCAGGGAAAACCTATCGGTATGATATTCAAAAAAATGGCACTCTCAGTAATAAAACCCTCTTTTGCAATTTGGGTTCCGATGGAATGACGATAGACATCAAAGGAAATATCTATTTGACGGGGAAAGGCGTTACAGTCTTTAATCCGCAGGGCGAGCAGATAGCGCATATCGACGTCGATGCGCCTTGGACGGCAAACGTGTGTTTTGGGGGCGATGGCAAAACGCTGTTCATCACTGCCTCAAAAGCTTTGTATTGTGCAGAAATCAATTTTTAGAAGCTGTAAAAATTTTTAATTGATGAAAAGACGAAGTTTCTTAAAGGCAGGGTTCAGCCTCGCGGGCATTTCCGTGATGCCCAAGCAATCCTTGGCAAACATTTCCCTCGCTATGATGCCATCTGCCGAAATGCGTGTCGATAAAGTCCGCTTGGGAAAAAGCGGGCTGAGCGTGTCGCGAATCGCGATGGGAACGGGGACGCACGGCGGAAACAAGGAATCAGATTTTACCCGTCAGGGAATGGACAGTTTCGTCCGCCTCGCCCACCACGCCTACGAGCGCGGCATTCGCTTCTACGACACGGCAGACTCTTATGGGACAATACCTTACGTTGGCGAGGCGATAAAAACGCTTCCACGCAAGAAGATAACCCTGCTGACGAAAATGTGGACGCACGACGACGGTTCGCCGCATCTCGAATCGGTGGACGACAATATCAACCGCTACCTGAAAGAGTTCGGGACGGATTACATCGACATCTTGCTGATGCACTGCATGATGAGTGGCGAATGGAACAAAAAGCGCAGCCATTATATGGAAGGCTTCCTGAAAGCGAAAAAAGCGGGCAAAGTGCGGGCAATCGGCGTTTCGTGCCATAATATCGACGCTTTGCGCGTTGCCGCCGTCGAGCCGTGGGTTGATATTATAATGGCGCGGATAAACCCCTTCCAAACGATGATGGACGGTTCGCCCGACGAAATAAAAGCCATTTTGGGAACGGCAAAGAAAAACGGCAAAGGGCTGATCGCAATGAAGATTTTTGGCGAAGGCAAAAACGTCCGCGACGATGAGCGCGAGCAGTCTATCCGTTTCGCGATCCGCGAAAGCAACGCCCATTGTATGACATTGGGTATGATGTCGATAGCCCAAATCGACGATGCCGTCCAACGGGTAATGAAAAACCAAAAATCGTAGGGGCGTATAATTTTCGCACTCTTTCTTATGGCATCGCCATTCCTACGCCGTAGGCGTTGCATATCAATAGAAAAGCAAATCCACCTTTACCCCCTTTGTCCGTAGGACATTCACAAATTCGTAATTTTCAGAAGCTGTTTAAATTTTACAGCTTCTAAATTGAACTTGTGTATCCCCTACGGGGAATTGGGTTCGGGGGGTGCAATATATTCTATTGATATGAATGCCCTAACGGGCAAATGGGTATTCCACCCCTGCAATCCGTTAGGATTGTAATATTGTGAAAGCATCACGTCAGAGATGCAACCCCATTCTATTGATATACAACGCTAAAAAACCCTTATTTCCGCAAGTACCCTTAGTAGCCAAAAATAGCACGCACAAAACCTCCCTTATTCCCTTATTAGCCTTAGCCCCAACCCCTTTCCACAAAGAGAGGGGGCAATGAGGGAATAAGGTTGGTGGTGGTGTGTAATTCCATTGCTACTGAGGTTGTTTTAGCCCCCCTTAATTGGCTATCGCCAAATGTTGTTTCTTAATTTTTAATTCTTAATTGAATTTTTTCCTACCTTTGTCTCAGAAATTAAAAAAAGCGATGGAAACAACCAAAAAGCAATTCGATGAAGTGATAGGGATATGCCGCGGCATTTTCGAGCAGAAGTTGCGCGATTACGGTGCTTCGTGGCGCATTATGCGCCCGGAATCAATTACCGATCAGATATTTATAAAAGCCAAGCGGATAAGAAATATCGAGACGGGCGTCGAGCAAAAAGTTGATGAAAGTATCCTCGGCGGGTTCATCGCGATAGTGAATTACGGCATTATCGGGCTGATACAACTCGAACTCGGCTATTCTGATGGTGTGGATATTGACACTGACACCGCTATTCAGTTCTACGACAAGCATATAACCGTCACGAAAGAGCTGATGTACGCCAAAAACAACGATTACGGCGAAGCGTGGCGCGATATGCGCATCAGCTCATATACCGATTTGATTTTGACGAAGATAAACCGCACCAAAACAATCGAATCGAACGGTGGGAAAACGCTCGCCTCTGAGGGTGTCGATGCAAATTATATGGATATGATCAACTACGCGCTGTTCGGGCTGATAAAACTACATTTCGGGGAAAAATAAGATGAAGTCGGCAGGGGCATTGATGAAAATAGGTGTTGAGATTTCGCGCATAATTGTCGGTGCGGTTTTCGTGTTTTCGGGCTTCGTGAAAATGGTTGATCCATTGGGATTTACCTACAAAAGTCAAGATTACCTGATTGAGTGGGGGCTGCAACTTTTCTTCCCCCTCGCCCTGCCTGTCGCCCTTGCCCTTTCGATGGCGGAATTTCTGCTTGGGGTGTTTATCCTGCTCGGCATTTACCGAAGGTGGGCAACCCTGTTGGTTTTTGTGTTGATGCTGTTTATGACACCCTTCACGTTGTGGATCGCGATAGAAAATCCGGTAAAGGATTGCGGTTGTTTTGGCGACGCGCTGATCATTTCCAATTGGGAAACCTTTTATAAAAACATTGTCCTCGTTGTTTTATCCGCCCTATTGTGCTTCAAATGGAAAGAGCTTTCCCCGCTTTTCCCGGACGGATTTCAATGGGCGCCGGCTGTTTTTTCGGTGGCGTTTGCCTTGCTGTTTTCGTTGAACGGCGTTTTCCGAATGCAGGTTTTCGATTTCCGCCCCTACAAAATCGGCGCGTCCATTTCGGAGCAGATGCGCGTCGATCCTGCCAACGCCGATGTGTACCGCAATACCTTCATTTACGAAAAAGACGGTAAGAAACAAGAGTTTACCGAAGATAACTACCCGTGGAACGATTCTACGTGGACTTTCGTGGATATGAAAACCGAGTTGCTGAAAGAGGGGGAAAAACCCAAGATAGAAGATTTCCAAATTATCCGCTTGTCGCGCGATTCTGTTTCGGGGCAATACGTTGAGGACGAAGATATTATGCAGGATATTTTGTCGGATTCGGGTTACACGTTTTTGATGACGTCCTACTCGCTCGGCGAGGCGGATAAAAGCGTGGCGAAATCCCTCAACCGCGTTGCCGATTTTGCTCAGGAACAGGGAATTGCATTTTATTGTCTGACATCTTCTGTCTTCGACGACATTTCGAAATGGGCGGGGGAAACCGCCGCGGAATACACGTTCTGCAATGCCGACGAGCGGGTGTTGAAAACCATAAACCGCTCGAATCCGGGGTTGATGCTATTGAAAAACGGCATAGTCATCGACAAATGGGATCGGTTTTCCATTCCCGGCGATAAAAAATTGGGGAAACGGCTTTCTCGGCAAGGCGAAAGCCCAAAACCAAACAATACTTCGCGGTTATTGTTGATAATGGCGATTTTTATACTACCTTTGGGCGTCCTAAACCGGCTTGGACGCAAACGGACGAAGAATAATAATTTAGATATAAAGAATATATGAGAAAAAACATTGTGGCAGGGAATTGGAAAATGAATAAAAACCTGCAAGAAGGATTGACATTGGCGAAAGAATTGGACGCTGCGTTGAAAGGAAAAACCTTGAAATGCGACGTGGTTATCGGAACGCCCTTTATCCATTTGGCGAGCGTGGCAAGCGCCATCGACACGAAAAAGATTGGCGTTGCGGCACAAAATTGCGCCGATAAAGCATCGGGGGCTTACACCGGCGAGGTTTCGGCTGAGATGATTGCCTCTACGGATGCTAAATACGTGATTCTTGGGCATAGCGAACGCCGTGCATACTATCACGAAACGCCCGAAATTCTGAAAGAAAAAGTGCTTCTCGCCTTGGCGAACGGCTTGACGCCGATTTTCTGTATCGGCGAGGTGTTGGCTGAACGCGAAGCCGAAAAACATTTCGACGTGGTAAAATCGCAGGTAGAGGCTTCGCTTTTCAACCTTTCAGCCGAAGATTTCGGCAAGATTATCCTCGCTTACGAGCCTGTTTGGGCTATCGGAACCGGAAAAACGGCTACCGCGGCGCAAGCGCAAGAGATGCACGCCTTCATTCGCAAAACCTTGGCGGCAAAATACGGCGAAAAGGTTGCCAACGACACGTCCATCTTGTACGGGGGAAGCGCCAACGCTTCAAACGCAAAAGAATTGTTCTCTAATCCCGATGTGGACGGGGGGCTTATCGGCGGGGCTGCGCTCGGCGTAGATAAATTCCTGCCCATCATCGAGGCATTCTGACACACGGTTACAACGAGGATTTGCCGCAGGGTTTGAGGCTCGGCGGCAAGCCCCTCTTTTTATAGAAACTTTACCGCAAAATGATTTTCAGATGAAGACGACTGTTTGTTTTTGGGCTTTTTTCTTTTTCCTGTCTGCTTTCGGACACTTGCAGGCGCAGGACACTTCGGGCATCATCAACGAGTTGAATCGGAACGACGCCTCGAAAGGAAAAGTATTTGTATATCAAGATGAAAGCATCAAAGATCTTGTGGGCAAGCCCGTTGGCTCTTTGCGTAGCGATGCAGCCACCACGCGAATGTTCGGGTACAAAATTCAGGCTTTTTCCGGGAACAACCAACGGACTTCCAAGGACGAGGCTTACAGCAAACAAGCCCAAATAAACACGGCTTTTCCAGGCTTGGAAACCAAAATCATTTTCGAATC
>JAISYO010000013.1 GCA_031269865.1 Dysgonamonadaceae bacterium | reverse complement strand
TCCATTATTGTCGCCGTGCCGTAGGTACGGAATATCAATATCTTTGCCGTTTTCATATTCCGTCCCTACGGGACAACGTAAAGGGGGATTCCATTGTTTCTACCCATATCACGTCCCTAACGGGACATCGGGCGTATGCAATACGGGCGTATGCAATACGCCCCTACATTGTTACCTCCAATTCGTCATTGGCTTTCAAATCGGCTTCAATCATCCCGTTTTTGAAGGAATCGGTCAATTGTAAGCCGTTTACCGACAGCGCTATATTCGCGGCATTGTTCGGCATTTTGATTTTAAAAAGTCTATCGACAGAGGGTCTCAAACGGAATGACAGCAATTTCCCTTCTTCCCAACGAGCAGATGCTTCCCCTCCGCCTTCGATTTTAATTCCTTCAAAAAAGCCTGTTTCCCAAGCTTTTGGCAGGGCAGGAAGAAATTCCACATATCCGTTTTGACTTTGAATCAGCATTTCGCCGATACCTGCCGCACCGCCGAAGTTACCGTCGATCTGGAAGGGCGGATGCCCGTCAAAAAGATTGGGATAAGTGCCGCCGCCCTTGGCATAATTGGATCCTTTTTCCACACAGGGGCGCAAGAGATCGGTCAGCAATTTCCAAGCGTGCTCGCCATCGTGCAGCCGTGCCCAGAAATTGACTTTCCAAGCCATCGACCATCCCGTGCTTTCATCGCCGCGAGCGATAAGCGTTTTTTTCGCGCCCTCCGCCAATTCCGGCGTTTTATCGAGCGAAATTTCGTTGGCGGGATGAAGCCCGTAAAGATGCGAAATATGGCGATGATGCGGCTCGGTTTCCTTGAAATCTTCAAGCCATTCCATTATACGTCCGTCGCTACCGAGAGTTGTGGGCATCAGTCGCGAACATTTCTCTTTCAGCGTGTCGCAAAATTCTTTGTCGACGCCGAGAATTTCCGCTGCCGAGCAGGTATTGTTAAATAGTTCACGTACAATCTGATTGTCCATCGTCGAACCGGCACAAACGCTTACCGCCTTGCCATTGGGCAGATAATAAGCGTTTTCGGGCGAAGTTGTCGGAGCGGTTACAAGGTAGTGGCTGCGAGGATCTTCAACCAGCATATCGACGAAAAACAAGGCTGCGCCTCGCATCACGGGATAAACATCGGCAAGATATGCCTTGTCGGGATTGTAGAGGTAATGCGTGTAGAGATGCTCGCAAAGCCAAGCCGCCGCCGTGTTGGTTGCGCCCCACGACGGATGCTCGCCCGGTGCGGTAAACTGCCAAACGTTACCAAGCAGGTGCATTACCCAGCCACGCGAACTGTAAAAATCCTGCGCAGTTTTCTCGCCACTTGGAACAAGCGATTTAATCCACTCGATAAGAGGCGTATGCAGTTCCGAAAGATTGCCCTGCTCGGCTATCCAGTGATTCATTTGAACGTTGATATTGGCGTGATAATCGCCGTTCCACGGGGTGTTGATCGTGTTTGCCCACAAACCCTGCAAATTGGGGGGGAGCGAACCCTGACGGGTTGATGAAATCAGCAGGTAGCGTCCAAATTGGTAATACAGCGCCAACAGAGAGGGGTCGTTTTTGTCTTTGTTGAAGGCGGCAAGACGTTCGTCGATGGGCATAATCTCTTTTTCGGGAACGTGTCCGAAATCAACTTTAACCCTGTCGTAGAGTTTTTTATAGGCTTCAATATGCTCTTTTTCAAGCGTTGCGAAGTTTTTCTTGTCGGCTGCGCGCAATGTCGAGTTGAGTTGTTCGTCCACATCTTTTCCAAAATAATCGGTCGCCATCGAAACGAGAACGATTGCTTCGGTAGCGTTGTTGACGCTCAGCGCGGTGTCGGACAAGGTGGTCAATTCGCCGTCTTTCGGCAAAACGACGCTCACTTTCGCACCGTAGCGCATTCCGTTGTCGCCGCTGTATCCGTCGTAGAGTTGTCCTTTCATCGTCAAGGTTTTGCCTTCCGCCGCCACTTTTGCGCGTTCCGGACGGTTCATGCCCAATGAGAAATTAAGCGCCCCGCGATTGCCCGTATTCAGATGAATTACAGCTACATCCGATTCAAATGAGGTAAACGACCGGCGGTTGTACTGTACCTTACCTTTCTTGAAAACGGTGCTTGCCGTAGCGTTATCGAGCGTCAGTTCGCGGCAGTACGATGAAATGGTATCAGACTCATTATCATATCGATAATTGATGACAAGATTGCCCAATAACTGATATGAGCCGTAAGGAACTTTCGCTCCTCCTCCTCCGCCGCTGCCTTTTCCGCCGCAGATAAAGCCTTTATACATCAATTGTTGCGCCTCGTCGCTACGTCCTTCAAAAAGCAGTTTGCGAATTTCGGGCAGATATTTTTTCGCTTCGGGGTTGTTGGCGTCCTGAGAGCTGCCCGACCAGAGCGATATTTCGTTCATCACAAAACTTTCGGTATCGACGCCGCCATCGGGCATCAACCCGATTCGTCCATTTCCGAGCGGAAAAGTTTCTTCCCACATTGCAGCCGGTTGGTTGAAATGATATGCAGCCTTCCACCCCGCTTCTTTTTGGCAGGACGAAAAGAGCAATGCGATCACAAATAAAAAAACTAACGGTTTATACATGATAACATTTATTTAGTTATTATTCATCAATTAAATACAATGGGCAATCTCGTGCAAAGTTACAAAATAATTCTCAAAGAATTGACAAAAAACTTGCTCACATATTGAGAAACTGTTGAAATTTAAACGAAATAATGATAGCGAACTTACGTTAATTATGCCCGATGATCTTAAATATGCTTAAATCATCAAAATGTGTTATAAATATATGATGAATTGTTTTTATGGTATAAATATATTTCTTACCTTTGCACCCCCAAAAAAATTAAATGTTTTTTGAACAGGGTTTCCCTTTGCAGGAAATGAGAGATAGAAAAAGAAAAAAAGAAAGCGATATAATTTAAAATTAATTTATGAGAGATAAAGAGAAAACAAGAGCGCAGAGCCTTGGGATGAAGATGAAGTATGAGCCGCTGCGGGTCGAGATACAAAAAGTGAGGCTGGAAAGCGTTATTGTAACAAGTTACAGCCCCGGTGTCAGCTCCAGCTCAATGCAATACGAGGATTATGAGGCCGCACCGGATCCCGATCAGGACGCCCTGCTCTTTTAGAAACTGTTTAAATTTTACAGCTCATCTTTTTTATCGCTATTTTAAGATGGATTTTTTGCTTTTCAGTTGAAGGTTTAGCGGGCTAAATCGAGAATGACAAGTGAAAAAGACGCTTAAAAGAGCAGAAAAAAATAGCTGAGGACAGCTTCTAAAACGTATAATAAAATACTTCGTTAAAATTTAAACAGTTTATAAACAACAAAATAGAAAAAACAATGAAGACGCAAACAAGCATCGTTTTATTGATTGCAGCGCTGGCCTGGGTACTGTTGCTGACCTCGTGCGACGGGGACAACCTGATACCGGGCAACGAAACGGGCGTGTGGGTAAATCCTTCCGTAACGCTCTCCGGATTTATTGAAGGTGGAAATCAAGAGATTACCCGCTCCGGAAGCGCCAGGCGGGAACCTGTAAGCACATCCATACCTATCGGCGACGGAATGTTGCTGGAAATGAGCCTCGAGCCGGACAGCCGTGCGTCCCTGCGCGCCGCCGTGGGCCTGCCCATCGGCACAAAGTTCCAGGTAATAGCCGTTGAAGCCGGTACAAACACATATGTATCCCATGGGAATTTTACTTTGGCCGGTGGTCTCAATACGAACAACGATTTCTGGATACAAGGAGGGGTGCCATACGATTTTATCTGCATTTCCTACAACTCCACAACGGAAGCGCCGCCTGATCCGACGTATCACCCCGCAACGAAAGCACTCAGCCCTTTATCAGTCCCACACGCGGCGAACA
This sequence comes from Dysgonamonadaceae bacterium, assembly GCA_031269865.1. GTDB lineage: Bacteria > Bacteroidota > Bacteroidia > Bacteroidales > Dysgonomonadaceae > JAISUH01. The sequence continues at coordinate 27,544 of JAISYO010000013.1, read as the reverse complement.
ATCGCAGTTTGCTCTACGGAAAGATTACGCGGACGATTACAACATCGACTTCGGTGCTGGATTTCTACCCGCTTGAACAGAAATTAGCCAAAGTGAAACTGCAAATCGACGGCAGCTACAACGGGTGGCAGATTCAAGCCGTAGGCTCCTCATCCGGCATTTACCTGACCCCGTCTTACAGCGCAATCATGGCGTATAATACCGGCGATTTGACAGCCACCGGCGGGGCAAGCAATATGTATCCCAGCTGGCCGACCAGCCCTGCTTCCGCTCAGATTCACACGAGTGACGAATGTACACTGTTTACCAGCGGCAGCACAGCCCTTCAAGTGCATTTTCCGAAAGAATCGTTGACGATAACCAGCATGGGTAATTTGAAAGTACCGACATACAGCGCCTCCACAACCACCTTCCCAAGCTTGGTTTCGCTAACACCCGGAAATACCTACACCTTGAAAATAAAACTTAAAACGCCCATCTTTGCCAAGTCGAATATTTATTGGAACGGCAGCCGATTAACATTCGATGAAACATCAATAAGCAATAATGAACGCTTTCAGGGCGTATCTTTTTTATGGGGTTCGTTGGTTGGTGTATCGCCGACGGGAATTGGTAATACCACTGCCTACTATTTCATACCTCCTGCCGGAACTGCTGGTACTTGGACAAAAATAATAATGGCGAATGTGGCTAATCACCCTAATTGGAATAATGGTTATCCCTATCTTCCTCACTGTACTGATGTTTATTTAAATCCTTATAACAGTATGGTGAATTACTTATACGATACCTATCCCTCGAGTCATTATAGCGATCATGGATATAGAGGAGATATTTGTAATTATCTGAATTCCGACTGGCGTATGCCGAATATAGCTGAGTTCGGTATTGCTATGGCGAATTGGAACACTTCATTTAGTCCTTCTGCGATTACACCAACCAACGCGGACGGCAAGCATCTTATAGATCAAGGTATTAGTCTTAAAGCCAATGGTGCATTTTTTCCCGCATCGGGTCAGCCTCTGTGTGCTGATCCAAACAACATATACTCAGGCATACAAGGGTTCTATTGGAGTGGTATTCCCTTTACATCACCAACACCACAGTCCCCCGGAGACAAGGCTTATACCCTGAGTTTCAAAGACAATTCGCTATATATAGAAGACCCTAGCTATCTAATCCAAAATCGCTCAAATCTCAAATCCGTCCGTTGTGTCAAACGATAAACAAAGGGATTTCATAGCCTCCGGTCCTTGCGCTTTTAATCCCTTACCGCTACGGAAATGAGTTTGTGGAAGAATGGATTTGATTTGTATCTTTGCATAACTGCGAAGGTAGGATGCGCCTCGGCAAAATGCAAATGAAATTTGCTTTTGCCCGAGGGCGTATGCAATCAGGGCGTATGCAATACGCCCCTACATTAAAATGCAAATGAATTTGCTTTTGCTCTCGGCTTTCACTACCTTTGCCCAATGAGAGTCTTTTTCTACGCCCTTTTCGTCCACCTATCCCTCAACGTCCTCGTTTTTTGGGAAGGCTGGAAAACCTTGGAACAGCGCAGGGGGTTCCGAGCGGTGTTCACGTCGCTTTTCATCGTGGAATTTTTGCTTTACCTCACGGGCTTGTTGTTCAGCCCTTGGCTGCCGGACAACGTTATTCAGGTTATCGGCTTTATCGGCACGTCGTGGATGCTGTTCATTATCTATATGACGGCTGGCGTAGTGCTTGTCGAGGCGTTGTTTTACGTCCACCAGCGCAAGCCCTTCCTTCCTGCTCTCGCCGACAAACGGCACAACAAGCTCAAAGGCTTGGCTCTCATCGTTTTTTCCTTGGTGGTTGTCGCCGTAATGTGGCAGGGGAACCACCAGTTCAACCACCCGGTCGTCGTGCACAAAGAAATTGTAATCCCCAAAACGGCGGGGCGTCTCAAATCGTTGCGCATCGCCGTGATTGGCGACACCCATCTCGGATTCCTCATCAACAAAGACTACGCGAAAAAATACCTTCGGCTCGTTATGGCGCAGAAGGCGGACATTATCTTGTTCGTGGGCGACATTATTGACGCGGGAATCAAGCCGATGCTCAACGAAAATATGGGCGAGGAACTTCGGCAACTGCACGCGCCCCTGGGCGTGTATTCCTGCACCGGAAACCACGAGTACAGAAATGAAAGCGAGGAAAAAATAAAATGGCTCAACGACAACGGCATCGTGATGCTGCGCGACTCTGCCGTGCTGATCGACAGCGCATTTTACGTGCTGGGGCGCGAAGACGTGGACGCGCCTTTCGTCCGAAAACCCATTCTGGAAATTCTCGACCGTCAGCAAGTAAACCGGCAGAAGCCCATTATCGTGTTGAACCACAACCCGAAACACCTGAACGAAGACGTGAACGCCGAAGCCGATCTCGCCCTCTACGGACACACGCACCACGGACAGTTTTTTCCGGGGAATATCTACACCAACCTGATTTTCGAGATAGCCCACGGCTACAAGAAAAAAGGCAGCACGCATATTTATGTTACCTCAGGCTTGGGTTTGGCAGGGGCGCAATACCGCATCGCCACGCAATCGGAAATTGCGGTGTTTGAGGTAAAATTTATGTAGGGGCGTATTGAATACGCCCGAATTGAATACGCCTCGGTATATTGCATACGCCCGAATTGCATACACCCGATGATTGCAATAATCAATCATTGTGAAAACGATTAATCGAAGACAGTTTTTAAGCCTCTCTGCGCTGGCTGGTGCAGGAGCTTTCATTCCTCAAATTGCGAAGGCGTCATCCAATGAAGTCGCGGCGAAGAAGAAAATCCCCACCCGGAAACTCGGAAAAACCGGATTGAAACTGCCTATCCTGAGTATGGGAGTGATGCGGGCGGACAATCCTGCCGTATTGCGAGCCGCCTATAATTCCGGCATCACGTTTTTCGATACCGCTTACGGTTATCAGAACGGGAAAAATGAAGAAATGGTTGGCGAATTTTTCAAAGACAAGGACAGAAGCACTTTCTATATCGCCACGAAGGGCAATCCGGGACGAAGGGACGATATTGAAGCCGGATTTGAAGAGATGCTGAACACAAGCCTTCGCCGTCTTCAAATGGATTATGTGGATATTTACTACGCTCACGGACTGAGATCTACGGACGACGTGAAAAATCCGAAGATCATAAACGCATTGAAGAAATTCAAATCCGAAGGAAAAATCAAACATATCGGCTTTTCTACTCACGCCAATAATCCCGAACAGATCGACGCCGCGATAGAGGCGGGGGGTTATGAAGTGATACTCATCAGTTACAACTTCAAACTGAACATTTTACCGGAATTGGAAGCCGCTATGCAACGCGGTGTCGATGCAGGTATCGGCTTTGTGGCTATGAAAACGATGGTGGGCGGCGGAACCGAAAAAGGGAGTCCGGTTGATGGCGCGGCTTGTTTGCGCTGGGCTTGGAACAACAAAAATATAAGCACCGCCGTACCCGGATTTACAAGTTTCGATTTGTTGGACAACTGTCTTTTAGCTGCTCATAGCCCCAACCTGAAAGGGGCTGACAAAAAATACCTTGCCGCTCTTGGGCAGGAAGAACTGCTTTATTGTCAAAACTGCGGAAAATGCGTGGGCGAATGTAGCAAACAGCTGCCGGTTCCCGATTTGATGCGGGCTTATATGTATAACTACGGATACCGCCAGCCTTCGCTCTCAAAGGCTACGCTGGTGGAACTCTCGCTCGGATCCGATTTGTGCAAGGGCTGTACGGAATGTACGGTTGAATGCCCTTCGGGTTTCCGCGTTGCCGAAAAAATCGCGGCTATATCCCCGATTGTTGATGTCCCCGACCGATTTTTAGCATAAATAAAAGATGAAAAAACGATTTTATTTCGCGTTCGCAATCCTATTATGTATTGCAGGGCAGTCATTTGCCCAAACTTCGCAGGAAGTGAAGGGCTATCTGCCTCAGGTGGAAGCTTGGACCATCGATTCGGAAATTGGAACCTTCAACCGCGATAATCTCTATGAGCGTATCAATGGCGCCGCGCCCCTTTTTTTAGAAAACAATTTTCAGGAAATGACGAGTATGGTTTACAACCGTGGCGAAGGCGAATACATTACTATTCAGGCTTATCGCCACGCCACGCCGGAAGACGCTTTCGGCATGTATGCCTCGGAACGTTCTACGGATATGGAATATCTTGCGATTGGGGGCGAAGCCCAGGGACACGAATCGGGATTGTATTTCTTCGCGGGTTGTTTTTATGTTCAAATGAGTTCGAGCGGTAAGGGCGAAGCCTTTACCTCGGCGATGCAGTCCATCGGCAAAGGGTTGGCGGAAAAATTAGATCCGGCGTCTTCGTACCCGGCTATCTTTGCCAAATTTCCGAAAGACAACGAGATACCCTATTCCAAAGCATACATTACCCAAAACTATATCGGACACGAGTTTCTAAAACCGGCATATACGGCTGATTATGAGATAAAAGGGCGGAAGTTTCAAGTTTTTCTCATTGACGGGAAAACCGAAAAAGGCACGAAAAAAATCCTCGGCGATTATTTTGCCTTTACCAAGCAAAGCGGAGCTGTTTCGGAAGGCAAATTGCTCATCAAGGACAAATACAACGGCAACATTCCGGTAATTCTGAAAGGACAGTACATTATCGGTGCATTCGATTCCAACGGAAAGGATTTTGAATCAAGCATTTATGATTTTTTGGGAAGTTTTTAGGGATTCGGTGTTGTTGTAGGGATTCACAACAAGGGAAGGCTTTTTTCCAACCCCACCGAGTGCGAACCTTTCAGCAACACCAAATGGGCTGTCAGCGGATTTTTCTTCAATTCTTCCCCCAAGCTTTCCACCGTCGCGTATGTGGCTACCTCGTTGGTTAGCGAAGAAAAAACCGTCCCCACCAAATAAACCTTGTCGAAACCTTGTGTCAGCACAAAATCCAATATCGCTTGGTGTTCGTCGTGGCTGATGCAGCCCAATTCCTTCATATCCCCAAGAATAACGGCTTTGGACAGAGGTGTTTGAATCTTCACAAAATGTTCCAATGCCGCCCGCATACTCGTGGGGTTGGCGTTGTAGGCGTCGATGATGAGTTCGTTCTTATCCGTTTTTTCGTATTGCGAGCGGTTGTTTTTCGGCAGGTATTCTTCCAACGTCGCGCTGATGTAGTCCGCCTTGACGCCGAAATACTTTCCTATGGCAATCGCCGCCAATGCGTTATCGAGGTTGTATTCGCCCACCAAATGCGTTTTCACGCGGTAGGAATTTTCGAAAAAACACCATTCAAATTCCAAAAAAGGATTTTCCGACGTGATGTGCCCCGAAGCAAACAACTCGGAATCGGATTTGCCATACAAGAGCCTGTCCATTTCTTCCGACAGCGCAAGCAAAAGGCTATTATCCTTATTCACAAACACTTTTCCGCCATTCTTGCGGATAAAATCATAGAGTTCGCCTTTGGTTTTTACCACGTTTTCAAAAGAGCCGAAGCCTTCGATGTGCGCCTTGCCCACATTGGTTATCAGCCCGATGGTGGGTTCGGCAATTTCGCACAACGCCTCAATTTCCCCCCGGTGGTTCGCCCCCATTTCCACCACCGCAATATCGTGCGATGCGTTTATGGACAGCAACGTGAGCGGCACGCCGATGTGGTTGTTGAGGTTTCCCTGCGTATATGCCACGTTAAATTCCTTCGATAAAATGGCGGAAACCAATTCCTTAGTCGTCGTCTTGCCATTCGTCCCCGTGATGCCGATAACTGGAATCTTGAAGGTTTTCCGGTGGAAATTGGCTAATTTTTGCAGTGTGGCGAGTACATTTTCCACCACGATGATGCGTTTGTCGGACGGCTCGCCACTTTCCCACTCGTCCACCACGGCATACGCGCAACCTTGCGCCAAGGCTTTTTCGGCAAAAAGGTTGCCGTTGAAATTCTCGCCTTTCAGGGCGAAAAAGATAGCGCCTTTCGGACTGTTGCGCGTATCGGTGCTTACCGACGGGTGGTTTTTGTAGATTTCGTGAATCGCGGCTATTTCCATATCTGTTATTCGGACGTTTGCGTTCTTCTATTTAACGCCCAATTTAGATGATATGTTTTTGGGAAGGGCTTGTTTATTGACAGCCAAATTCAAGGTTTTGTAGCGCACAAAAGCCTCGCTCACGTACCACAAGCCTTTGTATTTTCCAGTTTCGCCCCACGAATTTTTTACCATATAGTATTTTTTCCCGTACTGATCGTTGGCGATGCCGTAAATCAACATTCCGTGATCGTCGGTGGTTTGGTAATTATCGTAAGCCGTTTGGCGCATTTCCTGCGTAACGTTTTTCTCGGCAATGTTTTCGCCCTTGTAGATTTTCGTCTGCAATTGGCTGTTGCGTTCATTAACCGACAAACCCAACCAACGCGCTTGATCGCTTCCCGCATTTTCGGGGGCGTTTTCATCGGGTACGATTCCTATCCCATCACGTGTGAAGCCCATTTCGCTCACGTCGGAAGCCCAAGCCACGGTATAACCTTTTTCCAAGGCGTTGTCGATAACCTGTATCAACTCGTCGAGCGGCAGGTTGTAGGATTCTGCCCAACGCCAATTGTCGGGGACTTCAATGATGAAGGTCTTGTAAAACGGATAGTGGTTGAAGGACGTCAATGACACGTAATCCGAAGCCTTCAAGCCCAACATATCCCGAAAAGAGGCGGGCGTATAACTCTTGCCGTTGTAGGTAAATGTTTCGGGAACTTGTCCGAGGTAGGCATCTACTATGCCTTGGAATCCCCTGTACCACGCCGTGGAAAGAGTGCCGTTCTTGTTCTCGCGAATTGATTTCACGTAGGCGGACAAGGCATTGTCCATTTCGCCGTGTTTGTGTATATCCGTGCCGTAATTCAGCCCTCTGTAATCGGCATCGGGTATCAAACCGTAATCGTTCATGGCTTCAAACACATCGGCAAACGATCCGCCGGCTGCAAAATTCAGATGACCGTTGGTGCGGATGTATTTTTTCGCTTTGTCCTCGAAATTCTTGCGGATGATGAACATTTCCGACAAATCGTAAGTCCCCTTGCCCATTCGGATCAATTCCGACTCCAAAAAGCCGATGCCCGAAAAACTCCAACACGTGCCGCTGCTGGACTGGTTCTTAACCGAGGTTATGGGATTTTCTTTTACCGTGGTAAAACTGTATCCGTCTTTCTTTTCTTGCGCGAAGGCGGACAACGCAAAGAGTGCCGCCGCTAAAATCAATGTTGTTCTTTTCATTTTTTTGGTTTTTATGATGATTGAATGGCTACAAAGTTAGTGGATTTATCAGAAACTGTTTCAATTTTATCGCCCAAAATAGCAAAAAAAGTCGAAAAAAGCTTACCTTTACCGCCTTAAATGATTAAGAAGCTGTTTAAATTTAATGAATGCCCGCATATTTGCCTAATTCACAAAAAAGCATTATCTTCGCAGTCGAAAATACAAATCAGGAGCGGATGGATTTAGCGGATTTTATACGGGATTTTCCCGGCGAGGCGAGCTGCAAGGCGAAATTTAAGGCGTTTCGCGAACAGGCAGGCGTTGCCTGCCCGAAATGCGGCAGCCGCGAACATTACTGGAAATCGGACAAAGAGATGTACGAATGCAAGCATTGCGGCTACCGCCAGGGCTTGAAAACCAACACGGCAATGCACAAATCGAAGCTGCCGTTCCGGTACTGGTTTTTGGCGATGCACCTTTTGACCTCAGCCAAAAAGAGTTTTTCGGCGGCAGAGTTGCAGCGTCAGTTGGGGCACAAGCGTTATCACCCGGTTTGGCATTTGTCGCACAAGTTGCGCACGGCAATGGGACTGCGCGACGGGGAGTACGTTTTGGCGGGCAGGATAGAACTTGACGAGGGCTATTTTTCGACCGGGATACCCGCAGGGCAGAAGGATGAGCCGTTGGAACGCGGCCGCGGTTCGCAAGTTTTGTTAATGGCTGAAAGCGAATTTGTTGAAAATCCAAAACCGGGAAAAAAGCCGCGCCGCGCGGGTTATTTGAAGATGAAAGTGATAGACGATTTACAAAAGGAAACGATTGACGGGCAGGTGCAAACGCTTGCCAAAAACACGGACGGGATAGATGCGGACGACTCAACTTCGTATGTTGATTTGAAAGATTTTGTGCCGCGGCACAACACGCGGGTCATTCCAAAAGAGGAAACCGGCGAGATCCTGCCTTGGGTTCACATCGCCATCGGCAATGACAAACGACAGGTACTCAACACATATCACAACATAAAACCTGAATTTTTGCAGAAATATCTTGACGAGTTCTGTTACAAGTTCAACCGGAGGTACTTTGGCGAGGCGCTGTTCGGCAGGTTGCTTGTCGCCTGTGTGAGTTACAAAAATGAATTTAGGTATATATACGGATAATCATAAAATTTAAACAGCTTCTAAACGTGTTTTATAGTATGAACGATTTTCAACCCAAAAAGAAAAAAGGAAAAAAATTTCTCCGCTGGTTCATTTTTTTAATACTCATTGGATCAGGCGTTTTCGTCTATGCTCGCTATTACTACGTGTTTGGCAGCGGCGTGAAATCGGGCGAGTTGAATTACCTAACCTACAAAGGCGTGATCTTCAAAACCTACGAGGGAAAGCTGATTCAAACCGGATTCCGCGCCGACAAAGCCGACGGGCTGCAATCCAACCAATTTGAATTTTCGGTGGAAGACAAAGCCATCGCCGAAAAACTGATGATTTCGGGCGGAAAACACGTCCAATTGCATTACAAAGAATACTTTTCGCGCTTGCCGTGGCGTGGCTACACCAAATTTATAGTGGACAGCATCATCGAGATAAAGGATGCCGAAACAGATCCCGGTCGTATCCCGATAGATGCGTTTAATCATTTGTGAGAAGGCTATTTGTAAACGTATAATTATGAAATGATTATCATCATAAAACACTCCCTGTGAAAAAGCTATTTTCTTTTTTAACCGCAATTTTTATGATGAATGCGGTTTTGGCGGTAAACGCACTGCATAATTATCCGAAAGAAATTGCGGAAATCATCTTTTCAAAATCCAAAAATTTTCCGAACAACACGCAACTATCCATCGCCATAATCCAAAATGGGAAAACAGCATATTACGGTATCATCAAAGAAAACGACAGCATAAAACCGATCGAAAACCAAAACAAAGTTTTTGAAATCGGTTCAATTACAAAAGTTTTCACGTCAAGCGTTTTGGCTTCGCTTGTCGAAGACAAAAAAATCGGATTGGCAGACGAAATCAATGCTTTTTATCCTTTTGCCCTCAAAGACAACGTCAAAATTAGTTTTGAGAGCTTAGCCAACCACACTTCGGGACTGCCACGTTTACCGGAAAATTTAGACTTGACAAACGCGATTAACCCCTACAAAAACTACGGCAAAACAGAAATCGCCGAGTATCTTAAAAACCGCCTGAAACTCAATTCAAAAACGTATTCCTATTCAAACCTTGGCGCAGGATTGTTGGGTTACACACTTGCGTTGTCGCAAAAGAAAAGTTTTCAAACATTATTGCAAAAAAAAATCTTCGACAAATACAAGATGAAAAACTCATTTACAAGCTCTTATCACTTGGAAGACAAACTCGTGAGAGGATTGGATAAGGACGGCAAAAGCGTGTCGAATTGGGATTTTGACGTTTTGCTTGGCGGTGGCGGAATTTTATCGACGACGGAAGATTTGGCGAAATTCGCCATCGCGCAATTCAACCCGAAAAACAAAGAACTCTCATTGACACGAAAACCAACTTTTGACATCGACGAGAATATGAAAATCGGCTTGGGTTGGCATATCTTGAAATCCGAAAGCGGAAAAAATTTCGTTTGGCACAACGGGGGAACAGGCGGATATTCGTCTTCAATGGCTGTCGATGCCGAAGAAAAAACGGCTGTCATCATTTTGTCCAATGTTTCGGGCATCAACAACGACATTGACGGTTTATGCTTCGAACTGTTTGCGATGAGATATTTACGAGAAAAATAGTATTTTTGCACTTGCATTTAATAACCGTTTAGAACAACTGCGACACTGCCTAACTTAAATTTCCCCCCGAAGAAATTTCAACAGCCCTGCGCAAGCGTCTTCCAACAAATCCAACACCAATTCGAAGCCCGAATCGCCGCTGTAATACGGATCGGGGATATGATCGTGGGTATAGCGTGTGGAAAAATCTGTCATACGGCGTACTTTCGTCTTTTCTTCGTCCGTCATCGCGAAGGAAAGCAGGTCGGCGTAATTGCTCTCGTCCATCGCGATGATATAATCAAAACGCTCGAAATCAAGGCTATTGAACGGACGCGAACGGCTGCAAAAATCATATCCGCGAAGCCTTCCGTGCGCACGCATACGCGAATCGGGCAGTTCGCCCTCGTGCCAAGCCGACATTCCCGCCGAATTTACCTCTATCGCGCCGTCCAAGCTGTTTTCCGCTATCAACTTCTTCAAGATTCCTTCGGCTGCCGGGGAACGGCAAATGTTCCCAAGACAGACGAACAAAACACGTATTTTATCTTTTCTTCCCATTGCCCGGATCGTTATTTTTTACACATTTCTGTTGGTTTTTTCTGCAAAGATAAGCGATTCGCGCTATTTTTGATTATATTTGCCGAAATTATACCGTATCTGAAAAGAAAAAATGATCGCGCCACCTTCGACATTTTTTCAACTTTTATGTATGAAACTCAAAAGGATTGCACTTCTTTTTTGCATCGTCGTTTCCACGCAGGCATTCGGGAATGCCCAGCAGATAACGACGGATTCCATTATGAAAAACGTGATGGACAAGGCAGCGTATTACGGCGGATTCGTCCAAACCTTTATGGCAGACATTTATATGCGTGCTTACGTGGGGACGATCAAAAAAAATTTCCTCTACAAATACACGCATTTCGTCCCGCATTTCGTGCTGAACGATCCCAAATCGGACGAGGCATTGCTCGAAACCCTCGGCGTGCTGAAATACTCGCACCCCAACCATTACGTCCATCAAATCAAGACGGTTACGGGGACGCTCACAAAAAGAAAAAACATCGAGATGCTTCCCTACGACTTGCTGAACATCAACATTTACAGCGAGGCGTCGAACAACGAAGACTATTTTCTGCCCCTTCGTTACAGAACCGCGAAATACTACAAATACAAACTGCGAAATTCATATTCCGACAACGGAAAAGATTATTTCGTCATCGACTACACGCCCAAATACGAGCACCCCAAACTGATGAACGGTTCGTTTATCGTTGAGTCCGACACGTGGCGGATTGTGCGTTTCGACGGGGAATGTATTGATATTTTGGGCAAGTTCATTCTCGAAATTTCTATGGGAAGCGACGGCTATAAACGCTTCCTGCCGGAAGATTTTGTCATCTACCAAATGGCTTCCTATTTGGGCAACGAGGTTTCGTACCGCTACCTCGCAAAGATTGATTATAACGAGATTAGCTTGCGCGAAGAGCCGTTCAATCAGAAAAAACAACTCAACCTGAGCGATTATTTCAGGATAAAAATGGATTCGATTCCCGTCAGGAACGATTCGGTGTTTTGGAAAATCAACCGCCCGATACCCCTTCAAGCAAAAGAAAAAGAGGTGCGGGATAATTTCCTCTGCGAGAGGACGGAAAAAATAAAACCCGACACGCTGAGCCAGATACAAAAAGCAGGGAAGATCGCCTCGTTCTTGATGCAGGATTTCGGTTACGAATACAAGCTGTCGCGTATCGGATATGCGGGCGTGCTCAACCCTTCGCTGATTGGTTTTTCGTCCAAGGACGGGCTTACGTTCAAACAAAGATTGTCGTTTACCCAAGATCTTTACCACCAGCGAATGTTGCAAGTCGATGCTTTTGCGGGCTATATGTTCAAACGGAAAGAACTGTTTACCGATTTGTCTATGGTGTGGAATTACAATCCGCGGCGTTTGGGGCGCGTAATGCTGTCGTTGGGCAACGGCAATGCCACATACAGCACTCGTTTCCGCGACGAAGTGCAAAACGCAGGGGGGGAAGGGTGGATTCGGTTCGACAGTATCCCTATCGACTATTACAAAGACTATTATTTCCGCTTTCTCAACAACATAGAGATTAGCAACGGGTTTCAGGTTAGCGGCGGAATGGAATACCATATCCGCAAGGGAAACGAAACTTCCGCTATGCTTCAACCTTTCACGCTTTCCGGCACGCAAAGCGACATCGCCGAAATGTTTGGCACAAAACGTTATTTTATCCCCATCATCAAATTCAGTTGGACGCCCGAACAATACCATCGTTTCGAGGGCAAACAAAAAATTTACGTCCGTTCCTTCTATCCCACCTTCCAAATTGAGTATTCGAAGAGCGTCAAAGACGTGTTGGGCAGCACGTCAAAATACGATCGCATAGAATTTGACGTGAGCCAATACATTCCGGTGGGATTGATGAAAAGTTTTAACTACCGCATCGGCTACGGAAAATTTTTCAACCAGAAAAACGAGTATTTTTCCGATTTTGCCTTTTTTGCGAAAAACAACTTCCCCGACGTGTGGGAAAATGAAATCGGCGGCACGTTCAGTCTGTTGAACAGATACTTATACAACGCATCCGACTCGTACATCCAGGCGCATTTAATGTACGAAACGCCCTTTATCATCTTCAACCGCATTCCTTTGCTGTCGCCTGGCGTAGTGAAGGAAGGGCTCTATTTCAGTCAGCTCTACACGCCTCAGATCCGGTCGTATTCCGAATTTGGATACGGCATCGGCAACCGCTTTTTCGATTTGGCGGCGTTTGTTTCTTTCCACAAATTGGAATTTCAGGAAGTCGGATTGAAAATCGCTTTCGAGCTGAAATAAACCGTATTTCTTAGTCGATGATTTCAAACCCGGTGTAAGGCAACAAGGCTTTGGGAATGTGTATCCCATTGGCTGTCTGATTGTTTTCGAGCAGGGCAGCCATAATGCGGGGCAAAGCCAAGGCACTGCCGTTGAGCGTGTGGCAAAGCTGTATTTTCCGATCGGCGTCGCGATAGCGGCATTTCAGGCGGTTCGCCTGATAGCTTTCGAAATTCGACACGGAACTTACTTCCAGCCAACGCTCCTGCGCAGCGGAAAACACTTCGAAATCGAAAGTCAATGCCGACGTGAAACTCATATCGCCGCCGCACAAACGAAGAATCCGCCAAGGCAGTTCCAGCTTTTCAACAAGCGTTTGTACATAATCTACCATTTCGGTCAAGGATTCGTAGGAATGTTCCGGCGTGTCGATTCGTACAATTTCCACCTTGTCGAATTGGTGCAGGCGGTTCAATCCGCGCACATCTTTTCCATAAGAGCCGGCTTCGCGGCGGAAACAAGCGGAATAAGCCGTATTTTTTACCGGAAGCTCTTTCTCTTCGAGAATCACATCGCGATAAATGTTCGTAACCGGGACTTCCGCCGTGGGAATCAGGTACAAATCGTCTATTTGGGCGTGGTACATCTGCCCTTCCTTATCGGGCAACTGCCCCGTCCCGAATCCCGATGCGGCATTCACGACGTATGGAGGCTGTATTTCAGTAAATCCGGCATCGCGTGCGCAATCGAGAAAAAAGTTGATGAGCGAACGCTGCAAACGTGCGCCCTTCCCCTTGTAAACGGGAAATCCCGCGCCGGTAATTTTCACACCCAACTCAAAATCAATGAGATCGTATTTTTTTGCCAATTCCCAATGCGGCAAAGCGTCTTTGGGCAGAACGGGAATTTGTCCTCCCTGCCGTTCTATTTTATTGTCTTCGGCGTGGCGTCCTTCGGGAACGCTATCGTGGGGCAGGTTGGGAATAATTACCAAGAGGCTTTGGATTTTCTCTTCGGTTTCTTTCAGCAAGGCTTCCAATTGCTTAGCCGATTCTTTGAGCGCGGACACATTCGCCCGCGCCGATTCAGCTTCCGCCTTGCGCCCCTCTTTCATCAACGCGCCAATGGATTTGGACAGCGCGTTGATTTCCGCCAAGGTGGCGTCGAGTTGTGTTTGGGTGGCTTTTCGTTGCCCGTCGGCATCAATAATTTGAGCTACGATTTCTTTCGCGTCGAAATTTTTGCGTGCAAGGCGACGAATCACTTCATCACGCTGTTCGTTGATAAGTTTGAGTGTGAGCATATTATTTCCTAATTTCAACAGTTTTCTTTCCTAAGAAAGTGCAAAGGTAGTGAATTTTGTTGGATTCAGCGGTGTGAAAACAATATCTTTGCGATTTTGAAACTAGATGAAAAAAGATACTATAAGTATGTCATCTAAATTAATTTAACCTGAGTTCGATATAATTATAATGCTTAAAATGCCGGGTGGATTCAATGAAGAAAGCAAAACGGAAACAACTTGGGGCGAAAGCGAATTGCGGAACAGGCTCAACGGTAAGTTTATGGAAAGCCTGAGCGGTGGCGATTTGTAAACGGCGTTGCACAATTTCGTCGTTATGCCCAACCATTTTCACGCGATTGGACGGCATATTCCAAAATCGCGGATTATATTGAAACCAACCCAATGCGTTGGAATACAGATTCTTTTTATTTATAAACCTTGTTTTTTACCGCGAAATATCCATAACCAAATAATCGGAATGGGTGCCGATGCGGAATTTTCCGCCCCAAATGCCCAATCCCGAAGAGACGAAAAATCGGGTATCGCTTTTTTTCAAGAAACCGTGCGAAAGCTCAAACATTCTGTCCACCAACAAGGAAAGGGGGAATACCTGTCCGTTGTGCGTGTGTCCCGAAAATTGAAAGTCGATGCGGGCGCGTTCCGCGTCGTGCAGGTGTTGCGGTTGATGATCGAGCAGGACGGTATATTGGCTTAAATCACTCGGTTTTAGCAATTCATCGAGGTTTTTACGGTGGCGGTTGCTGTAATCATCGCGCCCGACAATCGTAATGTTTTCCAATTTCACTACCGAATCGCGTAGCAGGGTTATCCCTGCTTTTTGGTAAAACGCCTCGCTTGCTTTAATCCCCGAAATAAATTCATGGTTTCCCGGAACGGCGTAAACGCCCATCGGCGCGTTGATTTTCTGCAATTCCTTGTCGAGTGCCGCCCTTTCGACAATCCGCAGGTTGTTGTCGATTAAATCCCCTCCAATCAGCACCAAATCAGGTTTTTCCGCATTGACAAGTGCAACCCATTGCCTCAACTCATCGGCGGAAATGGTGTAGCCGAGGTGCAAATCGCTCATCGCGACAACGCGCAGGGGCTTGGCATTGGGCTTCCATTTTTCGGTTTGCACGTGGATATATTCCCGCCGTTTGTCGCGATAGTTCAGGTATCCGGCGAAGAGCAATACCGCCACGCCTCCCAAAATGGCAAGCGACATTTTCCAATTGTGGTAAAATAGACTGAAAACCAATTGTGTGTCGGCGAAGCGGAAAATGTGGTTGAGCAAACGTCCGAAGTCAATCAGCAGGAAAATCAGCAAAAAATAGCCGAATGCGATGATCCACGAGGTGCTAAATCGGTATAGGAAGCCTTCGGTTGAGCCGGGCAATTTTCCTTCGCTCAGAAAAAAAATGGGAAATCCCAAGGTTCCCACCGCTACGACGGCGACGGCGATAATCCGCAACAAGGGGTTTGCGGGCAACAGCGCGTAAATTCTGTACCCGACATAAAAATTCGCGGCGAGGAAAACAAGGGCTGCGATAATGAAAAACGAATTTCT
Source organism: Dysgonamonadaceae bacterium (assembly GCA_031269865.1). GTDB lineage: Bacteria > Bacteroidota > Bacteroidia > Bacteroidales > Dysgonomonadaceae > JAISUH01. The sequence goes on along the minus strand of JAISYO010000013.1, from coordinate 11,860 downwards.
CAATTTTCCTGAATTTATAAGTGTGAAAAAAATTGCGATCTAATAAAGAAGACAATTTAGGAATGAAATTATTTTAGAACGATAAAAATAAACCGAGCCATAAAGGTACGGAAAAATCAATCAGCATACCGTGAAACAAGGCGATAACCACATAATCGGAACCGCTAAAACGGGTAATGATGGGCAATGTGGTGTCCATCGTGGTGGCGCCCCCTGCGCAAATGGGCGACAGTTTCCCGAAATACCGAACGATCCAAGGGGCGAAAACAAGCACGGTAAATTCGCGGATAATGTTGGCAATCAGGGCGACAGCTCCTAATTCCGCACCGCGATATTCCGAAATGAGAATGCTTGAAAGCGAATAGTAGGCAAATCCTGCCCCCACGCTCATCACGTCGAAAAAAGTCCGTCCGGGTAGGGCGAAACTGACGAGGGCAACCCCTGCGAAAGTGCCTACGGTGGTGGCGAGGGGAATCAACATAATGCGGAATCCGAAAGAGCGGACGATGGAAAAAACGCCCCGGCTCGCCCCGATTTGAATGCCCACCAAAAACAACAGCAGGTAGAGTGTCCATCGCGAAAAATCGTTGCCGTCCAATAGAAAATGGGGTAGTCGTCCTGTCAGCGACAACAGCACACCTGCGGCAAATAGAGCGAGGAAGAGTAGCGATTGTTTCATTCTGGTTTTTCCTTGTTGAAGAAGCAACGATTGACAACCCACGCGCAAAGGATACTTCCGATGGTGCCACCGAGGGCGATCAGCACCGCCTCGATGCCGAGGGTGTGGAATTTGGCTACGACATTGGGGTTCGCGCCCACCGAAACGCCGAGGAAAAACAGCAGCAGCATAATGACGATGCCGATTGCAGAACCTATCCGTTCGATGCCGGGCAAACGGCGTGAGAAATAGCCCGCGACAGCCCCGGATATAAGGATAAGCAATACAATCGGCATCGTGTGTTGGATGTTACGGCTTTTGCAATTTGCTGATAGTCTGTATCAACTCGTCGCCGATTCCGATTTTGTAACCCTGCGAAACATACACGACACGCCCGAAGGTGTCGGCAACAACCACAATCGGCAGGTTGGCGGAGCCGAGATTCAATTCTTCCGCAAGCGCGTTGGTAATGGGGCTTCCTTCGTCAATCCCGAAAACGATATTGGACGGCAGGGCAGCGAAATCGTTCAGGTTGAACTTTTCCAATTGGCTCTGATCGGCAAACAACAAGAGCATTTGGCGGTTCCATTTCTCGAAATCGGACTTCAAACGGGCGAGATCGTTCACGAAATGCTTGGTGGGTTCTTGCCCCACACCCAAAATCGCAATGAGGAAATAACCGCGTCCGGTGGTGGCGAGAATCGACTGTTTGTCCGATTTTCCTTTTGGCAGGAACAAGGCTTCGGGATCCATACTGCCGAGCACCTGAATGTCGTTTTGCTCGTGGCGCATCGTCAAATCCACGCTTGTGTTCTTGCCCTCTTCCACGTTGAACGTGAGGACTTCCGCAAGGACTTTACCGCTCGCCATTCGCGTACCGCTGATCAGCATATAATACCCGGTTTCGATGGGGACGGGCTTCGTGAACAGACTTTTCCACGAAACAGTGCCCTCGTATCCTTCGGGGTTGCGGAAATTCAAAAGCTTCATATTTCCGCCCTCGATTTTCTGCACGCTGAAATGGTTGTCGTACTGCGGATCGCCAAGCAGTTTGTCCGGCGTGTATTTCAACGAAAACGAGCCGTATTTGGCAAGGGACGGTTTTTCGCCATCGAAATAAACGTCGTGCCAAACGCCGTCGTGATGGTATTGCAATTTTCCGGTAACCTCCTCTAAACGTGCAGGAATACCCAAACTGCGAGCGGCAGCCACGAAGAATATCTCACGCGAACCCTTGTCGGCAACCCCCAATTTGAAAACGCCCGCGGGCGAAATGGGAATCCGTTGCGAATTGTATTTGTCGGCGAGGCGGATCGTGTTTGCCCACTTGATGAGGGCTTCGGGATTTTCTTTCGCCGATTGTTGCAAGTCGGCAGCTAGCCGTTGTTGCAGCCACGAGCGGTAGGGCGTGAGCAATTCGTTTCGCACACGCGGGTTGAGGACGTAACGGTAGAACAGTCTTGAATCTTCCGCCGTGCCAACGCTGTTCAAGTGATCCGACAGCACCGCCGAAGGCGTGTCGCGCAAATCCTTTGACGAAACCGCGGCGAGCAGCTGCAATGCCAAATCGGTTTTTTCGGCTTTCGATGCGCCGTACAAGAAATCTTTGATTTCCTGCCAATTACCGCGACTTCTAAACAAGAATCCGGCTACTCTTGCCGTGTCCGCCGAAATTTCCTTGGCGAAAGTCACGGCGTCGGCTCGGCTGATGAAAGTAGCGGTGTAGGCGTTGCGAACGGAATCTTCGTAGGTGGAACGTATGTTGTTGGCTTCCGTTTGTTCGGGGCTAACTTTGCTTTCGGGCGTTATTTCGATGGGGGGGACAATGTCCAATTCCGTTTCAAAAGGCTGTCCCTGAGCATATTCTAAGTGGATTTTATATTCGTCCTGCTTCCCTGCGGAAACGGTTTGCAGGGCTATTTTGTCGTCTTTAACCACCCATACCGAAAGATCGCCTTTCCCTGTCGTGATGGACGCTTTCCCCAAGGAATCGGAATTGACGGACAACACGGTGTAAAATTCGGCGTAGTTGTAAATGCCGAACTGTACCTTGGCGTCGGCTACCGCTTTTCCCTCTGAATCAACTACTTCTACGGTGGTTTTTGCCACCGGCGCATAATTGGACGTTACGTTGATTTCGGCGAAATTATCAGTCTGTAGCATAATGTCTTCGGGTCCGGTGTATTTCCCGAAAACTTTGGTGTGCAGCAACAAAGCACGTTTTACAGGGGCGTCAAACCAACCCATATCGAGCACCGGCGACGGTTCGCACGCACCCATATAGTACCATTTTCCGTCCGCCCAAGCTTCCACCCAAGCGTGATTGTCGTTGGTGTGCGCCCATCGGGGCGTATAAACCTGACGGGCAGGGATTCCCACGGCGCGTAGCGCGGCAACGGTAAAGGTTGATTCTTCGCCACAACGTCCGTAAGCCGTCCGAACCGATGCCAAGGGCGAACTTGTGCGTCCGTCCGATGGTTGGTAAACCACTTTTTCGTGGCACCAATGGTTCACTTCCAAGATGGCGTCGTACATTGAGAGGTTTTTAACCCTGTCTTTCAGCTCGCGGTAGAACACCACGCGCGAAGAATCCATATTTTCGTTGTTGATGCGGATAGGAAGCACGAAATGGCGGAAAAGCTCTTCCGAAACCGACGCGCCCCAAGGCATCTCTTCCTTCGCTTGAAACGAAGCCCTGATATTTTGCAGGTAATACATTGGCGAATAGTCGGATATGTCGCCCAAGGGCAGGTAGGCGTAGAAAAATTTCAGGGCTTCGTTTTCGCGCAGCGAAAGCGAATCGTTACTGAAATCAGGGAAGAGCGAATCGGCGCCGACGACGGACATTTTTTCGTTCAAGTCGGCTTCAACCGCGTTCAAATAATTTTTGTCGGAAATGAAATGCTGTCCCGAAGGGTTGCAACCGACAATCGCGAGGCAAAGTGCCAATAGGGTAAAGATGGATGTTTTCATACGATGAAATTTAAAAGTGCAAAGATAGTGAAAGTTGAGGATAATTTGCCTCGAATTAATTACGAATTAAAGGGTGATGGGAGGATTTGCTAATATGCTAATGGGCTAATAGGGTTGTGCGCCGTCATTTTCAATTTTCCATTTTCCATTCAAAAAACGTCCTTCCGTCCTTTTGTCTTTTCGTCTTGAATAAAAAAACCGCCCGATTTTTCGTAATCGGGCGGTTTTTATCGGTGTTCCGAAAAACTTTTCAGGTTTATTCGGCTGCTTCTTCGGCGGTTGGAACAATCAGTTTGTACCCTTTTCCGTGAATGTTGATGATTTCGATGTCCGGTTCAGCCTTCAACAGCTTGCGGAGTTTAGTGATGTAAACGTCCATGCTGCGGGCATTGAAATAGGTGTCTTCTTCCCAGATTTGTTTCAACGCATGATTGCGTTCCAAAATGTCGTTGGCGTGCGAGCAAAGGAGAGCCAGCAATTCCGATTCTTTGGTAGTCAGCTTCGTTTGATCTTCGCCAATGGTCAAAATTTGTTTCTGAGTGTCGAAAGTCATCTTGCTGAACTTGTACACCTGCTGTTCTTTCGATTTTTTGCCTTTCACGCGGCGGATAATAGCCTCCATGCGGAGCACCAATTCTTCCATGCTGAACGGTTTGGTGATGTAATCATCGGCGCCGGCTTTGAAGCCTTCCAATACGTCTTCCTTCATGTTCTTTGCCGTGAGGAAAATAACAGGGATTTCGGTGTTGATAGTCCGAATCTCTTTCACGAGCGAAATACCGTCTTTTTTCGGCATCATCACATCGATGATGCACAAATCGTATTTCGTCTTCACGAAACCGTTGAATCCTGCTTCCCCGTTGGGGAACAAGTCGGTTTCGAATCCTTTTGCTTGGAGATATTCTCGAAGCAACATGCCAAGATTTTCATCATCTTCGCACAAAAATAATTTCAATTTTTCTTCCATATCACTTTTTTATTAAAGGTAAATTAATTATAAATTTCGTGCCTTTGCCCAAATCGCTTTCGGCACGTATAGTTCCATTCAAATCGGTTACGATTTTCTTCACGTAAGCCAGCCCCAGTCCAAAACCTTTCACGTTGTGCCTGTTGCCGGTGGGTACACGGTAAAACCGTTCAAATATCTTTTTCAAGTCTTCTTTTTTTATCCCTATCCCGTTGTCTTCGATAGAGATAAAGAGCCTGTTTCCTTCGTTCCACGTGCGCATCATCAGTTGCGGGGCTATGTCCTCGCGCTTGTATTTTAGCGCGTTGTCGAGCAAGTTGAACAACACGTTGGTAAAGTGCATTTCGTCCACCTTCACGGTTGTTTTTTCGGCTAGCAAGTCGATGTCGAGCACGCCCCCGAATTTTTCCACTTTCAAGGCGTGTGTGTTGGCAACGCTTACCATCAAATCGTTCGCGTCTATTTCTTTCAGTTTCAGGGTGGCTTTTTGTCGGTCGAAAAGCGACATTTGCAACACCTTTTCCACTTGGAAACTAAGCCGTTTGGTTTCGTCGTTGATGACGCCGGTAACGTGCTTGAACACTTCGGGCGATTTCGTGATCGATTCGTCTTTCAACATTTGCGACGCCAGCGAAATGGTGGATACCGGGGTTTTCAATTCGTGTGTCATATTGTTGATGAAATCGTTCTTCATTTCCGACAAACGCTTTTGGCGGAACAAGGTTACTATCGTGAATATAAACGTTATAAGCAGTATAATCGTGAATATGAACGACGGTATGAAGAACGAAAGTCCCGAATTGACATATTCTCTCTTCGTCGGGAAATACACTTTCAAGGTGTTTAATTTTGAAAGCGGATCGTTCGGGAACAAGATTTGAGAAAAAATAGCCCTTTCGTCTTTTTCCACGAACCCCGGCGAAGCATATACCACGTTGTTGTTGTAATTCACAACCTGAAAACTATAAGGAATGTCATTTAATCCGTTGTTTCTCAGATTGAAGCGTATGTATTCGTCCACTCTTCGGAAGTTTACCCTGCTTTGTATGGGTTCGTTGCTCGCTCGGTTGAGAATCTTCAATATCACTTCGCTCATCAAGCCTTGTTCGTACAAGTAGCGCTTCGATAGCAACTGTTGCAATTCGAACGAGGTTTTCGGGATTGAGTTGATTCCGTGGTTGGGCGAGATGAACACCCCCCCCTTCCTCAATTCATCGGGATTGTTTTTTTCGTTTCCTGATATATCGGGGTTGATTGTAGCGGTGCTTCCGTCCGGACTCGTAATGCCGTTGTTTGATTGCTCATTTAGAATGTGTTGAGACGTATTGTTGCGCGAATGTTGGTATTGCGACGAATAACGGCTTTCCGACTCTGACGCATCTTCTTCGAGGTATCTCAGGGTTTGATCCTGTTCCAAATCGTGAGATACACCGAAAAGGCTTCGTTTTACCATTTCGTCGAATTGCACATTGCGTATCGCCATACTGTCGCGCATATATTTCACTTGCAGATAGAGCAAGGCGAAAAATGCGACAAACATAATCACGGCAAGCAACCAAATTGTTGATTTTTTCATATCGTAAAATCTTTTACTTACCTCTCTTTTTTTTATGGTAACATTACATTAAAGAACTTTCGATCTCATTTGATTTAACAAATAAAACGCTTTTTTGTTTAACACTTCATCTTAAAATTAAAAAAAATGCGAATAAGCCCTCAGATACAACATTATTTAAGATAAGTGCCGATGAAAATTTCGTTTTTTGAGGTTCTTTAAAAATAGAATTTGCGGGATAAAGGGGCTTAATTCATCATTTGCCCTTGATGAAAAAACCTCGGCGCACACCGTTTTTTAGGGTGTTGCCGAGGGTATGCCGGGCATCAATTATTCGGGGCGCGTAGTTTTTTGTTTTTGCGCAAGTCCTCTTCTTTCGCCTTGCGATCTTCGGCATCGCGCACGTCCGCCATTTGCAACAATTTTCGGGCTTCAACGAGGTTCGAAATCAAAAGGAACACGCAGGCTGCCGCGGCAAGGTATTTCATCGCCCCCGGAAAAATAACCTCGGCGATGATGATGGTGGCAAGGAGTATCCTCACTTCGGTGGGTCCGAAAATGCCGGAGTCGATGGAGTATTGCCCCCCCACCTTGTAACGGAGTTGCGCCGTGATCATTTCCCAGCCGTACATTACCACAAACAGGAAGCCGACGATTTCCCACCAGCCTTCCACATAAACGATGAAGCCCACGCCGATGAGAATGGTGCCTATCCAATCGACGGTAATATCGAGGGAAAAACCGTACCATTTGCGGGGTTTGTTGCGGTAATAGGCGAGGCGTCCGTCGAGCGAGTCGCCAAACCAATTGATGAGGAAGCCCGGCAACGAGATGAGTATCAGGTAGGGGTTGATGAACGCGCCCAAGACGAAGCTCGCCGCAACCACAGCATTCCCGAAGAAACCGATGGCTGTCAGTCCGTCGGACGTAATCCAATCGGGCATTCGTTGCACCAAATACGCGATGGTTTTCTGTTCGGTGGAACGTAAAATGTTGGTGCGCTGTCTATCTTTCGAGATGAGTTTCAGTGTCTTGGACATATTCTGTTCTTCTTTTTTCATTTCATTCTGTTTTTTTATCCCGACGTTTTGGGGAATTTCGTTTTTTTTTATTATGCAAAAATACAAGATATATTTGACACAAAGATAAAAAAGCAGGGGAAAAAATCATTTTTATTGTGTTAATTAACAGCTAAAACACATACACCAACTCTACCGTGAGTTTATTGGCGTTCATTTCTTGCGTGTCTTGCAAAAAAGAGAGTTCGTTGTTCACGAAATACCATTCGTAATCGACACGCAGCAGCGATGAAAATTTCTTTTCGCTAAGCCCGAAGCCCAGCCCTGTCGTAATGCGGCTCACGTCGAGTTCCTTGTCTTTGATTTGGTTGATGGCGTCCCAGCGGACGGCAGGAACGATATTCTTGAACAATTTGCATTTCAGGGGGAAACAGTACGCCCCTTGCAGGTAGCCCGAAGTCAAGTCGGCGCGATTGATGTTGTCGTCCCTTCTCATAATTTCGGTTTCCACCTTCCAATTGTCGCCCTCGTAGCGGGCGTCTGCGCCGTAAAGAAGATAATCTTCCGTGTCGCTTTTGGGGTAGCCGTAAACTTTCAGGGTGGAACGGAAGCCTTTCATCGCCCCGAAACCCAGCCTTGCGGAAAAAGAAAATTTGTGGGTCCAAACCGGTGCGTTTATCACATTTCCGTTGAAAATGCCCAATTCGGCGCATATAGGGAAGGGCAGTTCGTTGTAGCTGTATTTTGCCAAAAGCCCGATGTCGCGTGTCCCGGCGTAGTATTTCGCGAGGAAAGTGCGGTTGGCAAACAGCATCGTGCCCGGATTGGTGACGTAAGAATTGAAGATGGGTATGCTCGTTTGTCCGAGCGTGAGCGACAATCCCTCGCAGGGCGCCAGCGTTCCGCTCAAATCCAGCACCTGAAATTTGCCCTCGCTGCTCAATTCCAATTGCACGCGGTAATCTGCCAAGGGGGTTATCTTCCCCGAAACACCCAGCCGTGAATTGCGGACGGAAAAGCGATGACGCCCCAATTCGGTGGCGTATTCAAATTTGTTTTTCAAAGTCCCGTCGAACTTGAACAGCGGATATTTCGTGGAATCCCGATTGTCCTCTTGCGCTTGGGTGGGGAACGAGCAAAATACCGAGAGAGATAAAAAACTGAAAAATAATGGTTTAAATCGCATAAATAGAAATGATTATGGTTGCAACCTGTTCGATTTGCCGGCAAAAAATTGCTCGAAGCCTTCGGAAAAGGCAACGGACAATGTTTCGTCCGGTTTTTTGTAAATGAAATAGTAGAAAAGTCCGGGGATACTTTTGGCGAGCGTTTCCGATTTTTCCAATCCCAACGCCATGAACGCTGTGGCATAGGCATCGGCTGTCATACAGTCGTCGGCGATGACCGTCGCGCCCAAAATATCTTGTTCCGACGGATAGCCCGTTTGGGGATCGATGGTGTGGGCGTATTTTTTGCCGTCCTTCACGTAGTAGTTTCGGTAATTGCCCGACGTCGCCATACACTTGTCGCAAATCGACAGCACGGTTTGCAACTCGTGCATCGTCCCCGATTTGTCGTCCAGGGGCTTGTCGATGCTGATATGCCAACATTCGCCCTTGTCGTTCAAGCCCTTCGCCGCTATCTCGCCGCCGATTTCCACCATATAGTTTTCGATGCCGTGGCGTTTCAGCACATTCGCCACCACGTCGCAGGAATATCCTTTGGCGATGGCGGAAGTGTTGATTTGCACCCGAGGATCGGACTTGACAATCGCCCCGTTTTCGCCGATGGATATTTTTTCATAGCCGACAAATTGTTTCAGGCTGTCGATGATTTCGGGCGTGACACTGTCCGTGTTCTTGAAGCCGAAGCCCCAAGCGTTGATGAGCGGCGAGGCGGTAATGTCGAATTTCCCCTCGCTCTTGCGCGAAACTTCCATCGACTTGTTGAACACCGTCGTGAAAAAACTGTCTAACTCAACATCCTGGTTGTCATTCACTTTCGAGATGATTGAATTTGCTTTGAAGGGGTTCAGCGAGGCGTCGAACCGTTCCATCTCTTCCAAAATTTCCTTTTCCAGCGAACGCTCGTAAGCGTATTTGATATGGTAGGACGTGTGGAAAATTTCGCCTTGGTTGAAGATGTAGTTGTAATTTTTCGTATCGTTTTTATTCTGCCCGCAGGACATCAATAACAGAAATGAAAATAAAACGATGGCGTGATGTAATTTATTGAATATCATATTTACGGAATAACTGACTGTATATGGATTTGGAATTTCCGGCCGCCTGGAAAATTTCCAAATCATTTTTTGTTTGTTCATCTAATTTGAATTTCATGTTGGTTTTCTCAACGTGTTTTATTTACCTCCATTCGCTAATCTCGTCCAAGGACTTCCGGTTTTTGTTTCTCGGATCGGCTTCGTAATCTTCCGTAACGTATCCGACGGGAAGCAGGACGGCGGGTTCTATTTCTTCGGGCAGGCGGAAACCGTTTTTGATGACTTCGGGATTGAAATTGCAAACCCAGCAGGTGCCAAGCCCCAATTCTACCGATTTCAAGACGATATGTTCCACCGCGATGGCGATGTCGATGTCGCAATGATCTTTGCCGTCGGCAGGGCGTTTCCACGATTGCGAATGATTTCCGCAAACCACGATGTAGAGCGGCGCGGCGTTGAACCAGTCGCGCGGGTAACTGTCGCGGACGACTTGTTTTGCCTTTTCCGATTGGCAAACGATAAATGTCCACGGTTGAAAATTAACCGCCGAAGGTGCCAGCCGCGCACTTTCGAGAAGGGCGTTTACCGTTTGTTCGTCAATGGCTCGCCCGGTGTATTTGCGGACGGATTTTCTTTTCGCGATGATTTCGTCTAACGTCATAATTTTGTCCGTTTTAAAATTCCTGTTCGATGCGGTAATGGTTGCGATCGGGCGAGTTGCGCGAAACGAGTTCGCCGATGAATCCCGCCAGAAACAGCATTGTTCCCATAATCATCATCGTGAGGGATATGTAAAAATAAGGCGAGTCCGTTACCAAGCGGTAGGGGTTGCCGTGGTGCATATCGTAGAGTTTTGTCGCGCCCACGGCGATGATCGCCAATAAGCCGATGAGGAACATTAGGCTGCCCCACAAGCCGAAAATGTGCATCGGCTTTTTCCCGAATTGATTGAGGAACCACAACGTGAGCAAATCGAGGTAGCCGTTGATGAAGCGGTTCAGCCCGAATTTGCTCTGTCCGTATTTCCGGGCTTGGTGCTGCACCTCCTTTTCCCCGATTTTCGAAAATCCGGCTTCCTTCGCCAGAATGGGAATGTAGCGGTGCATATCGTTGTACAGCTCGATGTTTTTTACCACCGCCCTGCGGTAAGATTTCAAACCGCAGTTGAAATCGTGCAGTTTGATTTTCGACACGCCCCGCGCCGTGGCGTTGAACAGCTTCGAAGGCAGGTTTTTGCTCAGCGTGGCGTCGTAGCGTTTCTTTTTCCAGCCCGAAACCATATCGTAGCCGTCGTTTTTTATCATATGAAAAAGGGTGGGGATTTCGTCGGGGCTGTCCTGCAAATCGGCATCCATCGTGATAATCACGTCGCCCTGCGCTTTTTGGAAGGCGCATTGCAAGGCGGGCGATTTTCCGTAATTCCGCTTGAAATGAATGGCTTTCACGTTGTCCGATTGGCTATGCAGCTCTTTGATGATGCGCCACGAATCGTCGGTGCTACCGTCATCGACAAAAATAATTTCGTAGGAAAAAGCGTTTTCTTCCATCACGCGCTTGATCCAAGCGTAAAGTTCGGGAAGCGATTCTTCTTCGTTGTATAGTGGAATGACGACTGAAATGTCCATAAATTGAAAGGTGTTACAATTATAAATATTATCTATCACTCATCGGTTTTCTTGCTCATTTTGAATTGGTTGGCGACAGGGACGAGAATCAGCGCGAGAAGCAATCCCCAAAACACGTCCGACATTATATTGCTGAACGTGAAGCTAATAGGCGTGGGGGCGGGTTGCGATTCGATCGCTTCCATCGTCTTTCCATCTACGCCCAATTCTTTTATCGTCGCCAATGCGTTGCCGTAAATATCGGAAATGTAGGACGGGACGATCCACGAGGTGTGGGCGAATATGATCAGGGCTTCCAATAGGGACGCGAAAAAACAGAGCATAATGACAAACTGTATGCCGTGTCCGTAGCTTAACCCATTGTCCGATACGGCACTACGGTATTTTATTAAGAAATAGACGATCAAGAGCGGCGTACCCAATTTAAGCATCATTTCCACCGCCGCCAATGCCGGAATTTGCGCCGCGCCCATCAAAAAAAGGTATTTTATAACCCAAAACGCGCCCAGATAAAGTCCGAAACGCATCGCGTAAGTAATCAATTGGTTTTTGTCTTCCTGCATATTTCTGATTTTGAACTGCAAAAATAGTGATTTTTGGGGATATGGGGAAATTTATCGTTTTCTTTTCGGCGTCGCAGATTCAACATCTCAATGTAACTTTGTCTAAATAAATCATATTTCAAAATTTTCAATGATGATATTATTAACTTCATCAATATAATTATTTCGGTATAGGCGCTTAGAGCGCACCATTTAACGGGTTTATATTCTTCTTGTTGGTTCATATTCTACCATCCGCTTAACGAGATTGTCGAATATCGTTTCCATGTGATTTCTCCT
>JAISYO010000176.1 GCA_031269865.1 Dysgonamonadaceae bacterium | reverse complement strand
GAGGCGGAATCCTACGACGGACCGTCGCTCATCATCGCCTATTCGCCCTGTATCGCCCACGGCTTGAAACTCGGAATGGGACACGCCCAAGCCGAACAGAAAGCCGCCGTCGAATGTGGTGGCACCTCTGGCGCTATGACCCGCGCCTCGAAACCGAAGGCAAAAACCCCTTCCAACTCGACTCGAAAGACCCCGACTGGACAAAATTCCAAGACTTCCTCAAATGGGAACAAAAAAAATCGCAGCACCCAAAAAGTGTTGCGATTTTTTTACCAACACACGCAATCAGCCCCCTCGACAGTCGGTTTTGAACAAGTGGGATTACCAAGCGCAAGACTTCTTTGAGCAAATTTTTCCGCTTCTTGCTTTGAAGATTCGGTATTTTTTCGTATATTTGTCATAGCTTATTGAAGAATTGAGCCGGGCTTGAATCGGATTTTTTAAAAGAACTTGCGCCAAATGGAAGTAACACCTGAAAAAATATCACATATTTTTGTACAGTTCTCGGAAGGCGATAACGAGGCTTTCTCCTTTTTTTACAAATACTTCATCAACGACTTGTATGCCTATGGACGAAGCCTCGGCGCGAAGGAAAAGCACGTGATGGACGCCGTTCAAGACGTGTTTTTAAAAGTTTTCTTTGACAAACCCCGCTTCGAATCCGTGAAGCATTTTAAATTTTTCCTGTTTAAATCGTTGAAAAACCGTCTGTATGACTTCTTTAAATCCAAATCGTTTTCCGAAACGGAATCCATCGGCGAAGATGCACTGAATTTTTCGCTCAAAGCCACGGCACTGGACGAAATTATCGCGGACGAAGATCGGGCTATCATACAACGAAAAATAGAAAAACTGCTGTCCGTGCTCTCCCCCCTGCAAAAAGAAGCCGTTTATTTGCGGTATATACACGATCTCGATTATGCCACGATTTCGAAAATGTTGAGCAAAAGCGAAGTTTCCATTCGCAAATTGGTGTCGCAGGGTATCCACAAAATCAGAAAAGAAAATAACGTGTTGCCACTGATTGTTTTCATCGAGGTATTGTTTAGCAAAATAAATATATAACATTTATTAACTGAATTGCTTTGAAAAACCGCTCACAAAAAAACAACTCATTCGTATCTATACAAACAATTAGTAGAACGAATTATGCCGGCGAACAAATACCAGGGATATAAGGCTATTGACTTCCTCAAAGACGACGACTTTCTGAGGTGGAATCTCTTTGATGATGAGGCTGATAGCACTTATTGGGCAAGCGTAGTCGCAGAATATCCGGAACTGAACCCGCTGATAGAGAAAGCGATAGCATTGTATAAATCCCAAATCCGACTGAATGATTATTCCCTCGCGCCCGAACAGGTGGAGGCGTATTACGATGCTTTCCGGCATCGTGTCGCGCAGCGAAAAAAACAAAAGACATTGTATTTTTGGCTTTCCACCACCGCAGCATCTATCTTGCTGTTACTATCTGTAAATCAAATCAATAAGCACTTTGGCAACCCCGATTCGCGATTGCTGGATTTCGTGAAAGCCAATGCCTTGTCCGCCGATTCCGTGTCGCAGGACATTCAGTTGTTTGTTTCGTCTGACAAGCTGATCACGATAGCCGAAAAAGAAGCAGACATCGCTTACAATCCCGACAGCATTCAGGTAACCGGAAAATCAGTTTCCAAGATAAACGCAATGGAATACAGCCAATTAGTCGTACCGAAAGGAAAAAGATCCAAACTGACTCTGCCGGACGGAAGCATTTTGCACGTCAATTCCGGCACAAAGGTGGTGTATCCCAACCGCTTCGCGGACGACGTCAGAGAAATCTATGTGGACGGGGAAGTGTTTTTAGACGTTACGCCCAACAAGAAGCAACCTTTTATCGTCAGGACAAACGACATCGCTATCCGTGTGATGGGGACGAAATTCAATGTGCTGGCGTATGGGGAAGATACCGAAACACAAGTCGTGCTCGCTTCGGGGGCGGTGCAGGTAACATCGAACGGAAATCCGAAAAAAACCGATTTGAACCCTTCGCAAATGTACGGCTACAAATCGGGGCAGGCATCGGTTACGCAGGTGGACGTGGAAAAATACATTTCGTGGATCCACGGAATCCTTTACGTTGAAGACGAGAGATTTGACGTATTGATGACTAAACTTTCGCGCTATTACGGACAGAAAATTACTTTCGGCGAAAATATCGTTACCCAACGCTGTTCGGGGAAGGTTGATTTGAAAAGCGATCTCGGCAAAGTACTTTCCGGACTCACTTTTTCCTTCCCGATAGAAGTGGTACAAGAAAACGACACATATAGGGTAAAGGTAAAATAATACACTCTTACTATTATGAATTTCAACTAATTACTAACATCAAAAAAAATAAATCGTTATGGAAGATACAGGATAAAAAACACTACATAAAAAGATCGGACAACATCGCCAAACGCCGTCCGATCACGCGATCCAAAAAGCAAATAATTTTAGAATCTATCACATTTTAAATCGAGACAAATATATGACAAAAACTATTAGTAATCTTCTAAAATTCGCTAATACTCAAAAAACTTTCCTAATTATGAGGCTTGTTATATTGTTCCTTACCATAGGCATGGGCATAAGCTATGCCGGTAACAGCTATTCGCAGGTTACTACGTTGAGCTTGAAATTGAATAACAAAACTGTTCGTGAAGTTTTCAAAGAAATTGAGAAGAACAGCGAGTATATTTTCCTCTTCAATCGCGAAACCCTCAATCCCAACAGGGTGGTGTCGATAAACGTGGAAAAAGAAACGATAAATAACGTGTTGGACAAACTGTTTGAGGGGACTGACAATACCTACAAAGTGTCCGACAGGCAAGTGTACATTTCGAAGGCGGAAAAACCGCAACAGAATGTGATCGCCGAACCAGAACAACAACAGAAGAGGAGCATTTCCGGCACCGTGGTTGATCAGAAAGGCGAAGCTGTCATCGGCGCAAACATCGTGGAAAAAGGCACTACGAACGGAACCGTAACGGATATTGACGGGCGGTTTTCCCTCAGCGTGAACAACGATGCCATACTGCAAATTTCGTACATCGGTTACCTGACACAAGAAATTTCCACGGATGGAAAAACGGCTTTCAATATCGTTTTGAAAGAACAAGCCACCATGCTGGAAGATATGGTGGTTACCGCACTCGGTATCCGACGCGCAGAAAAAGCCCTGAGTTACAACGTGCAGGAGGTAAACAACAAGGAACTTACCACCGTGCGTAGCGCGAATTTTATGAATGCGTTGGCAGGCAAAGTCGCCGGCGTAGCCATCAATAGCAGCGCAGCTGGTCCGGGAGCCGCCGTCAAAGTAATTATGCGCGGTGCCAAATCGCTGTCAAAAGACAACAACGCGCTGTATGTCATCGACGGAATTCCGATGTACAATTCCAGCTACGGCAATGGCGTGAGCGATGGACTGTATTCAACGCAACCCGGTTCCGAAGGTGCTGCGGACATCAACCCCGACGACATTGAAAGCATTTCATTGCTCACGGGTCCCTCGGCGGCAGCACTCTACGGTTATGAAGGTGCCAACGGCGTAGTGATGATTACCACGAAAAAAGGCAACACCAACAAAACGACATTGACGGTAAGCAACAGCACCCTCTTCTCAAACCCGATGATGATGCCTAAGTTCCAAAATACTTACGGCAACCGAAACGGCGAAGTTACCAGTTGGGGCGATGCCACCAATTACCGCTACGATCCCGCCAAGTTCTTCAATACGGGTAGCCACGCTTCCAACAGCATTTCATTATCGACAGGAAACGCGAAAAATCAGACTTATCTGTCGGCAGCCACCACCAACGCCCAAGGGATTTTGCCCGGCAACGCCTACAACCGTTACAATTTCACGTTCCGCAACACGGCTTCGATGCTGGACGACAAATTGACGCTCGATGCCAG
>JAISYO010000068.1 GCA_031269865.1 Dysgonamonadaceae bacterium | reverse complement strand
GAATCCCCCTTTACGTTGTCCCGTAGGGACGGAATATGAAAACGGCAAAGATATTGATATTCCGTACCTACGGCACGGCGACAATAATGGAACACCCTTTCTACCAACATTTTGTCCCTGACGGGACATTTGGAGCAAAGGCAAACATCTGTACCCTTCCCCATTTGTGCCGTTAGCCACAACATGTTGGTAGAAAAGACAAACCGCCCCTCTCTCCCCGTCCCGTAGGGGACGTGATATGGGTAGAAACAATGGAATCCCCCTTTACGTCGTCCCGTAGGGACGGAATATGAAAACGGCAAGGACGTTGATATTCCGTACCTACGGCACGGCGACAATAATGGAACACCCTTTCTACCAACATTTTGTCCCTACGGGACATTTGGAGCAAAGGCAAACATCTGTACCCTTCCCCATTTGTGCCGTTAGGCACAACATGTTGGTAGAAAAGACAAACCGCCCCTCTCTCCCCGTCCCGTAGGGGACGGAATATGTTACCGAAAACCCACATTCCGTCCCTGCCGGGACGGGAATAGCGGTGGTTGGAAATGATTTTCTACCAACATACTGTCCCTATCGGGACAGCCGAATACTACACTGTTTTTTAATATAGGGGTAATCTTGGGGATAATCATAAATTATTTCGTTAAAATTTAAACAGCTTCTAAGCATTATAATTATACCGGACTCACGTTAAATAAGGGAATAAGGTTGGGGGATATGGCGGGTCAAGCCCGCAATGACGATTTGTCTTACCCCCGATTATCATACAAAAAAATCCCCGCTGGTTTCACAACCCTCAGGGACTACAGCTTTTGAAATAAAATTAACGTCAGCTAAAAAAACTATGGATATTTAATATTCGTTGAATCGTTTTTGTTGAATCGTTCCACTTTTTAGAACTTGTTTTTTTTATAAAAAATTCACGCCACAAAAATAGGTATTTTTTCACGAGCTGCACCTTAAAAAATACAGGAAAATTTCACTGAATTTACCGCCTTATCGACTAATCCGCCAGCCGCCGTGTCATTTTTTGACAAGCAACGAAACAACCCCCCCCGAAAAGCGTGGTTTTTTGTGTATTTCGAAAAAGTGCATTTTGAAAAAGTGTATTTCGAAAAAAGTGAATCCCGTCAATTTCACAATCTTCGGGAACCCGTAGCTTATATAATACGCCAGCTAAATTATACTATGGATATTTATTTTACACTCTCATATACTCTCTTTATTCTTCGCCGTCCGCAGGAATCCCGCCGCTGTTGATGCCTTGAAACTGCGCCTGATAAATTGCCCATGCCATCACATTGGCAAAGATCAGCGAATTGGCGGATGTGCCGTTGCTATGTTCGAGGTCATACGGGTTAGCTTCCTTGGGGCTTCCATCGTTATTTAATTGGAACGGGGTCTTGTTGGTCGGAGCAGTAGTCGTCCCACGGCTTGCCAAGAAACCGCAGTCGTTCGTGAACATAATCACGTTTTTCCGCTTGTGGCGGATCATAATGGCGTGTTCGCCCATTGGCACGGAGACGTCCGCCCCCTTTATCGTTCCTGCTGCTGTTGCGTAAACGATAACATCCGTGGCGCCGGGCTGTACCTTAAAGCCATACCCGCACCATTCTCCACTTTGGTTATACGAAATAGGCTCTTCGTTTACCGCCAGCTGTTTGCCCGCGATGGAGGGGAAGAACTGCACCCCGTCGATCACACCCGTAACAATGGGGTCGCCCGGAATGTTCTTGATCAGCGCGTCGCCTGATTCATGTATAAACTGCTCATGTTTATGATTGTTGTTCGGCATATACACCACCTGATTTTTACTTTGCTGCGTAGCGTCCACGAAGGGCGACTCCGCATAGTTGAACAAGTTATTATACAAACGCACCGGGTTGGTGTGCGGGTCGTTGGCAATAAGAATCAACACTCCTCCTTGGTCCACGTACTGGTAGAGCTTTTCCAGCGCCTCGTCATTGGCTGCCAACATACCAACGTCGTCGTCGTCGTCCGCAATCAGCAAAATATCCGGTCGTTCGTCCTCCACTTTCTTAAAAAACTGCGTTCTTCGATCGGAAGTTACATCATTAAAATGCATGTGCGTAAACTCAAAACCTTCGATGGGAACCGTGCCGCCGTAAGAAAAATTAACGTTCGAAGTCAGGAAACGGAATGCCTCATAGTCTCGATGATAGGAGTGAGTGTATGCCTCTGTATAAGTTGGGTATATGTACGAATACGTGTACGGATCACTAATCATAGACGTCTGTGGCGCAGACAACCCGTTGGTAATGTCCCCGTACAAAAACACCTTTTTCGTGGTAAAGCCCACCACTATTTTTACCTGGTTGCAATTAGCGGGAAAGGGAGAGTCGGGTCCTCCTGCGGTGGAATTGCTGGTCAGGGTGTAATTGCGCGTCCCCGGAGGGGTTAATATAACGGTTGTTGGATCATCCACCGTCAGCGTTACTTCCTGATAGGCTTCCGGACCAAATTGCCCTGTACCGCTGAAAGACAGATCGTAAATTACATCCGTATGAATTTCCCAAGTCAGTCCCTCCATATCGGGGGTGATGTTGTGGATACCGATGGTAATGATGTCTTTATCCACGTTCGGCGTTCCGTTTACCATGTAACTGCCGCTCGCCTTGATGTCGTCGCAATCAAAGGTGTAGTCGAAGACAAATTCCGGCTGTACAACCGGCACTTTCACGCAGATGTCCCCTGCGGTAAAAATCAATTCGCTTGCAATCTCTTCGCCCGTGTAACTATTGATGGGCGCGTGGAATGTCAATGTGCCGCTGCCAGCCGCAGGCGCCAGGGCATCGCCGCTGCTCGGCAGGGGCACCTGGCTGCTCGTGCCGTCCAACTTCGCCACGATGTTCTCGACGGGCGATCCGGCAGGCGCATCCTTCCATTTGATGGTAAAGCACTCGTCGTCGGGGTTGGGCAGCGCGTTCGTTTCAAAATCGAGGGTAACTTCGCCGTTGTTGGCGCGGTTGCTCAGGGTTACTTTCGGCTTGGACACCCTCAGGTAGTAATTGCCTGTCATCCACACCTGGGTGGTCGCCAAATCCCATTCCACCACGGTATATTGCAGATCGGAAACAATCGAGTTCAGGGCAGCTTCGGGGTTGTCCATCCCTTCGCCCGACACCCCGCCGATATTGAAAATGTAGTAGTGGTTGCGCAACACATTATTGGGAATGCCATCCCCATCGAGGTCGATGTTCATCCGGTAATAGCCCGATTTATTGGTGCTGGTGTTTTTGATTTTTACCACGATGGCAGTACATTCGTCCATCGGGGCGGTCGTCCCTGTCTGCCGTTCCATGACGTAAATCTCGCGCACCGAGGAAGTATAGGGAGCGCCAGCTATATATTTGACACCCTCCGAAGCGCTACCGGACACGCCGAGCGCATCGAAAGTTGGCGATGCAGGTACCGAAGTTGCGATTATGCTACGATTCAGTGGATTATAGGAGAGAGGGGCAGGTATGATCAATGCGTTGGTTGCCGAGCGATACACGTGCACCTCTTCCAATTGGTAACCGCTAAGTCCTTGAAAAGAGCCGGAGCTGTATTTGATGCCCACGTCGAAACGCGCCATCGCCCTTATCATCGTAATGGCGTTGCTTCCGGTCAGGGTACTACCATCATGGTTTATCGTCTTAAACCCGGTTTCCCCCCACATCGGGATGGGGGCAGCGGTGCTTGAGCCGCCCAGTCTTGCCGCCCACGGCTGTCCGCCCGTGCGTGTAAAGCTGGCGGCAGCTTGCACGGTTGCTCTGCTCTGCCCGATATAGCTGGAAAAATTGATGGAGGTGTTGGCAACGAACATGATGTTGTATTCCACGCCCCCGCCGGCAAAACTGGATTTAATCTGGATGGTAGTCTTCCCATCGTCGGTAACAGGCGTGTTTTCCGCTATATACTCCAAGGTACCATCCCCCGTGTCGGGTGGTAGTCTGCTGAAAACCAAAACGACAAGCGACGTTATCTTTTTTTCGTCGTCGGCGGTCATGGCACGAGTGGAGGAAGACATCGGATTGACGTTGAGTTCCACGCTGAGCTTTACTTTTCCATCCGAACTCTTGCCTCCGCCAAATTCGTCGGTCGAACAGGAGGACAACAGCAACAGCCCCGCAAAAAAGAATGTTATTTTTTTCATCTTGTATTTCATCGTTTTCAATTTTAACATGTTGATAAATTAATTAGGCCTGTGCCAAGTGGCAGATCCATACGTGCTTGCGTTTGAAACCCTGTTGGGGTTGTTGATCCCCAGAAATTCGGCATAGTCGATCGCCCAACCCATGATGCCCGCGAAGTAGGATGAGTTATAAACTGTCCCGGGGGGTGTGCCATACGATGGTTTGGCGTACGGACTACCGTCGAGGTTGACGCAGAAAGGTTGTGAGGTCGAATACGTGTTGCTGCGGTTTCTCCCCGAAAGGAAGCCGCCATCGCCTACCCAAAGGAAACCCTTGGTTTTGTGGCGGAATGAGGTTACTCTGCCCGCTAAATTGGTCTCGCGGGTATATACTACTACTTGCGCTGAACTAAGACCATCAGTAACAAAGCGAGTTCCGACGGAATTCTCGCCCCAGCCTTTTGGCAACGCAGCGGGTGATGTCGATGATACCATGCGTTCTCCGGTAAAAATACCGTGTGCGATAAAATCGAGGTTCCCAGCCGCCACGCTCTCACCTCCGGTCCCACTTACCCCGCCGTCTGTTACGAAGGGATAGATATGACCCGGAGCCGCCGACTCATACGCAAAGGTCATGGAAGACCCAGCCCCTATGCTTTCCATCAAAGACTTGGTGCCTGCCACATCTTCCCGCTGAAACATAAGCACAACCCCACCGTTATTGATATAGTCACGAAGAGCAGTAACCGCCACCGGTAGCAGCGTTACGTAATGCCCAAAGATAAGGATGTCGGGCTTGTTGGCGCCCGCGATGGCGGTAAGCACTGGATGCCCCCCGTCTTCTATTTTCGAACCTTGTGATGCGATGGATTTATAGATGATCCCGCTTACCGGCACCATGGAGTTGGCGTTCAACCCGAATACTCGTGGGGATCGGAGCATGATACGGGAAGCCCCGGCTTCCGCATGATACCCGTATGTTCCCTGGTAGAGACCGTAACCAAGCACATTTTTGGTTTTGTAACCCACAAACCAATGGGCAAACGCCTCCGTAGGAGTAACCCTGTCCTCGGTTGCCACACCGTCCCCATGGAAGTATATGTCATAATCCCCCCTCCAATCTTCGAGGACGCTGCTTCCTGCCTTTAGGGGAATCTTGTATGTGAAGAACTCGTAGAAACCGGAAGAATTCGGCGTGCCATCGGCATTGCCGCGCCCATTATAGGTTACAGATGTGTTTGAAAAAGAGACGTCGCCCGGTGTCGCAAAACTGGCGGTATAACCGCCGCCCGACACCGCGTCGGACTCAATGTTGAATGTCTTATTCGTCCGAACATCGTCGGCATAGAGGCTGCGCAAGGTAAGCTCGGCGTAATGCTCGTTCGCGATGAAATTTTCATTCGTTAATTTCCTCGGCAGATAGATGCCGTGTATATCCACGTTGAAAATGTCATAGGCGGTTTGTTCTGCCACCATGGTAACATCTATCGCTATGGTGTTGTCCGTGATCCCCGGGTTCGGTCCATTGCAATTGACGTACAGCCGCTGGGTGTATCGTGTCCATTTCGGCCAGTTGTTCGACTGAGTGATGGTAAATTTAAAATGTCCCGTGGTTGAAGATTCCACCACATACGAAACGTTAATATAGTTAGCGAGATCCACGACCCCCACTACCCCGTTCGTAGGTGTACCCCAGACAAAGGTAAAGGGTATCGGATCAGGCGTAAAACCGGAGGAAAGGATGTAACCCAGCGTCCTTTCTTCGGGCGTGTTTCCCGGCAGCGCGATGCTTGTCCGATCCAGCGTGATGGTGTTTGCCCCCGACACAAAAATACCGCCTTTCTCGGTATATGTGAGATTCCATTCAATATTCTGAGGATGGCTGGCAGCAGCGGCTTCCTTCGTGGCCCATCCTTTTCCCGTGATGCTGGTTATCGAAAACACATAGCGTTTATTGCGAAGAATGGGCAAAATATCCGTGGCATTGGTCTCCGAAAAATTGATGCGGTAGTAGGACGGGGTACCGCTGTCGGCCATGTCCATTACCCCGATGACGAGGAAAGTCTGCGTAGATGAATTTGATTTTTCCGCTATGTAACATTCCCTCACGCTCATAGGTTGGTAGGAAGCGGGGGTGGGCGTCCCGTAGTCGTGCAAAGTCTGCCAACCCACCTCGTCGTAGGTTGTGGTGGGCGATGTCGGCACGGTAGCCGAAGTTACAATGGTGCCGGTGGCATTTTGTGTCATGAGGGCGTTGTTGGCAACCGAACCTTTTAGGGGCGCGTTATATACCCACACTTCATACAGCCGGGCGGTCGCAGGCAACGTAACGGTTTCGGATCCGTTGGTGGTAGAAGAAAAATCGAAACCGATGTCCACCCGCGCCATGGCACGGAGCAGATTGATGGTCGGCATGGTCATGGATGCTGTCACTTCCAAGTTGGCGGAAACCCCCAACAGGGGTATCACCTTGACGAATTTTCCTGCGTTGCCGGGATCGGGAACCATACCCGTACCTTGGTCGGGCAGGCTCATCCATAGTCCGGAAGCGTCGAAAGTCAAGGATGCCAAATCGTTCAGGGTGCTTGTTCCCACAATGAAATGGGCGGCTTTTTCCTCATCACTAATCGGACGGTTGGCGATGACCGCGATCTGGTAAGTGTCCGTAGCATTGCTTGAACGTTTCAATTTTGTCTTTACCTTCAATTCATCGGCATTCAGCTGCCCCGTTGCAAAATAAGAAAATTTATCGTTTTTGTCATATACCGCCAAGATAACCGCCTCGACCAAGTTTTCCGCAGCCACCGAACGCCGCGCGTCTGTAGTACTGAGGTAAGTGCTGCGTGTGGTCGGGATGTTTACGTCTCCCACCTTTTCGAGCTGCAGCTTCAATTCCACCTCTATCATGGAGGCGTCGCCGTCCGGCAGATCGCCTCCTATCTCTAAATCCTGCGTGCAACTCGTCGTGCCAAAAATTGCCAGCACGAGTAACATGGTCCACGTTGCAAGTCCAAAAGTTTTTTTCATCATACCTTTCTGTTAAATTTTTTTTACCATAAGATTTCGCCGTCGGATCCGCCGTCGCCGCTTGTGAAAGTTTCTTCCCAATCTTCCACACCCATTGAGGCTTCTCGTACAATTGATCCTGTTAATAAACTGTTGCCCATCACAACATTATCTACCGTAATTATAAGGGGAACGTAGGGCTTCCTATCGTTTTTTTCGCTAGACATATTCTTTTTAATTTGAGTTTACAAAAAGCAGAGAGCAAAGTTCCAACTTTTTTTTGCCTATAACAAGGAAAAATCGAAATTTATTACTCATATTTTGACACAAATCGAGAAATTTACTTGTTATATTCGTAATTAAAGAAATAAAATGCAACAAATCGAACAGATGAAAGGACAAAATCGAAATTTTTCGCATTTTATGTCATTTCAAATCATATTTTTGCTTATTTCGGAACATATCCGTCGATATATTGCGAATTTTGAAACTAAAGGGGCAAAATTTCAAGATTTCGAGCCGATTATTCCACGAAATTTATTACTTTTGGAAACTTTAAGAAGCTGTTTAAATTTAATATTCGGCACTTTAAGTATTATAATTATATCGAACTCACGTTAAACAGCTTCTAAATTTTTTCTTTAATCCATTTATAAAATGAAAAATCGAATTTTTACTCTTTTGATGATTTCAATCGCTATGTTGTTTGGTTTCAATGCTTACGCCCAAGATTGGGCGAATCTCAACCGTTTCAAGGAAGACAATGCCAAAATCGGCATGCCCAATAGAAACGAGAATCGGGTGGTTTTTATGGGTAATTCCATCACTCAGGGCTGGATAGAAAAAGTCCCCGGATTTTTTGAGGGCAAAGCCTATGTCAATCGCGGAATCAGCGGACAGACAACGCCGCAGATGCTGCTGCGCTTTCGCCAAGACGTCGTTCATCTCAACCCCAAGGTTGTGGTTATCTTGGCAGGGACGAACGATATTGCCGGAAACACCGGTCCGTCCTCCCTCGAAATGATAGAGGATAACATTCGGAGCATGACCGAATTGGCGCAAGCGCACGGCATACGGGTCGTCCTTTGTTCCGTGCTTCCGGTTTTCGACTATCCTTGGCGAAGCGGATTGGAACCCGCGCCAAAAATCGTGGAACTCAACAAACGCATAAAAAATTATGCCGATAAAAACGGCGCGGTGTATTGCGATTTTTTTACGCCGATGGCTGACGAACGCGACGGGCTGAAAGCCGAATTATCGCGGGACGGCGTCCACCCCAACGAGGCGGGCTACGCCATTATGAATCCGCTCGTGGAAAAGGCTATCGCTCGCGCACTGCGGATAAAGCCGAAGAAACGCTAAGAAGGGGCTGTCTCAAAAGCCCAAAAAGGGACGGCGTCATTGCGGGCTTGACCCGCAATCTCCTGATAACAAGTGCGAAAAGGGGCGTGAAACCATCAGCCCGGTGCAGGATTTCCGTGACAAACAATACTCGCTCAGCGATTGCGTGTCGATGACAACCTTCATCGCCGTGCTCGATGCGTGGATAAATCCGGTTCGTCCGTTTTCTCGCCACGCGAAAGCGACGTGGGTAACGTCCAGCCCGTTGATATTGGTTGTGAAGGCAACGACAGCCATCGGCGGAATTTGATTCGCCAGCGAAGCTATTTTTTTCTTCGGCAGGTAATAAAAACCGCCGCGAGCGTTTATCCGCCCTTCGACTTCCTTGATTTTCGCCAACATCGCATCGTCGGTTTTCAGTTGCGCGTAAGATGAGCGGTGCTCCGACATAAAATCAATGGGCTTCGTTTCGCGCAAACCGCCCAATTTCTTGCTTATATTCGTCAGCAAGCCGCGTTTCTCGTTTTCATACGCCCAATCGGAAGTGTAGTGCAAACGCGAACTGAAATCTTCGACGACAGCGTTGCGATAGCGCATATTTTGCAGGTTTTCAATAAATTGTTCAAAAGTAAGATTCCCTGAAATAAGCGTCTGCGACAGGGCAAGCACGTTTTCCACGAATGTAAAACAATCCAATTCGCGAAGATTCACGGTAAGTTTTTCCCTTCCGCCCAAATCGAGCGTATGCGCCACGTAGGGCGTGCCGAGGAAAAACGCGGCGGTTTTTTCCAAAATTTCCGTTGCGGGGCACGATTTAAAAGGGCTTATGCTTGCAACGTAGCGCTCGAAAACGGCTTTGTCCTCCGCTTTGTAATCCCATTGTTGCGCGGAAAGCGACTGACCAAAAAACATCGAAACAAAAATGAACAGCACGGCGTATGTTTTCTGCATAAAAAACCTCCTTTTTTTATGCAAACATACTTAAAATATGAAAGCCACGCCAATTTATTGGCTTTTTTTTACATTCCGTAGGAATGTGCCGCTCGAAACCGCAGCCCCGCCACCCAACCGCCTGCCGCAGGTAAGCGTCCAAAGAGGGCGGCAAACCTACGGCTTGCCTGTAATTGTGTGCGTTCGCGTTTCTTACCGAGCGTTGCAATCCTGACGGATTGCAGGGGGCTTGCCGTCCTTCCGTTCCGTGCCCCAATTCCTTATCTTCCTTAATTGCCCTTGCGTGCAATCAGTCCCCGAAAAGAGAAAAACAATCGCTAAATATAGCACCTCAAAAAAAGGTTTAAGCAATTTCTTTCATAAAAACCGCATAAAATTTACGCCAACACAATCCTCAATAGACAAATTTTATGTAAGTTTGTAGGCGTGAAAAAATTGCTATCTATCATCGCCCTGTTTTTTGCCTGCTCATTTTATACGATGGCGCAGACACCAAGGTTCATTTTCCCCGATTCGGCGCAAGTGAAAGCGGGCGGGGATTCGCTGAAATCTGTTTCTACGGAAAGGTTGAAGCCCAGCGACGATCGCCACGCCCCCAGTCACGAACACGGATTGACGGCGGATTCGTTGAGAAAAGATTCCCTGATGAGGCTTCCGCGCATCACGACGTGGAAAATCGATCGGCGAACCGGCGAACGCTACATCGTGCCGGTGGACACCCTGCTCTACAACTACCAGCAAAGCACCATTCCGGACGGACAATCGGTGGCGATGGGTTTCCTTGGACCCTTGGGTTCGCCAGCCCTCTCGAAATTGTTTTTCGATCGCAAAGAAAGCGATCACTTTACCTTCTACGACGCTTATTACCTGTATAATAAAGAACCGGACAAGCAGTATTTTTACAACGTGCGCCTACCCTATTCCCGGCTGAACTACCAACGGGGCGGCGGCAAACTGATGAACGAGGAACGCCTCGACGCGCTGCTGACGATGAATTTCAGCCCGCAACTGAACCTGGGCTTCGACGTGGACTACATCTATTCTCGCGGATTCTATAATTCGCAAGCGACAAAGCACATCGACTGGACAGTTTTCGGGAATTACATCGGCGACAGGATTGAGGCTCACGCCTTCCTTTCCACCGCCCGCATCACGAATTTCGAAAACGGCGGGATTACCAACGATGGTTTTATCACGAACCCCGATTCCATCGGACAAAATTTTACCACAACCGACGTTCCGGTAAAATTCTCGCGGACGTGGAACCGCCTGAAAACCGATCAGGTTTACCTCGCCGGACGATACAACCTCGGCTACTACGAGGATACGGCGGACACGGCACAAGCCAACAGTTTCGTTCCGGTGGCAAGCATCATATACACAACGGATTACAAACGGCAATACCGCCGTTTCCTCTCTTACGACACAACAAATGTGGTTATCGACAATCAGGTGTTGCAGCGCATCGATCAGTTTTACAAACAGCGCACCTACGATACGGCAGTGAACGACAGCAGCACCTATTCGTCCTTCAAAAACACCTTTGCCCTGAGTATGAGGGAAGGGTTCAAAGATTGGGTAAAATTCGGACTGACAGCCTTTTTGGAACACGAGATACGCAATTTCTCTATGCTCGACACCACGTCCACCAACCCCGACAGGCGCGTCAGTCATAGGGAAAATGCAGTAACT
>JAISYO010000106.1 GCA_031269865.1 Dysgonamonadaceae bacterium | reverse complement strand
CCCCTCCACTGTCGGGAAAAGCACCTTCGCCCTGCAATTCGGGGGGACGGTAACGCTCAACCGCACCTGCGCCCCCTCCCTTTGCCAATGCAATTCTATTTTCCCTGCATGGGAATCGTAAGTCGCTTTCGCCCAAGATAATTGGGTTTCGGTCAGGCGCGGAACGCGAACGATAAACTTCCTGAATCCGGCAACGCGGTTGTCGCGGCGAATACCTGCCAAGCCATCCACATACCACGCTCCGGGGTAGAGGTAAGAACTGTGCAGCAGGGAATGTCCGGGGAGGTCTTTTTCCCACATTTCCCAGATGGTCGTCGCCCCGCTTTCGCGCATAAAACCCCAGCTTGGGTAGGTGGTTTGCGAAGTCATGGAATAAATCAAATCGTCGCGCCCTTCGTCGCGCAATACCTTGAAAAGCATCGCTCCACCCGTGATGCCAACGTGGATATGTCCTTTTTTGTGGACGAGGATTTCCTGTTCGAGCCTGTCCACAACGGTCTGCTTCAATTCGGGGGGCATCACGTTGCCGTATAATGCCGCGGCGAGGTTTGCCATCGACGCATCGGAATAACTATGATCGTCGGGGTTATAGAATTTCTCGTGAATGGCTTTGCTCGATGCTTCGGCTTGCCCTTCCCATTTTTCCGCATCGGAATCGTGTCCGAGCACACGGGCTATTTTCGCCGCCGTGCGCAAATTGTACACGCGGTAGCAGTTGTTGAGGCAAAGCGTTTCGGGTTTGTCGTTGTTCATACCCTCGGCGGTTGCATTGGGCCAAAGCCAATCGCCAAGGAAATCCCACGAGCCGCCGAAACGTTGCAAAAGGTCGTTTTCGGTGTGGGAATCCAAAAATTCGAGCCATTTTTTCAGCATTTCGTAATTTTTGTCCAACACGCGCGTGTCGCCCTCGTGTTGGTAGAGCAGCCAAGGAAGCGTTACGACAATTCCGCCCCAAGCCGGACCGCCGCCGCCGTGAAAGGTAGGGGCGGAGTGGGGCAGGACGCCGTTGCCGAAAAATCGTCCGCTGTTGATTTGCTTGTGCGCCCATTCGGGATTGTTCATATCCCCTACCATCGACTCGGTGCCTTGCACGTCCCGCCAGTCTTCGAGCCACTTGGAATAAAACGCGCCGAGCCGGTAGTTAAACATTCCGGTTTCCGACGTGGCATGGGCGTCGCCGCCGTACCCAAAGCGTTCGCGCTGAGGGCAGTCCACAATGTAACCGCCGATTGAAAGATTTTGGAAAGTCCAAAGCACGCGATCGTAAATCCAATTTTGCAGCGCGTCGGAACAAGTGAAGGTTGTCGATGCTTGAAAGGCGGTGCGCACGAGCCAACCCGATATGTCCGGTTCAGCCGTCGCGCCTTTGATGGTAATCCACCGTCCAGAACTGTAATTGAATCGATTGCGGAAAGTCGCCTTGCCTGACTGCCCCACGACAATCGCGCTTCGGATACCGAATGTCATTTCGGCTTGCTCGCGCTCTGAAAAGTAGAAGTGAACCGTGTCGCCCTGATTTGCGCGGACGGTAATTTGTGTCCACCCGGCAAAATTTACGCCCATATCGACACGGTAAACGCCCTTCCCCTTAATTTCAACCGATAAGGGTTTTATTTCATCGAACAGGCGGTTTCCTTCGGTTCGTTGCGCCGACAAAATAAGCTGCGGCGCATATTGCGTGGCTTGTTGCCACGAGGAATCGTCGAAGCCGGACAAATTCCAATCGGGTGTTGTTTGGTTGTCGTTCCAAATTTCGCCCCCATAATTGCCAAAATCCCATTTTCCCATCAATCGGTTCGGGCTTGGACAGACTTTCCACGAATCGTTGGTTTCGATTCGGGTAATCACTTGTCCGTATGAATCATACAAATCGGCTTGCGCGGAAACGATGGGGGTTCGGGGCTTGTCGGGCGTGGCGTAGGGCGCGAAAATCGCCCACGAAGCACCCAGCCAGAAAGCGATGGTGTTTTTGCCTTTTTTCAATGCGGGGGCAATGTCGTATGCGATATATCGCGCCCGTTTGGTGTGATCGGTAACCGCAGGGACTAACACGCCGTCCCCGATTTTTTCGCCGTTCACATATACTTCGTGGTAGCCTACCGATGCCACAAACAGCACGGCGCGTTGGGGTTTTTCATCGAGGACGATGTTCTTTCGAAGCCAAGGATCATATACGTTGCAATCACTTCCCTTGTAATCAAATAGTTGTGATGAGCCAATCCATTTTGCCGTCCATTCGCTTGGGGAAAATAATCCGGTACTCCATTCGGCAACCGCACTCCACGGCGACGTGTTTCCCTTCTCGTCTTTTACCGCGACTTTCCAATAATAGCTTTTGTCGGACGACAAAGTTGTACCACGATACGTAATCAACTGCATATCATCTGATTTCGCCCAATTGCTATCCCACATATCCCCGACGTTTTTATCCAAGGCTTCCTTTGAATGGGCAACCAAGATGCGGTAGGCAGTCTGTTTCTGCCCGAACTGATTTTCGTCGGCGGCTTTCAACGTCCAACTGAACCGTGGGCTTATCTCGTCCAATCCTTGCGGGTTGCTTAAATACTCCAATTTCAAATTTTCCGGAACGATGCTTGCATTTTGTTTCGAAAATACCGGAAACGACAGGACGAACAGCAAAAAAGAGAGTGTCAATCGAGTTTTCATATTTTATTCTATGCTTGTTTGAAAAGTATGCGTGCCGCTTTTTACTTCTTGAAAACCGGATTTTCCGGGAAGGTAAATTTTTGCCCTGCAATTTACCGGAACGGAAACCGTGAGGCTAAATTTCTGATTGTCATCTATTTTCCAATCGACTGATACGACACCGTAATGCGTATCGTAATTTGCTTTTACCCATTTTAAATCCCCGGCGGCTTGTGGCGCGATCACAATATGTTTGATGCCGTCGTTGCTCGGCACGGGAATTATCCCTGCCAGCGATCGGAAGAACCATTCCTCTATCTGCCCCATCATAAAATGATTCCACGAGGCACCCTTCCGTGGATCCCATAATTCCGTCAGCGCGGTAACGCCAAACTGCAATTGGAAGCCGTATCCGGGCACTTCGTAATGGTTGTGCATACGGTACATCACTTCATTGAGATCGTTATCCGCCAATGCGCGGAACAGGTAGCGGTTGCCCACGTCCCCGGTTGAGAGGCGGTAGCCTTTTTCGCGAATGTCGGACGCTAAATTGTCGAGAACCGCTTTCCGATCCGCTTCTTCAACCAATCCGGCAAACAAGGGCATCGCGTTTGAGGCTTGGCTTCCCGTTCCGTATTGTTTGGTTTCGTTATTGAAAAAGGTTTCGTTGAATGCCTTTTTTACTTCTTTCGACAAGGCCTCGTAGCGAGCCGCGTCTTCCGTTTTGCCCAACATTTTGGCGGCTTCCGTCAATCGTGCGACAGCCATATAATAGTGTGTCGAGGCGGATAGCGGAATGGGCGTGTTGCGCGAAGGACCGTAGGGAAAATCAATGTTGTAGTCGCACCAATCGCCCAATCCGTGGGACAGTATGTGCTTGTCGGCGGTGGTGGAAAGGTAATCGACGTATCTTTTCATCACGCCGTAGTATTCTTTGATCAGCGATTCGTCGTTGTAAAATTCGTAATACATAAACGGAATGAGCACCCCTGCGATACCCCATTCGGGCGAATCCCGAAATCCGCCGTCGAAAATGACGTATTCGGGGGCGATGTCGGGAATCAATCCGTTGGGCAGTTGTGTGTCGCGAATATCCTGCATCACTTTGCGCATAAGGATCGACTGATCGAAATTGTAAAATAATCCGGCGCCGTTGAGATGGGTTTCTTCGAGCCAACCCAATTTTTCGCGGTGCGGACAGTCGGTAAATACCGCTTGCATATTGCTTTTTATGGCGTTTACGATGAGGGTGTGCGTCCGCGAAAAAATTTCGTTAGACGATTGAAATTGTCCGGTTTGCGGTGTGCTGTTATACACGAAGCAGGATTGTAAATCCAATAAAACCGGAATATCGCGATTATCGTCTGCCCCCGAAGGTTTTGCGCCGTCCACTTGAATGTAACGATAACCGTAGTAGGAAAAGCGGGGACGCCAACTTTCTTCGGCGTCGCCTTTCAGGGTATATTCAAAATAGTAGGGCGAACCGATTGATTGCTGATTTACCAATCCGTTTTCGCCGAGGTTCTCGCCCAAGGTAAAGCGTACTTTATCCCCTTTTTTCCCCGAAATCCGTATCTCAGGGAAGCCGGACAAGTTTTGTTCCATATTGAACACATAGGAATCGCCGACTTTCTTGGTTTCTTTAATGGGGAAGCGTTCCTTTATTTTTATCGGTTGGGTGGTTTGGGCGGTTAATTTTCCCTTCGGGGCGTTTTGAACGACTACGGGTTTCCAATCCGAATCGTTGAATAGGGGCTTGTCCCAACCCTCTTGTTCCAATCGGGCATCGTAATCTTCCCCGCCGTACATATCGTTAAATGTGAGCGGACTTGGCGCGTATTTCCACGTTTCGTCGGAAGAAAGGGTTTTCGACGAGCCGTCGGTATAGGTAATTACCATCTTGAAAAACAGGGTGGGGGGACCGAAACTGACTTGCATTTTCACGTATCGTCCGCCTTGTTCGTTGTAAAAACCGTTGCCGAGCAACACGCCGATGGTATTTTGCCGATTGAGCAGTGTAGTAACGTCAAAGGTGTTGTAATAAACGGTTTTGTCGTATTCACTCCAAAGCGGCGCAAATTCGGCATTTCCCAACTTCTTGCCGTTGAGGGACAATTCGTAATGCCCCAGCCCGCAAATATAAATCACGGCGTCCCTTACCGATTTTTCGGACGGGAAATCTTTGCGAAGGTAAATGCTTCGTTTGGATAGGGGATCCGTTTCCTTCCATTTATCCGATCCGCCGTGAAAATTTCTGCCTTCCGGCAAACGAGACTTTTCGCGGGTAATCGCGCCGATCCATTTTGCGTCCATATCGGATGGGGCTACGCGAAACGATTGTTTTTCACTCCATTTCGACGCTTTGTTTTTTTTGTTCCATACGCGGATGCGCCAACGGTATTTCTTGCCTTGTTCCAAGGGCGCAGCCCCAAGATAGGGAATATGTTGGCTCTTAGCCGATTCCACTTTGCCCGAATCCCATATTTTAGCCTCTTTTCCGTTCATGTCACCGAATACCTGAATGGAATAGGCGGACTGCTCGGTGTCGTTTACTTTCGATTGTATCTGCCACCCGAAATGGGGCGTTTGGGTGGAAACGATGGATTCAGTCCCCTGCTGATAGTCGCAATAAAGCGTTGTAACCGCCAACGCCGATTTTGATCTGTTAATACCATTAATACAGGTTGTTGCAAGCATTAAACCTGCTACGATTAAAAAAAATATTTTTTTCATTCTCATTCTTTATTTCTAATTTCTAATTTCTAATTTTTTGTAATTACATAATTGATTGCTGCTTCGAGATTGATGGCGCTTTCCCACGGACGGCATAGGGTGCCGCAGGGGACGCCGTTTTCGTAGTATTCAACCCAAGCCCCTGTATTGTCAAGCGCAGCAAGCATATCGTTATATACCTGAGATGCAAGCGGATTTCCGGTTTGAGTAAGAGCATAAAGGAAAAAACCGTAGTCGTAACCGGTAATTTTGTTCGTTTCCGTATGCGCAAGTTTCGAGGGTAGCACATTGTTGGCGCGGTAATAATCGGCAAGTTCCTGTAACTGAAAGAGCAATACCTTGCGATCAACGAACTCGTCGCGGGTATAAAACGGCATCAAGGTAACTGAAGGCAGGAAATATGTCTCAGGTGTTGCCTTTGGCAGATTTACTGTCGCGAAACAGTGCGGACAAAGGTAGCGGTTGTTGGCGGTGCATTGTGTCCAGCCAAAAAACTCGCAACCCTCAGTGTTCCCAAGATTTTCGCATATACCGTGCCGGAACGCCGGATAGGTTTCGCCGTTCATTCGGGCGGGATTGTTGGTTGCGAGGCGGTTGTTGATGATAAAATTGTCGGCAAACGATTTCTTGACTGCTTGAAGAACTGTTGCATCGAGCTGTTCCTTCGGTTTGTTTTGTGCCGTCCACTTCAACAAAGCCTCGCCACCGTTGATAAACAGCAGTGTAGCCTCTGCGGAACCGTCCATAAGCGTGGTGCGGGGCAACAAACCGCCAGCCACAAAGGTTTCGTCGCCGTTGAAAGGCAACATTCCCTTCAACAATTGTGTAGCCTGCACGTTATATGCCCATTTTAACAT
>JAISYO010000099.1 GCA_031269865.1 Dysgonamonadaceae bacterium | reverse complement strand
GTTTCCTGATCGTAATCGTTCAAAACCTGCTTCAACACGCGGGTGTCCGACGTGTTGCAAAAGGCTTCGGGCGAGGTGCGAATCCAACGATCAGCCTCGGCTTCCACGCTCAAATCGGGCAGGGCTGACACAGGGCGCAGGCTGTCCGCCTTCGACACCAAATAGGGGTGCGGAACGGCTTCCCACGTATTCTCGAAGGTTTCCATCGCCCCACCACAACATTTTGAAAAACGCGCGTCGCAAATGGCGTCGCCCCACATTAACACTTCGCCGCGCGTTTCCGCGGTAACTTTTTTTACCAAGGGCGTGGACGCACGTGTAATGCCCTGATAACGTTGGCAATGATCGTCGGCGCAAACGTCAAAACGCTCGTGATCCTCGCGATCGTACCAACGGATTATTTCGGTTGGCGATTGAAAAAAGGTACGGTATTTTTGCCCCCTACCTTCGAGCGATTTGCTTTTCTGAATCTGCGCCAACAGCCAACTGCGCGAAATGACGGCGTGAGCCTTCAACAATTCCCCGGAACTCGTCGCGCTCATCTCGGACGAAATCACGCTCGTCAGGTAATCTTCCAACAAAACAAGGTTGATCGCCCTCAGCGAATCGCCCTCGACAATCAATTTCAGGTTGCCCTGAAAGCGTTGATTTTCTTTTCGTTCCCAATGGAAATTGATGCCGATAAGCACGTCCTTTAACTCAAAAGAACCGGAACGGAAATCTTCGGCTTCCAACAGCAATTCATCGTATTCTTCGTGGCGGAACAAGATTTTCCCCTTCGAAAATCCGGCGGAATAATCCCCTTCGGGCAACACCTCATCGTTCAGCCGATACGCGCCAAAAAGCCGGAATTGGATGTGCGCCGCGGATAAAATCCCGACACGGATAACAGGTTCGTTCATTTTCTATTCTTCTTTACATTATGCTGCAAAGATAACATTATATTGATAATTGACAATGAAAGGTTAAAGGTTAAAGAAATAATTTGCTAATGTGCTAATGGTGGCGTACACCGTCATTTTCAATTATCAAACCCCCAAACGTCCAAATAAACTTCCGAACGTTTTTTTCGTAATTGAATAAAAAGCGGTATCTTTGTGCTTTCAAAAAATTTCAAGAGATTAGGATATTTAATTTACAACTCACAATTATGAATAAGAATCTGATTTGCAGCTTAATCGCATTATTTTTGTCCCCCTTGTCTTTCGCAGGGGGTATCCTTACCAACACCAACCAGTCGGCGCGTTTTATACGGCTTGTGGCGTTGGACGGCTTCACGACGGTTGATGCCGCATACTACAACCCCGCAGGTTTGGTAAAGCTCGGCGATGGATTTCACTTTGCCTTCACGAACCAGAGCGCGTTTCAAACACGGACGATAAACGCTAATTTCCATCCCTTTGCAGGCTATGGCGACAATGCCACGAAAGAATTTCGGGGAAACGCTTCCGCGCCGATTATCCCAAGCATTCAGGCGGCGTACAAAACGGGCAATTGGGTGCTGTCCGGCAACTTATCGGTTGCGGGCGGAGGCGGAAAAGCCACCTTCAACAAAGGCTTACCCTCGTTTGAAAGTCAGGTAGCCCTGCTTCCGGTTATGCTACAAAGTTTTGCCACGCAAAACCAGCTTCCCGTCAGCGTAAACAAATATAGCGTGCAGTCCTATATGACAGGCTCGTCTTATATTTACGGCTTGCAGATGGGTGGAAGTTACAAGATAAACGAAATGTTTTCGGCTTACGGTGGATTTCGCCTGAATATCGTGAGCAACGGTTACGAGGGCAATATCACAAACATTATGATCAATCCTTCCTCATCTACACCCGGATTCGGATCGGGGGAAATGATTTCGGCAAATGCCTATTTAACCGCGCTCGCCGCTTCCCCACTTCTCGCAAGTCATAAAGATGCCATTTTGGGCTATGCCCAAGCCACTCAGGACAAGCACCTCAAATGCACCCAGTCGGGTTGGGGCGTAACGCCCATTTTGGGCGTCAATTTCAGTTACGACAATTTGAACATCGGAATGAAATACGAGTTTCGCAACGCCCTGAACGTCGAAAACAAAACGGAAACCGACGACACCGGCTTGTTTGCCGACGGTGTGAACACGCCCCACGACATACCCGGATTGTTTACGGTAGGCGCAACCTACCAATTTTCGAAATTGCTTGTCAGCGCGGGCTACCACTATTTTTTCGACAAACAAGCTAAAATGGCGAACGACAAGCAGAAAGCATTAACCGGGGGGACAAACGAATACCTCTTCGGCTTGGAATACCAGATAAACGAACTGTTCGCCATCAGTGGCGGCACGCAGTTTACCAATTACGGATTGAGCGACGATTTCCAATCCGATTTGAGCTTTTCCCTCGATTCCTACTCGGTAGGGTTGGGCGGATCGGTAAAAGTCGCGAAAAACGTCCTGATCAATATCGGCTATTTTTGGACGAATTACAGGGATTACGACAAGGAAACCGCAGTCGGTACAGCCCCGATGAGTTTGACGTATTCCCGCACCAACAAAGTATTTGCCGCCGGGGTTGATTTTTCGTTCTGACAGTATGAAAACGACAATGTTTCTTATTTGCCTTCTGATGGCAAGTCAGATTCAGGCGGCTGATTATTTGCTTGAAACAGAGAGTTTCACCAACAAAGGTGGATGGGTTGTAGATCAACAGTTTATGGACATCATGGGGTCGCCCTACCTTATGGCGCACGGAATGGGCAAGCCTGTTGATGACGCCACCACACAAATCTCTCTGCCTGAGGTGGGTACATACTATGTGTACGTACGCACTTTCAACTGGACTGCGCCGTGGTTTAACGGCAAGGGTCCGGGACGATTCTATATAACCATTGATAATAAGCGGCTTATATCGCCTCTTGGCTGCAACGGCAGCGAATGGATGTGGCAGCCGGCAGGAAAGATAACTGTCCGCAAGCCGCAGATAACGGTTTCTTTGCACGACCTGACGGGCTTCAACGGCCGGTGCGATGCGATTTATTTCACAACAGAAGAAAATCAAACACCGCCCTCCGATGTCGTTGAGCTGAACACTTTTCGCCGTAAGGTACTAAATATGCCTGATATACCTGCAAATGCAGGGCAATTTGACTTTGTTGTCGTGGGCGCGGGAGTTGCGGGTATCAGCGCGGCTATTTCGGCGGCGAGGCTCGGCTTGAAAGTGGCGCTTATCAACGACCGTTCGATTTTGGGCGGCAATAACAGTTCCGAAATTCGCGTTCATCTCGGCGGGCGAATAGAAGTCGGCCCATATCCCGAACTCGGCAATCTGCAAAAAGAATGGGGACCGGCGAAAGGAGGAAACGCTCAGCCCGCAGCCAATTACGAAGATGACAAAAAAGCCGCAGCCATTGCCAAAGAAAAGAATATCACGCTTTTTGCGCCGTGGAGGGCAATGAAAGTACAAATGGATGGCGACAAAATCGAAGCAGTTGTGGCTCAACATATTGAAACAGGCAAGCAGTTGCTGTTTGCAGCACCGCTCTTTTCCGATTGCACGGGCGATGGCTCGATAGGCTATCTCGCAGGTGCCGATTTCAGCATGGGGCGCGAAAGCCGCGCCGAATTCGGCGAAAGCACCGCCCCCGAAGAAGCCGACAAAATGACAATGGGAGCCTCCGTGCAATGGTACTCGGAAGATGTCGGCAAACCCGTCGGCTTCTCTCAATTCAGTTACGGAGTGGTGTTTAACGACAAAAATTGCGAGAAGGTCAATATGGGCGAATGGACATGGGAAACAGGCATGAACTACGACCAAATACGTGATTTTGAGCGTATTCGCGATTACGGACTGCTCGTTGTGTTTTCCAATTGGAGTTATCTCAAAAACGGCATGAACGAAAACACCGCCTATCGCAACCGCGCCCTCGACTGGGTGGCCTACATTGCAGG
>JAISYO010000009.1 GCA_031269865.1 Dysgonamonadaceae bacterium | reverse complement strand
GCCATAGAAATTTTTTGAATGCCTAAAATTATGAACATTTTAGGAAAATGCAAAGGCTGAGCTTGAGAAAGTTCGGCCTTTGGTTAAAAAAAAGGGCATGTCACTTTTGACACACCCTCAATCAAGACAGGGGGGGGGCCTTTTCAACCTTTATATTTTAAAAATTCTTCATCACTTAGGACGAAAGGGCGAAAGGGGTGTAAACCGTCTTTTCGTCTTTTGTCTTTTTGTCCCTTGTTTTAAACTTTTTTCCAAAAAATCTATCTAAGCAGAATAACAAAGTTTTTTGTAATGTATCGCTACGTAATTTCTATTTCTCTTTTCATATTCTGCTTCCCGTCCGTTTTTCCTCAGCAAACAGGCAATCGCGGCATTTTTTCCATCGAAGGGACGGTTATCGACTCAACTTCTCAGGAAGTGCTTGAATATGCGAGCGTGGAACTTCGCGCCTTGAAGGATAGTGCTTATATTCAAGGTATTGCTACCGACGACAAGGGGCGGTTTTCGTTCAAAAACGTGAAGCCGACAGCCTGTTTCGTGAATGTTTCGTTTATCGGATACGAAAAAAGAGTGATACACCTTGCGGAAGACGTTTTTAAGACGACGGCGCAGAATGTGCGTGAAAAAGAGCTGATTAACTTGGAACAAATCTACCTCAACCCTTCCACGCAACAGTTGGGGGGGATTGAAATAGTCGCCGAACTGCCCGAAATGGTAGTCAAAGAAGACACGATAGAGTACAACGCTTCCGCTTTTCGCCTTACCGACGGCGCGGTGGTGGAAGATTTGCTGAAACGCCTGCCCGGTATGGAAGTGGATACCGAAGGGAAGATAACCAGCAATACGGGTAAGGAAGTGCGCCGCGTTTTCGTGGACGGCAAGGAATTTTTCGGCAACGATCCGAAGATGGCTACCCGCAACCTCACTGCCGAGATGGTGGACAAGGTGCAGGTGGTGGAAAAAAAATCGGACTTGTCCGTCCTTACCGGGGTGGAAGACGACGATCCCGAAACCATCATCAATATCACGATTAAAAAAGGAATGAAACGCGGTTGGATAGGGAACGTCAATGGCGGCGGTGGCGCAATCATCAACAACGAGATGAAGGAAGACGCCCGCTACACCACGAATTTCAACCTCAATAAATTTACCGACAGCGACCAGATAACCTTTATCGCCAACGCCAACAATATCAACCAACGCAATTCGGGCGACAGAGGCAATAGCGTGCGTGCTGGACGCGGGGGCGGAGCAGGGGGGAACGGCATCATCAGTTCCAACACCTTTGGCATAAACACCAACAATATCGTCAATGACAAATTGAAATTCGGAAGCAGCGTTCAATACAATTACAGCGATAACTATGTGAACAACAACAGTTACCGCCAAACCTTCTTTAAGAACGACAGCACCAATCTGCGAAATTCCCACTCTTCCGATCGCGACTACACCAACAATTTCGTTTTCAACGGAAGGCTCGAATATGCCCCCGACACCTTAACCACGATAATTTTCACGCCTTCGGCGTCCTACAATTTTTCGTCTTCCAACACCGAGTCGCAACAGGAAACCACCGACGGGGCTTTATCGCCCATCAACAGCAGTAAGTCGGCGAATATATTGGATTCCAAAGGCTTGGAAGTGAGGGCGCAACTCGACGTTTCCCGCAAATTATCAACGGAAGGGCGCAGGGCAAGCCTCAGCGGCTGGTTCAGCCTCAACAACAGCGGCGGCGACGGCAAAAACAATTCCGAAAACATTTTCGCGCGAAACCATTCCCGCGACAAAATACTGAACCAGCAGTCGCACACCGAAAACAACCGCAGTGCCTACAACATTCGCGCCACCTACGTGGAACCGATTGGGGGGAAGGGCAATTTCCTCAATTTTTCGTACCAACTGCAAAACAACGACACCGAAAACCGCAGAACCACTTTGGATTACGATACGCTCACGGACAGCTATTCAATCCTCAACGCCGATTATAGCAAGAGTTCCGATACGCGCTCTATCACGCAGAATATCAGGGCGAATTTTAATTCCAACAAAACAAATTACGCCTACAATATTGGCATCAGCGTGTCTCCGGTGTTCAACAGCAGCCGCAATTTCATCGAGGATTGGCACGGCGACGGCGTGGATTCGGTTGTCAATCTGCAACCCGGACGAAACACCACCAACTACGCGCCCTTCCTCGAATATACCTACCGTTTCGGGAACGACAGGATAATCCGTAAAAACCTGAAACTGCGCTACAACGGACAGTCGCGCCAACCTTCGGTAACGCAGCTCGATCCTTCGGAAAACAACACCAACCCGCTCAATATCCGTAGCGGAAACCCCGATTTGCTTCCCTCGTTCGACAACAGTATGAGCCTCGAATACAACTTCAACAACCGCGAATCGCAACGCTCGTTCACGAGTACCCTGCAATATAGTTTCGTGCAAAATTCGATTATCAATTACACTGCCTACGACAGCGAAACGGGTATCCAGCACACCAGCCCGATCAACGAAAACGGACAGTGGAGTTCGGCGGCGAGCCTGATGTTTTCTACCCCTTTCGACAAAAAGAAGAAATTGAAATTCACGGCACGCGCAAACGCCGGATACAACAACAACATACAGTATTCCCGCGCAGGGGCGGATCAGTCGAGTGCGCGGTATATTTCCAACACATTGAATGTGAGGCAGGAAATCAACCTCAGTTATAGCAACGATTGGTATTATGGGCAGATGCGAGCCAACGGCAGTATGCAGAACACGCAGTATTCGCTCGAAGGAATGCAGGGTTTGAAAACCTACAATTTTTCCCTTTCGTACAATATGCAACTGACTTTGCCATTGAGTTTTACCGTAGCCACCGACATAAATTATTCGGGAAATCGCGGTATGGCGCAGGGATACAACAAAAACGAAACGCTGTGGAACGCCGAACTCAGCAAGCAGTTTTTGAAAAGGAATCAAGGGACGTTGCGTTTTCAAATAACGGATATTCTTCATCAGAGGCTCAATATACGCCGTCAGGTGGGGGGCGACTACATTCAGGACAGCGAATTTACCGCCCTTTCGAGCTATTTTATGCTGACGTTTACCTACCGCTTCAACCAGATGGGTGGCGGACGCCGAAACCGTGGCGAAGGCAATTTCGGTCCCCCCGAAGGTGGCGGTGGCAGACAATGGGGTGGCGGCGGCGGCGGCGGCTTTCCGGGCGGACGAGAATTTTAGGGCGGAAAAATCATAATCGGATTTTCCTTCATTTTTTAGCT
This sequence comes from Dysgonamonadaceae bacterium, assembly GCA_031269865.1. Taxonomy (GTDB): domain Bacteria; phylum Bacteroidota; class Bacteroidia; order Bacteroidales; family Dysgonomonadaceae; genus JAISUH01. The sequence goes on along the minus strand of JAISYO010000009.1, from coordinate 1,567 downwards.
TTTGAAACAAATTTCAATTATCTTTGTCTGAAACAACCTCAAAAAATCGAGATGAAAAATATCCGGTTCTTCCCCCTGCTTTTTTTTGTGTGCTGCGCGTGGATGTTGGCGGCACAAGAAACGAATCCGCTCGTTTATCGCATCAACATTCGCGAAAATATCGGCAGCAGCACGTGGGTTTACCTTCGCCACGGATTGCACGAAGCCGCCGAAAAGCAAGCCGACGTGGTGCTGATTGATATGAATACCTACGGAGGATCGGTGTTGGAAGCCGATTCGATGCGCACCGCCGTATTGAATTTTCCCAAGCCCGTGTATGTGTTTATCGACAACAACGCCGCCTCTGCCGGTGCGCTCATTTCCATCGCTTGCGACAGCATTTATATGCGGAAAAGTGCCTCTATCGGTGCCGCCACCGTCGTGAATGGGATGGACGGTGCCGCCGCCCCCGATAAATATCAGGCGTATATGCGTGGCATTATGCGAAGTACGGCGGAAAGCCACGGACAGCAAATCGCGGTGCAGGACGGCGACACCATTGTTACGTGGCGGCGCGATCCGAAGATCGCCGAGGCGATGGTGGACGAGCGCATCGTGATTCCCGGATTGGTGGATTCTACGCAGGTGCTTGTGATGACTGCCAGCCAAGCGGTGGAATTGGGCTATTGCGATGGGATTGTTGAAAACGTGAAAGAATTGATAACGAGCGAATTAGGCTATAAAGATTACCGCTTGGAAACATACAACCCCAGCCTCTACGACAACATAAAGGGTTTTCTGATGAACGGCGTATTTCAAGCCTTCCTCATTATGTTTATCATCGGGGGGATTTATATGGAATTGCAGTCGCCGGGGATAGGCTTTCCCACGGCGGTGGCGATAACCGCCGCGCTGCTCTATTTTACGCCGCTCTACCTCACGGGCTACGCGCAGAGTTGGGAAGTCCTGCTCTTTGTGTTGGGCTTGATACTGATTGTCTTTGAGATATTTGTCGTTCCCGGATTCGGCGTTACGGGCATATCGGGCATCGTCTGCGTTGTGGCGGGGCTGTTGTTGGCGTTGATCAACAATATCCATTTTCGTCTTGGGGAAGTGCCGGCAGGCGAAATTTTCCGCGCCACGATGATTGTTTTTGCCGGATTGGGCTTGGGGACGGTTATCATCATCTACTTGTCGAGCCGGATAGGGAAACCCGGCATCTTCCGAAAAGTAGCCCTCGCCGCCGATGAGGAAGGCTATGTGTCCGTGCCGATGCAACCCCACGCGCTTATGGGCAGGGTGGGGGTTGCCGCCACCGTTTTGCGTCCGTCGGGACGGGTGTTGCTCGACGGCGATTATTACGATGCCGTCTCGCTTCAAAATTTTATCGAGGAAGGGGAAGAAATCGTCGTGAAACGCTACGAGAATTTCCAGTTGTATGTGGCAAGGAAGGGGGATTGATTTCCAAATATTGCTGTCCGCTAAACATTTTTTTACTCAAAAAAATCAGGGCTGATTTCTAATGATGGAAATCAGCCTTTTTTTGGTTAATTTTGTGTCGCCAAACTAAAAAATTAAACCAATGGGC
>JAISYO010000173.1 GCA_031269865.1 Dysgonamonadaceae bacterium | reverse complement strand
GTAAGCGCCCAGACAAATATCCCGTCTTCGGAATGGAACAAGGTATATGATTTTGAAAAACAATCCCTTCCACAGTCGGCTTTGGAAGTCGTGAATCAAATTTATCAAAAAGCCCTTTCGGGGCTTTTGTTTGGGGTGTTTGCCCAATACGGATGGCGTTCCATACGCTGTTGACATACCCCTTTCAGGGGAGAAGTGCGCCGTCATTCCGCAGGAATATGTCGCTCGGTAGAAAATTGCACCCTGCCACACAACCGCTTGCCGCAGGTAAGCGTCCAAAAAGGTGGCAAACCTACGGCTTGCCTATAATCGTATGCGTCCGTGTTTCTACCGAGCGATGCAATCCTGACAGATTGCAGGGGTGGAATCCCCCCATAATGCTGAAAGCCTTTCATCAATAGCGTAGGGCAACGCCCTACGTGGCAGATTGTTCCATAAAACCAAGCCCTGAAAGGGCGCAATCAATAACGATTCCGCCCTTTCCTTCCGAAAATTCAGATGATGCTGTCCCCTTCTACCGACAAACCGAACAACGCGAAATCGTATTTTACCGGATCGTCCGCATCTAAGGCGCGAAGGTTGGCAGTCAATTCGATGGCTGTCTGCCAATCGGTTTGCGGGCGGGAAATCAAGCCCAACCTGCGAGCCGTGCGTTCAACGTGCACGTCGATGGGGCAAATCAAGTCTTTGGGGCTTATTTTCCGCCACAAACCGAAATCCACGCCCTTGTCGTCTTTCCGCACCAACCATCGCAGGTACATATTCAAGCGTTTACAAGCCGATTTTCGGGCAGGGGTTGCCACGTGTTTGCGTGTGCGCAAGGGCGCATCGGGCGAATCGAAAAACCGCCGCTCGAAATGGATCAGCGAATTTTCCATCGAAACAAAAGCCCCGTTCGTCAAAAACGCATCTTCCAAACTGTCGGATTGCGCGTAATGACGGCGCAGGAAATCCACGAAATAGAGCAAGTCGGTATCGTTGAAAGTGCGGTGCTTGAAACCCAACAACCGCCGCAAATCGTTGTCGGTGTGGTTCACTATAAAGTGATACGGTTCATCGTCCATTCGTTGCGACAGTTCCAAACATTTGGCAATGATAGTTTTACGCTGTCCCCAAGCGAGCGTGGCGGCAAAAAAGCCGATGATTTCCTTGTCCTGCCTCAGCGAAAAACGGTGCGGAATGGAAATGGGATCGCTCTCGATGAAGCCCCGGTTGTTGTACCGCGCCACTTTTTCATCTAAAAACGCTTTGAGTCGATGCAGATCTGCCAACATTTGAAACTATATCTTTAACCGGTGCAAAATTAGCGATTTTTGCGAAATAAAATGCGAGAAACACCGCAAATAAATGAGCGAAAACCACAATTTGTGACAACTATTTCTTAATTTTGTAGCAGAGAAACAGTTTCTCAATCACTAACGGGATTTTATTGTGAAACTTTTGTTTACCGTTCAAGGGGAAGGCAGGGGACATTACACCCAAGCCCTTTCGCTCGCCAATATGCTGCGGAAAAACGGGCATACGGTAGCAGCCGTGTTGGTGGGGAAAAGCAGCTCGCGAGAAATCCCCGCGTTTTTCTCTGAAAAAATCAATGCGCCGTTGTTCGACTTCAACAGCCCCAATTTCACGTCGTTCTACAAGCAAAAACGCCCGAATATCGTCATCAGCGTCCTGCACAATTTCTCGCGCCCCATCATCTTTTCCAAAAGTATGCGCTTCGTGAAGCGGAAAATTGAGGAATACAAGCCCGATATGGTTATCAATTTCTACGAGATGATTACCGGAATGACTTTCGGCTACTACCGCCTCGGCAAAAAATTGGGGGTAAAGCTCATCTGCATCGGGCATCAGTATATTCTGTTGAACGACAGTTTCTCCACGTCGAAAGAACAGGACGTAAAATACTATTTTTTGCGGGTACTCACTAAATGGACGAGCCTCGGCGCGTCGAAAATCCTTGCCCTTTCGTTCCGCGATATGCCTGGTTGCGAAGGACGAAACCTCGCGGTGCTGCCCCCGCTGCTTCGTCCCGATATTTTTACGGTGGAAGCCCGAAAAGGCGACTACATACACGGATATATGCTGAACACCGGCTATTTCGAAGAAATTCAGGATTGGCACACCAAAAATCCACGTATCCCCCTGCGCTTCTTCTGGGACAAAAAAGATGCGGATGACATTACCCGCATCGACGATAATTTCACGCTTTACCGCCTCAACGACAAACTTTTCATCGAAAGTATGGCGGGCTGCATCGCCTATTCCACCACATCGGGCTTCGAGTCGATTTGCGAAGCAATGTATTTCCAAAAGCCCATTCTGATGATTCCGGTACACGTCGAACAAGAATTTAACGCTTTCGACGCGGGGTTGGCGGGGGCAGGGATAAGCAGCAAGAAATTCAAACTGAACAAGTTGCTCAACTTCATTCCGCACTATATGCCCGATACTAATTTCAGGGGTTGGGTGTTGGGCGCGGAAGAAAAATTTATGAAAGAGATCAACGCCGTTTACGAAAACAAGCCGCCCGCGAAAACCATCGGGTTCGACATTTTCGTCAAGCCCAAATAGCACAACGGACTGACCATAAAAAAAGCCGTATAAAAAAGGGATTTATACGGCTTTTTTTATGGAATAATCGTGATAAAAATTTGTACCTTTGTTTGCTGAAAAATATAAGGAATAATCTTGAACCAAAATCAAGCAAAACTTAGAAGCTGTTTAAATTTTAACGAAATAATATATTATAGTATTCTCTGCTTCTTATCTATTGCACATTTGTTGAATCACTTCCACAACTTTTCCCAAATCGCTTTCCGTGAGAATTGAACCCGAAGGAATGCACAAGCCGTTTTCAAACAATTTTTCGCTTGTGCCGTCGCCGTAAAACGGATTTTGAGCAAAAACAGGTTGCAGGTGCATCGGTTTCCACAGCGGACGCGATTCGATATTGGCATTTTCCAACGCCAAACGCAAATCCTCGCGGGTAACGCCGCCCGTCTTTGCAGGATTTACAATTATCGAAGTGAGCCAATAGTTTGATTTGAAATCGCCGTCCAGCTCTGTTTGAAACGTAATACCATCTATTTCAGATAGTTGCTTGCGGTAAAATTGATTGTTTTTTCGCCTCTGCTCTACTCTGTCGGGCAAAACCTGCATCTGCCCGCGCCCAATTCCTGCACAGATATTGCTCATTCGGTAGTTGTAGCCGATATGCGTATGCTGATAATGAGGTGCATTGTCGCGTGCCTGCGTTGCGAAAAACATTGTCTTTTTCGCCTGCTCTTCCGTTGAACAAACCAAGGCGCCGCCGCCGCATCGCCAAATATCGTGCGATTGCCCTTGTCTTTGGGGTGCAAATGTTTTGAGTAGGTTTCAGAAGTAATCAACAGCACATTTTTTGCAATATTCCCGGCGATAAGTCCTTTTGCCAATGACAAACCATAGACAAAACCCGAACAGCCGAGATTAAAATCCAATGCACCGCAAGAGGCAGGCAAGCCCAATCTGTCCTGCAAAACACAAGCCGAAGTGGGTAAAAAATAGTCGGGACTTTGCGTGCAAAGCAAAAGGAAATCAATGCTTTCGCGGGCAATTTTATGTTCTTCAAAAAACTTGTTTGCAGCTTTTTCCGCCAAATCCAATGCTGTTTCGTTTTCCGAAACAACATGACGCTGTTTAACGCCGATTTTTTTTGCCACTTTCTCAACCGTCCATTCGGGAAAGTCGGCGACTAACTGCTCATTAGTCAGTATTTTTTCGGGCAAAGAATATGAAATATGTTTGATAAATGCGTTTGCCATAAATTTTATTTATTCAAAACAATGCACCGCATACAACGGCACGGATTTTATGTTATTTTCAAAACCAAAATTTTTGCCTGAAATTCTGATGGCATATTCGGGTTGATACTTCGATTTATAAACATTTAAACTCTTTGCCTGCACATTTTCAGCAGATTTTACTTCACAAGGAATGATACCTTTTTCTTCGGACAGCAAAAAATCAACCTCTGCCTCATTGCCCGAAGTCCAATAATAAAGGTTGTGCTTTAACGCCGTAAGCGTTTGTGCCACAAAATTTTCTGTCAATGCGCCAATATATTTAAAATCTTTGTTCTGAAAAATATCGAATTGCGTAACGCCCGCCAAATGCACCAACAAACCGACATCTGACAGATAAAGTTTGAAATTTTTATTGTTTTCATCGGGCTTTAATGGTCGTATCGGACTTGTAATCAACGAACAATGCAACAACAAACCTGCCTGCAAAAGCCATTCTATCGCTGTTTCATACTTCTGTTTATTTCCCTTTTCTTCCACCAATTTATAACGAAATTTTGTTTGTTCCTGCGCAAGTTGCTCTTTAATAGAATGATAAACTTTTAAAATTTTGATAGAATTGATGTTGTCGGAATATTTCGCCATATCAGCCGTATATCCTGTAATAATATCATCTTTAACAGCAAAAATGTTATCCGTAATTTTGTTGCCTTTTTCGATATATTCCCTCACTACTGCGGGCATTCCGCCGAGAAACAAAAATGTTTTGTAAAGCGACATTGCTTTTTCGTGCAAAACGGTTACTAACGGATTGTTAGAAACAAAAGATTTCCGAATTTTATTGCTCAACCGCTTTTCGCCAACAGCCGCCAAAAACTCCTCGAAATCAACAGGATACATATATTCAATCTGCACTTTTCCAACAGGAAAAGCCGACTTCATTCTTTTGATTTTTATACCCAAGAGCGAACCTGCACAAATGATGTTGTAATGACTTTTTGATTCAGCAAAAAATTTCAATGCCGTAATAGCCCGCTCACATTCTTGAATTTCATCAAAAAAAAATACTGTGTTTTCGGGATTGATTGTTGTTCGGAAAAACACTTCAATATTTTCGATAATATCAACAGGATTTAATGAATTCTCGAAAAAAGTTTGAAAAGTTTCGTTTTGCATAAAATTTATTTCAATTTTATGTTCAAAATTTCTATCGCAAAAATTATTGATAATAAACGTTTTACCTGTCTGACGCGCTCCCACAAGCATCAATGGCAAGGCATTTTCATTTCCTTTCCATTGCAAAAATTTTTGTGTGATTTTTCTTTCTACTTGTATCATTTTTTTATCAAAATAAAAGTGGTATTATTTTTATTGATAAATCAATAAAATACATACGACTATTATTGAATTATGTCGCAAAATTACTACTTTTTTTTCGTTTGTGCAAGATAAATAGAAAGGTTTTAGCAAAAATATTTTTTTACAACAATGTAAAACCTCCGTCAATTACTAAATTACTGCCTGTTACCCAACTGCTTGCATCGGACAGAAAATAAATTGTTGCGTGAGCAATTTCTTCGGGTTTGCCATAGCGTTTCAATGGGTAGCGTTTTTTGTCTGACTCTAACGCCTCCTGTGATACAGTTTCAGAAAGCCCTTCAACCATTGGGGTTTCAACCATTCCCGGAAGAATGGAATTTACCCTTACATTTTTCGATGCTAAATCTATTGCCATTCCTTTTGCCAAACCAGATATACCTGCTTTGGATGCACTATAAATCGAACTGCCTGTATATGAAACCACATTACCCGCAATTGAACTGATAAAAACAATAGAAAAACCTGTTTTTTCATTTTTCTTTGCTTGTAATATCTGATACAACAAATCAATTGGTGCAATTAAATTTGTATCTATTACTCCTCGCACTTCTTCAATACTGCAAAGTTGGAATGGTAACGAGATACCAATACCCGCACAATGCACGATGCCATCAAGTTTTGGCACAAAATCAACTAATTTGTTACATTCTTCCGACTTGTTTAAATCTGCAACAATTTGCAAATGTTCTTCGCCTTCGAGTTGTAAAAAAGTTTCCTTCAAACGTTCTTTGTTTCGGGCAGTTATTACAACTTTTGCGCCCATTTTAGAACATTCGATAGCCGTAGCCCGCCCGATGCCCGAACTTGCTCCCGTTACTAAAATTGTTTTATTTTCTAATGAAAAAGGATTATACATATTTAAAATTAAAATTAGAAGTTAGAAGTTAGAAAAATTTTAAAAAAGGGGTCGCAAATAAAATACACATCCTCTTTTTTGTCAATTATACCGTTATCTAATAGACCTTTGACGGATGTTTGCAAAGTTGAAGAATTTGGCAAATTGTAGGTGTTTCTGTAATTTTCCGAAAAAATGTTTTTTCCGTCTTTTGTAATTGCCAAAAGCAATTTTTTTTTACTGTTCGACTGATTGATAAAAAGTTCCAAATAGAAATCAGATTTCATTTCTATAATTCTTAATACGCAATCATCAATATGTTTGCACTCTGCAATAGCGCCGATATTCAACAAGTTCCACAATTCGGCTGCCAACAACTGAATGTAATGCGGTATTTTTGCTGCTTTGTCAATTAAATATTTAGCTGTTTTTTCCGAAAGACATATCTCTTTTTTTGCAAAATTGTTTTGTAAAAAGGTAATCGTTTCATCTTCTGGTAAATATCCTATTGTCATTTGCGATGCCGACTCGTAAAATGCTCTGTTTTTGTTGCCAAACATATTTTTCAGAATATGTGTTTTGCTTCCCAAAAACAGGTAATTTACATTGGTTTGCTGTTGTACTACACTGCGCAGAATTTTCTCAAAATTGAATTTTTCAAATTTTTCTATTTCCTGAAATTCGTCGAAAAAAACAAGAATTTTCTTTTTGCCGTTTGCAATTTTTTGAGGTAATTCCAATATCTCTACCAAATTATTGACATCAATCACAGAACGAGTAAAGTCAATGCTAAATTCCGGTATTCCCAATTCGTTGGTACTCAGCACAGGACGAATGGATTTAACCGTTTCCGAAAAAATACGGAAAAAGTTTTGCAACGAACTTTGCTTTGCCGCTATTGCTTTTGAATAAAAATCAACAAAGGTTTCAACAGAAAAAGCCCGCATCATATCAAAATAAATGCAGACAAAGCCTTTGTTTTCAAGTTCTTCGATAGCCCGCATCACAAGCGAAGTCTTGCCAAACCTGCGTGGCGCGTACAGCACAAGATTATTTCCACTCGATAAAGTGTCAATTATGCGCTGACATTCATTCGTGCGGTCGAAAAAATTCTTGTTTTTAACGGCTATTCCGTATGTAAATGGATTTGCGATATTCATATTCTGATTTTTTCGGCAAAGTTACGAAAAAAACAATTATTGGAAAAACAATTATTAAAAAAAACGTAATCGCAGATTCAATCAACCAACATCAGGGGTTTAGCCATATAATGGATTTGTACCTCCAAGTTAACTGACCATGCACGGTACATTAAAAAAGCCGGTTATCTCAAATGAGAACCGACTTCTTTTATT
>JAISYO010000147.1 GCA_031269865.1 Dysgonamonadaceae bacterium | reverse complement strand
AGCGCGTAACTTGTTACGCAACAGACATATAAAAATAGCGATTTTGCTCGTTATTCTTGCTTGCATTTCCACATTTAACCCGCCCTGCCGCAAATTCGGCGGCGGCGAGTATAAGCATTTGCCATGCGCAAAATGCAAGAAAAATGCTGTAATTTAGTGGCATAAAATAAAAATTAGGCAATAACTATTTCGGAAACGGCGAGAGTTGTCGCCTGTTTTTTTCTACTGCCATACGCAATATTGGATTTTTTCGTGCAGATGCCTTGTAATAATCCTTTTGTTTCTTTTTCCGCCCTCAATTTGCTTCCTGCAACTGCCTTTCTATCGAATGGATAATAAACGAGTTAATACTCGTACCTTTGCTTGCCGCCACCGTTGCTATCTGACTGTGAATGTCCGACGGAATGCGGATATTGAGCGTGCCAGAATAAGATTTGTGCGGTTTCTTGCCGCTACTTTTACAAAGAGCCAAATAATCCTCCACCGCGCCTTTAAAATCATCGTAAAGTTCCGACGCCGTATTGCCTTCGTAACTTATCAAATCTTTGGGCATACCGAGCACTTTTCCATACAGGCAATTGTCCTGCTCATTAAATTCGATGCTGCCGTAATAATCTTTGTAATGCAACTTATCCATTGTTATTGAATTTATTATGTTTGTTCAAATATTCCAAAATCTGTTTCATTTGATACCCCTTCATCGTATTGTTAGGGTGCGGTTTATGAAGTATCAAAGAGTCGCCGTCGCTTTCAAACTCAACCCGCGAGCCTGATGTCTTGCCCTTGTTATTCTTTGTGTAACCCAATTTGCGCAACATCGTAACTACCTCGTCGAATGTAAAATCCGACGGCTGCGATTTGAAACGTTCAATCAATTTCTCTTTTGTGCTCATATCGCTTTATCAAAACATAAAGGTACTAAAATAGTACCATATAAACAAACATTTTTACTTCTTTTGTGTCAATTTAGAATGAGTCTAAATAAAATTGTCGTGTAAATATCCAATGGCAATCCATTATCGGCAATATTATAACCGATGCCAAATGCCCTCATTCTATTGATATGCAAACCGAAATTGTTCTCGCTTGTCGGGGTTATTCAGAGCCTGTTTAAGTTTCTAAAATCTCAATTCGTCTTAAACCTGAACTTTACGGCTTCCAACTCTTTGTTCGCGTCCGTGATCTTCTTTTTCAGCCCTTCTTTGTAGGCGATTAGTTTTCGTTGAAGTGGCTCGTCGCCGGTGGCAATCATTTGCAACGCCAAGATTGCCGCGTTCAACGAAGCGTTGATGCCGACGGTTGCGACAGGAATGCCGGGGGGCATCTGCACGATGGCGAACAGCGCGTCCACGCCGTCCAACGAGGCGTTGATGGGCACCCCGATGACGGGGATTGGCGTCATCGCCGCGATCACGCCCGGAAGGTGGGCGGCCATACCCGCAGCGGCGATGATGACTTTTATGCCCTTCTCGCGAGCGTTTTTGGCGAATTGCTCAACGGCTTCGGGGGTTCGGTGCGCCGACAAAGCGTTGATTTCGAAGGGGATTTCCATCTCGTCGAAAAACTTCGCGGCTTTTTCCATAACGGGCAAATCGGACGTGCTGCCCATAATGATACTTACCAATGGTTTCATTATCGGGATAATTTTTTAAGATTCCTGCCTTATTTGCCGATGATTTTTTTGTATTCTTCCGCCGACATTAACGAGTCGAGTTCCTCAACATCGTTCACTGAAATTTTGATGATCCAACCTTCCCCGTAGGGATCTTTGTTTACCAATTCGGGCGCGTTGTCCAATTCGGGATTCGTTTCGACGACTTCGCCGCCTACCGGCATCATCAAATCGGAAACCGTCTTCACGGCTTCTACGCTGCCGAAAATACCGCCTTGTTTCACATTCTCGCCAAGGGTGGTTACTTCTACGAAAACAACGTCGCCCAATTCGCTTTGCGCGAAATCGCTGATGCCAACCGTTGCCTTGTCGCCTTCTACCCTGATCCATTCGTGATCGGGGGTGTACTTTACATTTTCAGGAAATTCCATTTCTTTACGTTTTTAATTGTTAGTATTTTATTGTGTGAATTTTATTTTTTTTTCGTCAATCATCGGACGGGCGCACCTATCCAAACAAAAGTGAACGAGATGATGAATCCCAACAGAAAACCGGCATAGACTTGCAAAGGCGTGTGCCTACGCAATATCAGGCGCGAAGTGCCAATCAGCCCCGCGATGATGAACAGCCCCATAAACATAAAATAGGGATTTGCCTGCTCCACAAAATAGCAGACTGACATTGCCCCCCCTATCACGCTTCCGATTCCGAACAAATGCGCACTTATTTTCCACCAAAGCGTAATGATGATGGCGGCAAGCATTACCGCGACAGCCGAAGCCGCAAGCATCAAGAACCAACGGGGCATTCCCATATTGTAGTAATAATAAATCATAAACCCGTTGCTGAGCAGCGTTACCACGTAGGGGCGGAAACGCTCGCCACGGCGTTTGAGCGACAAATCGGATATGAGCCTGAATTTATAGAGCAAAAAGATGGCGATGGCGGGCACCGCAAACGAGAACAGCAGGGCGGGCAACACAATCGGGACAAAGCGCACGAAGAACACCAACCCGAAATACGTGTAGATAAACAGCAGGACAACGCTGTAAAACGACATTAGCAAAGGTTGGAAAACCGTTGAAATAACGTGGGCGATTATTTTCATATTTTGCTGGAACTATCTTTGAAAGCCCAAAGTTATATCTTTTTTCTTAAACGAGCTACGGGAATGTTCAATTGTTCGCGATATTTTGCCACCGTCCGCCGGGCTATCACGTAGCCCTTGTCGTTTAAAATGCGGGTTAATTGATCGTCTGTCAGCGGTTTAGACGAATCTTCAGCGTCAATGCCCTCTTTGAGGATAAATTTGATTTCGCGCGACGACACGTCTTCCCCCGCGTCGTTCTGCATCGCTTCCGAAAAAAAGAATTTCAGCGGATACACGCCCGCCCCCGTTTGCACGTATTTGCTGCTGCTCACACGCGAGATGGTGGTAAGGTGGAAGCCGGTTTTCTCAGCCACGTCTTTCAAAATCATCGGTTTGAGCATCGTTTCGTCTTCCGTCAGGAAAAAATCGTACTGAATGGCGATGATGGCGTTCATCGTTTTCAGCAGGGTGTTCTGCCGTTGTTTCACGGCGTCGATAAACCATTTTGCCGAGTCGAGCTTCTGCTTCATAAACAGCATCGCCTGTTTGTCGGCGGCGGACATACTGTCCTTGTTTTTGCTGTAACCCTGCATCATTTCCGAAAAATCGCGATTCACTTTCAATTCGGGAATGTTGTAATTGTTGAGCCACATATTGATTTCCCCGTTTTCTATTTCCACGATGAAATCGGGCGTGATGTTGTTCCGCACCACGTCCATAGAATTTCCCACGGCGTTGCCCGGCTTGGGGTTCAGCGAAACAATTTCGGCGATGACTTCGCGCATATCGTCGCGCTCTATGTTGAGTTGGCGGCTGATTTTCTCGTAGTGTTTTTTAGAAAATTCCTCAAAATAGTCGCTCAGTATTTTTATGGCGAGCTTGTTCGCGGCGGACGCCTGCCGCCTTTTCAGTTGCAGGACGAGGCATTCCTGCAACGATCGCGCCCCGACGCCCGCGGGATCGAGTTCCTGAATGACGAGCAGGGTGTCTTGCAGTTCCGAAACGGGAATGTCCATTCCCTGCTGAAACAGCAAATCGTTGGAAATGGAATGCAAATCGCGTTGCAGGTAGCCGTTTTCGTCGAGGTTGCCGATGATGTATTCGGCTATCTTTTTTTTTGTGGGATCGAGCTTCCGAAGCCCGATTTGTTCCAACAGCGATTCGTTGAGCGACTTTTCGTCCGAAAAATTCGTTTCGAAATACTGCACGGGGTTCCTGTCGGAAACGGCGTTCAAGGGATAATCGGGCAAGTCGTCTTCCGACATATAGTCGCCCTTCATCATCTCTTCCTGCGTAACGCTGTCGGCGGCGGGATCGTCGGCAAAGCCTTCGTCCTCGTCCGAACCCTCCCACGAGTCAGTCGCGCCGATTTCCAATGCAGGGTTGTCCTCTATTTCCTGTTTTATTTTGTCCTCCAACTCCACCGAGGTAAGTTCCACGAGCTTAATAACCTGCATTTGCAGGGGCGAGAGTTTTTGGGTTTGTTTAAGTTGTTGTTCTTGCCTTAGGGACATAGTCGATACGTCTTAAATATCCAACGAAAGCGACGATGGGGGTATCGGCATCTTCGCTATCGACTAAATAACAAATTGCGGGGGAAATGGTTTATTTTGAAAGGACAAAAGACAATTGAAAATTAAAAATTGAGAATTAAGAATTAAGAAACAACGTTCGGCGGTAGCCAATTAAGAGAGAGGGGGGCTAAAACAACCTCATTGATTTAGGTTTTAATGACCCGCGTTGGGTCGGTATCGCTAAATATTTTCTTAATGAATACTATTTGAGTATTAGTCGGGGTAGAATTGAAAATAAAGATGAACAGATTAGATTTTTCCTTAAATTGCTAAAAAGTTCAGCAAATAGTTATAGACATTCCATTGAACTCATTCCTCGAAAAGATGATGAAGATTTGGGAATTTATTTACGATGGAAAAACAAAGCGGAGACCTCAAATAAATATTTTTGATAATACTTATGATTTGGAACACTTACCAGAAAGGGTAACTCTTCGCACAATTAACAATGGCATAATGAGAAAATATTATCAATCACAGCAAACAACTAATGAACTTAAAAGGAAGGACATTAAGAAAAATCGTTGGATTGCAGGACTGATGTTACTTCTTATTATTGTTGGAGTTTTAGCAATCGTTTTATAGCATAAAACCAAAGATATATGGACAATACAATACAATCAATTTCGGTATCGACATCGGAACAACAAATTCCGCAATCGCCAAGTTTGTAAAACGTTTTCAACAATCCGTTGGATTATGGTAGGGCTACGCTGCCTTCGGTAGTTTCCTTTCGCAAAGACAAAATTATTAAAGAATCAAAAAAACGAAGGGCGTATCGGTTAATTTGCGACAGATTGTTGTATTTTTGTCCTCTAAAACAATAGGATCGAATGAATATAGCGTTGATAGGCTACGGGAAAATGGGCAGGGAAATTGAAACGATCGCTCGCGAACGGAAACACGACATCGTGTGCATCATTGACATAGGGCAAGCCGAAAAATTTGACTCGCCCGAATTTCGCAGCGCCGACGTCGCCATTGAATTTTCCACGCCCGAAAGCGCACCCGACAATTACCGCAGGGCTTTCGCCCAAAATGTGGCGGTGGTGTCGGGCACTACGGGTTGGCTGTCGCGGCTCGACGAAGTGAAACAGGCTTGCGAGAAAGAGGGGAAAACCTTTTTCTACGCCTCGAATTTCAGCGTCGGCGTAAATATCTTCTTCGCCGTGAACCGTTATCTCGCCAAGATAATGAACCGTTTCCCCGGATACGACGTGCGTATGGAAGAAACCCATCATATTCACAAATTGGACGCGCCGAGCGGAACGGCAATCACGCTCGCCGAGGACATCATTGAAAATATCGAGCGGAAAACGGGGTGGAAACTCGGCAAATCCGCCGAAGGGGACGAACTCGCAATCGAGGCGTTTCGCGAAGGCGAAGTCCCTGGCATACACCGCGTCGTTTACGAATCGGAAGCCGACAGCATCTGCATCGCGCACGATGCCAAAAGTCGCAGGGGCTTCGCTCTCGGCACGGTGCTCGCCGCCGAATTTACCCAAGGCAAAAAAGGTTTTTTGGGTATGGACGATATGCTCAAATTCTGAAAATAAACCAAGTTAAAAAATTGTTATTCAAAAAAAATATGACTTTCAAAGAACGCTTATCCAAGGCTACGCCCCGTCAATGGACGTGGTGTGCCATCCTCTCTGTTTTGTGGGTGCTTTTTTCGTTTTGGGCAGGCAATTTATGGCTGTTGCCGATCATCGTTTTCATTTTCGACATTTACATTACGAAGTTCATTCCGTGGACGTTTTGGAAAAAATCGAAGAATCCCCTCGTCAAGAAAATAATGGAATGGGTGGACGCCATCTTCTTTGCGTTGGTGGCGGTTTATTTCATCAATACGTTTTTCTTCCAAAATTACCAAATACCCACTTCCTCGCTCGAAAAATCGCTGCTCGTGGGCGATTTCTTGGCGGTAAGCAAGCTCAGCTACGGTGCTCGCTCGCCGATGACACCGCTTTCCTTCCCCTTGGCGCAACACACGATGCCGATTATCGGCGGAAAATCGTATTTCGACAAACCGCAATGGAAATACCACCGCCTCAAAGGTTTCGGCAACGTGAAACGGAACGACATCGTCGTGTTTAATTTTCCGGCAGGGGATACCGTGGCGTTGAATGTTCAAGAATCGGACTATTATTCGCTCTGCCTCAGAAATCCGAACGGGCGGGCGGGCGTTCACGCCGACAAACGCAAGTACGGCGAGATTGTTTTCCGTCCGGTGGACAGGCGCGAAAACTACGTGAAACGTTGCATCGGGTTGCCCGGCGAAACCATCGAATTGCGCAACGATTCGGTGTATGTGGACGGTTCTTTTATCCCCTTCCCCAAAATGTCGCAGGAAAACTACCTGATTCAAACCGACGGATCGCTCATTTCCCCGGCTGTTTTCGAGGGCTTGGGAATCAGCAAAGCGGATTATACGGTGACAGATGGCTACGGACAAGAAATACCGCGTTTTCAAGACTTGACGGGCTTAGACAGTTTGTCGATGGCGTACAACGGCTTCAAGTCGCAAAACGGAAACAACGGCAAACTCTATTTCAGCATTCCGATGACGGCTGATATGGTGGCGAAAATGAAGGAAAAACCCTTCGTTTGGAACGTGATACGAGAAACGACGCAACTGGGGGCAGATCGTTATTACCCCATTACCTACACCACGAATTGGACGAACGACAACTACGGACCGCTTTGGATTCCCAAGAAAGGCGCGACGATTCGCTTCGATGCCGACGTGGAATTTAAGGCGGCTGCCTATGAACGCTGCATCAAGAACTACGAAGGCAACGATTTCGCCTATCGCGACGGCAAGGTTTTCATCAACGGACAGCCGAGCGATTCCTACACGTTCAAGATGGATTATTACTTTATGATGGGCGACAACCGCGACAATTCCGCCGATTCGCGCGTATGGGGCTTCCTTCCCGAAGATCACGTCGTGGGCAGTCCGATGCTGATATGGCTTTCGCTCGACAAAGACAAAAGTTGGTTCGGGGGAAAAATACGGTGGAACCGCTTGTTCCATAGCGCGAAGAGATAAAAAATGCAGGGAGGCAACAGCACAAAAATATCCTTTCCTTCTTCGTCAGCCGAAGGGGGAAAGGATATTTTTTTGAGTTCCTTTTACCTCGCCCCGATAGGATACTACGCCGCCCTTTTCCAAGCAGATAGCGCGAAGATTGAAATTGGCGAGAACTATCGGAAACAGTCTTATCGCAACCGCTGCGTCATTGCCGGGGCTAACGGCGCGATGCCGTTGAGCATTCCCATTGAAAAACCCGAAACGCCCAAATGCCCCACCAAAGACATTCGCATTGCCGATCACGGCAACTGGCGACACCTGCATTGGAACGCCATCGTTTCCGCCTACAATTCTTCCCCGTTTTTCGATTATTACCGCGACGATTTTGAGCCGTTTTACGAAAAAAAATACGACTTCCTATGCGACTTCAACGAACAATTGCAGGGGCTTGTCTGCCGTCTGTTGGGCGTTGAAACGCCCGTTTCTTATACAATCGCTTACGAAGAAACCCCTGCACCGCGCGTAATAGACTTGCGCGAAACTTTCCACGCGAAAAGAGAGCCGGAATACGAAACACCTGTTTATTATCAAGTTTTTAGCGAAAAGTTCGGTTTTATCCCCAACCTCAGCGTCATCGACTTGCTGTTCAACACCGGAAACGAGGCGAGGCTGGTTTTGGCAGGGGTTGAGAAACTGGTTATTTGATAATCATTGCATATTTAAACAGTTTATTATTTCAAAAAAATAAGATATTGGCTTGCATATTGCCATCGCTCGCTATGTTTTTAATTATTTGTGGCATAGTGGGAAGAACGGACTAAGTCAGCCCTGCAACCCAAATTCCTTTTTATTCCCTGCATTGTGATATACCCACAAAAAAATTGGAAAAACTACTGAGAGTTCCTCCAATTTTGTACACCTGCCTGTCCCATTCTCAAACCAATTCTTGTATGATTTAGACTTGCTTTGGGAGTTAAGGGAATGGATACCTAACCCCTGAAACCTATATACATAAGTAAGTAATCAAAATTAAGCAGCAATATGCGAATAGTTAATAAACAATCCTTTCCCAACCGTCGCCAACGCTCTGTTTGTGGCGTAGAAAAGCGTATCTGTACTCGCGTAATCT
>JAISYO010000065.1 GCA_031269865.1 Dysgonamonadaceae bacterium | reverse complement strand
GATTCCCACGCCCTTGATTATGGCTTCGATGCTGCGGGACAAGGCGGAAGGGAACGCCTTGCTTTGCCCGATGATTGACGCGCGGCGCATGGAAGTTTACGCTACTTTCTTCGATGCCTCGCTCAACGTGATAAAAGCCACTTCCGCCGACATTATCGGCGAGGCGAGCTATCGGGACTTGCTCGATGCACGTGAAATCTTGTTTTTTGGCGACGGCGCCGAAAAATGCAAACAGACAATCCGTCATTCCCACGCCCGATTTATCGACGGCATACAGCCCTTGGCTTCGGCGATGCTTCCCTTAGCGGAATCGTTTTTCGAAGGGAAAAAATTTGTGGATATGGCATATTTCGAGCCTTTCTACCTGAAAGAGTTCGTTGCCACCGTAGCCAAGAATAAAGTTTTCTGAAAAATAAAAAACGACTCAAAGTTTATTTGATGCCGTTTTTTTGTTGTCTTACCAAGATTCGAACTTGGACAAACAGGACCAGAATCTGTTGTGCTACCATTACACCATAAGACAATGGTTCTTGCGAGTGCAAAAGTACAAAAAAATCTTTTACCCCCGAATTATTTTTCCCAAAAATTCTACTCCAAAAACTTTGTTTTCCTGTATCTTTTTTATCTGCGCTTGCTTCACGAAGGGGAATCTGTTTCTTGCGCTGTCGGCGGTGTTTCGTTTTGCTCTGTTTCAGAAGCACCTTCATTGTCCCACGGAACGGAACGGAATGACGGCATACCCTCATTAGCAAATTTGCACATTAGCATATTATTCCAACCGTCTTTCGTCCTTTTGTCTTTTCGTCTTTCCGTCTTTTTTAGTTAATCATTGCTAATACCACAAAAAACTTTTTTTGTTTCAAAAGTTTTATCCATCTTTGTACCTTGTTTTTGAAAAAGCAATGGAAGTAAAACAAAAAATAGTGGAAAGAGCCTCGGCGCTTTTCTCCCGAAACGGAATCAAGAGCATCACAATGTCGGACATTGCCACCGAAACGGGCATCTCGAAACGCACGCTCTACGAAACGTTCCGCAACAAGGACGAACTGCTTGAACAGTGTATTCTCGCCCACACCGAATATGGCGATGCAGAAGTTGATAAACTTGTTGAGAGCGATACCGACGTGATTCACGCCCTGATGAAGTTTCATTCGATGCAATTGTCTGATATGTGGTCGGTTGGGCGAAGCGTCGTGCGCGATCTGAAAAAATATCACAACGATATTTACAAGCATGTCGAGGAAAGGCAGAAGGAAAAAATCTTCCGTTTCATCCCGCTTTTGGAAAAAGGCGTGAAGCAGGGGCTACTGCGCGACGATATTCCCTTTGAAATCCTGCTTTGGCTCTTGCGGCGGCAATTCAAAACGCTGATGGAAGACGAAACAATCCCGATGGAACGCTATCCCCTCATTGATTTTGTTCACGCAATGACACTCAGCTTCATTCGTGGCATCGCCACCCCGCTCGGCATCGAGAAAATTGACAAAATTATACGCGATTACCGACAGGTTTAAAATTTTTTCGGCTCTCATTTGTTTGTATATATAACGGTAAAAAGTATAAAAAGAAAAAACAGCGATAAATATGAAACTATTGAAATGGATAAAAACGGGTATTGTCGGCGCGGCAATACTGATTTCCACGACAGCCGCGGCGCAGGACGGCACCCGTCCGCTGCACATCACGCTCGACGATGCCGTGAGGATTGCGTTGGGCGATAACCCTACGATTAAAGTGGCGGATATGGAAATCCGAAGGGTGGACTACTCGAAGAAAAGCGCGTGGTATGCGTTGATTCCCAACGTAGAAGGCACGGCGCAGTATGCAAAATATCTGAAACCAGCGACAATGTCGCTTGCCGGTATGCTCATCGAGCTACCAACCGATTTCAACGCCACCGCCGGTTTGAGCGCGTCGTTGCCCTTGTTCGCTCCCGCCTTGTGGCACAACATCAAACTGACTACGCTCGAAATGCAAAGCGCGGTAGAAAAGGCAAGGGCATCGCGAATTACCTTGCGCAACGAAGTCGAAAAGGCATACTACAATATACTTGTGGCGCAGGATTCATACAAAACTTTGCAGGACGGATACGCCCTCGCGAAGCAGAATATGGAAACGGCGAAAAAGGCTTACGACTTGGGCCTTGTCGCCGCTTACGACTACTTGTCGGCGGAAGTTCAGGTTAAAAACCTCGAACCCACGCTTTTGCAAACCGAAAATGGTATCGAACAGGCGAAAATGTACCTCAAAGTTTTAATCGGGATAGATGCCGTACTAGCGATTGAGGTAACCAACACGCTTGCCGATTTCGAGGCGAATATCGTAACGATGGGCAGTTTGGACGAATTGTTGCTCGAAAACAATTCCGATTTGCGCCAACTCGACATTCAGAAGAAACAACTCGATCGTTCCCTGCTTTTGCAGCGTTCGCAACGAATACCGACTTTCGCCGCCTTCGCAAATTACACCTATGCCGGAACGGGCAACAAGGCGGGTTACAGTTTTATGGACCCCACGCAATGGAATCCGGCAACCACCTCGTGGTTCAGTCAGGGACTGATCGGCGGATTTCAGTTGAATGTCCCCATCACGTCGATTTTCACGCTCTCGGCAAAAGAAAAACAGTTGAAAATCCAACGCACTGCTCTCGGCATTCAACGCGGCTATGCCCGCGACGGACTGCGCGTTCAAGCGGTTTCGGCACTCAACAATATGAACAAGGCGGTGCAACAAGTCGATGCCGCGAAACAAAGCGTCGAACTTTCCGACACCGCCTATTCCATCGCCTCGAAACGCTACGAAAACGGCATGGGGACGATTCTCGAACTGCAAAACGCCGCGCTCGCCGTTACGCAAGCCAAATTGTCTTACCATCAGGCGATTTCCGACTACCTGTCGTCGAAGGCGGATTTGGAAAAATTGCTGGGGGTAGAACCGACTGAATTGCGTGAAATTGAAACGATTAACTAATTAAACAAACAAAATAGAATTATGAATCGAAAAATCCCATTTAGATTTTTGCCCATCGCTTGCGCAGCCATCCTGCTTTCCTGCGGGGGCGGGGAAACAAAACAGGAAGAGAAGTCGAATCGCGTGAAAGTCAATGTTACCACAGCGAAAACGCAGTCCGTTGAACAAACTTCGACTTACACGGCAACCGTAGAGGCTGACATCATCAACCAAATTACCCCGGCAATGGGCGGACGCATCGAGAAAATTCTCGTTGAGGTGGGCGATCGCGTCGGCAAAGGACAGCTTCTCGTACAGATGGAATCGTCCAACCTGCGTCAGCAAACCACGCAACTTGCCAACCTCGAACGCGACTACGAACGTTACAGCGAACTGCTCAAAGTGGGTGGCATCGCCCAACAGCAGGTTGATCAGATTAAAACCCAGATAGACGTGTTGCGGACAGCCATCAACAACATCAACGACAACACGCAACTGCGTAGCCCCATCGCGGGTGTGATTACGGCGCGAAACTACGACAACGGCGACGTTTTCACGGCGCAACCCGTGCTGACGGTACAGCAACTCAACGTTGTGAAGGCGCGAATCAACGTGTCGGAATCGCATTTCACAAACGTGAAACTCGGAATGCCCGTCGATATTAAACTCGACGTTTACGGCAAAGAAGCATTCACGGGAAAGGTAACGCTCATCTATCCTACCATTGATGCGGCTTCGCACACCTTTGGCGTGGAAGTTACCATCGACAACCGCGGGATGAAAGTCCGTCCGGGAATGTATGCCCGCGTGTCCGTCAATTTCGGGACGGGCGAAAGCATCGTCATTCCCGACCGTTGCGTGATGAAACAGGCGGGGGCGAACGACAAGTACGTCTTCACGGTCGAAAACGGCGTTGCCCATTATCACAAGGTGGAACTCGGACAGCGCATCGCCGACAGCTATGAAATCACGAGCGGCATCGTGAACGGCGACGTGGTGGTTATGGACGGACAAACACGGCTGATCGAAGGGACAGAAGTGGAAGTGGTAAAAGAAAACTGATTTATAATGCAAAGTTACAAGCATAGTTATTATGAAAAAAATAATTCAAACTTGAACTATGAGCAACATAAAATTATTTGAAAACAAGCAGGTTCGCACTGTTTGGGAAAATGCAAATTCAACGCATTGGAAATCATTAAATTAAATAGTCTAAATTTTTAACGATATGAGTTTATACGCATCAGCGGTAAAACGCCCCATTTTCACTGCCCTCGTTTTCGTCGGCGTTGCAATCATCGGCATGTTCTCGTTTTCGAGATTGGCGGTTGATTTGTTTCCCGACATCGAAACCAACACGCTGTCAGTCATCATCGCCTATCCGGGTGCATCGGCTTCGGACATCGAAACCAACATCACGCGCCCGCTCGAAAACACCCTCAATTCCTGCGAGAACCTCAAAGAAATCACTTCGCAGTCGAAGGACAATATGTCGATAGTGAACCTCGAATTTAACTACGGCACCGACATCGACATCGTTACCAACGACGTGCGGGACAAGATTGATATGGTAAAATCGTCGTTGCCCGACGACATTTCGACACCCATCATTTTCAAGTTTTCAATGGATATGATTCCCGTTACCATTTATTCGGCAACGGCAACCGAAAACATCAACGGGCTGTATAAAATCCTCGACGAAAAAGTGGCGAACCCGCTTAATCGCGTGCCGGGGGTGGGCGCGGTGTCGGTTTCCGGCGCACCGCAACGGCAGGTGCAAGTCAATGTCAATCCCGAACGCTTGGAATCTTACAACCTGACGGTTGAGCAAATCGCGCAAGTCATCGCCGCCGAAAACCTCAACGTCCCGGCAGGTAGTTTCGACATCGGAACGGAAACCTACAACCTTCGCGTAGAGGGCGAATTTAAGGCTTCGGATCAGCTGCTCAACATCGTAGTCGGCTCGCGGCAAGGACGAAACGTCTTCTTGCGCGACGTCGCCTCGCTATCCGACACGATAGAAACCCGCGTGATGGAATCTTACACCGACGGCGTGAAAGGCGCGATGGTTGTCGTCCAAAAACAGTCGGGCGCCAACACGGTTGCCATCGCGAAAGAAGTCAAAAAATTAGTGCCCGAACTTCAAAAAACACTGCCCCCCGACGTCAAGCTGACAATGCTCTTGGACTCTTCGGAATTTATCCAACAGTCCATCGACTCGCTAACCGAAACCATTCTTTTGGCGGCGGTTTTCGTGATGCTCGTCGTAATGTTTTTCCTCGGACGGTGGCGGGCGACAGTCATCATCATTCTTACGATACCGATTTCGCTTGTCGCCTCGTTCATTTACTTGATGGTGGCAGGTAGTTCTCTGAATATCATATCATTATCCTCGTTAACAATCGCCATCGGGCTTGTAGTGGACGATGCGATTGTGGTGTTGGAAAACATCACAAAACACATCGAACGCGGCTCTACGCCGAAAGAGGCGGCGGTTTACGCAACCAACGAAGTGGGCGTTGCCGTTATCGCATCGACACTGACGCTGATTGCCGTATTCTTCCCGATGACACTCGCAACAGGCTTGGCAGGTGTAATGTTCGGCGAATTGGGTTGGACGGTAACAATTATGATTGTCGTTTCGCTCATCTGCGCCCTATCGCTTACCCCGATGCTCTCGTCGCAAATGTTGCGCCTGACGAATACGCAGGGTAAGTTTTTCGATCGTATCCACGCGCCAATCAAGGTGTTTTTGACCAAACTCGACGGCGCGTATGCGCGTTTGGTAAATTTTTGCGTGCGCAACCGGTGGAAAACGCTTGCCGCTTGCTTTACCCTCTTTATCCTGATTATGGTCCCCGCAGGGAAATTCATCAAGTTCGACTTTATGCCGGCGTCCGACAACAGTTTCATTGAGGCGAGCGTCTATCTGCCAACCGGAACGCGAATGGAAGTCGCCCGCGCAACCGCGCTGAGAATCGACAGCCTCGTGAAAGATAAATACGGCGATGCCATTCGCTCCGTTTCGTTTTCCGTGGGACAGGCAGACGATGACAACACCTTCGCCGCTATGTCGGAAAACGCCACGAATATGGTTTCCTACCGCATCAACTGCGCGGATCCCGAAGAACGCGACGTTTCCATTTATGACATCGGCGACGAGATGCGAAAGTTGATGGACGATATGCCCGAAATCTATAAATACACCGTAAGCCCCGGCGGAGGCGGCGGTATGATGGGATCGGGCGCAAGTACGGTGGACGTCGAGATTTACGGCTTCGATCTTGCCACCACCGATCGCATCGCAAGCGAGCTGAAACAACGGCTCAGCGACGTGAAAGGCATGCGCGATCTCTTTATCAGCCGTCAGGAATACCGTCAGGAATATCAAATCGACTTCGATCGCCAAAAACTTGCCGAAAACGGCTTGAACTCGGCTACCGCAGCCAATTACGTCCGCAACCGCATCAACGGTTCCTACACCTCTAAATACCGCGAAGACGGCGACGAATACGACATCGTGGTGCGTTACGACGAGCCTTACCGCCAATCGCTGCAAACCATCGAGGACATTACGGTTTATACCGCAACAGGTGCGGCGATAAAGATAAAAGAACTCGGAAAAGTAATTGAGCACCAATCGCTTCCGCAAATCGATCGCCAAAACCGCGAACGCATCGTGAAAGTGCAAGGCTCGCTCTACAAGGCGGCGTTGAGCGACGTAACGGCTGACGTGGGCAAGGTTATCGAACAGATGCGCGACGAGGGCAAAATCCCTACCGAAATCGGCATTTCCATCGGCGGTTCGCTCGAAGAACAGCAGGACACCAACAAAGACTTGATGCTGTTGATGCTGCTCTGCGTGTTGCTCGTCTTTATCGTTATGGCGGCGCAATTTGAGTCGCTGACTTACCCCTTCATCATTATCCTCTCGCTCTCGTTCGGTTTGGCGGGCGTGATGCTTGCGCTGATGATTTCGGGACAGTCGTTGAGCCTGATGGCGATGGTTGGAATCGTGATGCTGATTGGTATCGTCGTGAAAAACGGCATTGTCTTCATCGACTACGCCAACCTCAACCGCGAGCGCGGAATGTCGATCGACAGGGCAGTGATTTCGGCGGGACGTTCGCGTCTGCGCCCGATTCTGATGACGACGGCAACCACCGTCCTCGGTATGGTTCCGATGGCAATTCCTCGTGGCACAGGCAGCGAAATGTGGCAACCGATGGGTATCGCCGTCGTTGGCGGACTTACGCTCTCAACGATTTTGACGCTGCTCTACGTGCCGGCGTTGTATTCGATTTTCGGGGCGAATGGCGTGAGGAGGACGAGGAAAAAACACGCGAAAAAATTAAGAATTAAACATTAAAAGCAATTATGAAAACAGTTTTTATTCCCTATAATCAAGCGTATAAGGACAGAATCCTGACACTGTTTGATCACTTGAACATTCGCGGTTTCACGCTTTGGGAAACCGTTCAGGGCAGGGGTTCGCACCGTGGCGAGCCACACTACGGCGATCACGCTTGGCCTACCCTCAATTCCGCTTTCCTGACGGTTGTCCCCGATGAAAAAGTGGACACCCTTCTCGCCAACCTTCACGAGATGGATATGGCGACTGAGGCGCAGGGGCTGCACGCTTTTGTGTGGAACGTGGAAAAATTTGTGTGAACGCAGGGCGCATTCGTTGCGCTCGCGACAACGATAAACGCAGGGGCAGAAAATTTTCCGTCCCTGCGTTGTTTTACGCCATCGGCGTTGAATATCAATGGGAAACGAGAGGCGACACAAAAAACCGACGCCATCAGGCATTGCAGTCCGGTAGAAATTTCCCCGATTATCCCCCCAAAATCCTTCAAAAATTGACGGAAAACGATTAACTTTGTGCGTCATCTTCTAACGAACAACGAAGGATATGGATTTTCATCAATTGCTCATACAACGGCGCAGCACGCGGAAATACACCGAAGAGCCGTTAAGCCCCGACGAATCGCGCTTGATTCTCGAAGCGGCGTTATTGTCGCCGACGTCCAAAAACGCCCATTCGTGGGAATTTATCGCCGTGGAGGACAAGGCAACGCTCGAAAAATTATCGGTTTGCAAACCCAACAACGCCAAGATGATAGCCAACGCTTCGCTTGCCGTCGTCGTGCTGGGCAATCCCTTTATCAGCGATGCGTGGGTGGAAGACGCTTCCATCGCCGCCATCAATATGCAGTTGCAAGCCGAGGATTTGGGCGTCGGAAGCTGCTGGGTGCAGGTGCGCGGACGCGATTTCGCCGAACCCGAAACCGCAGGGGAATACATCAACCGCTTGTTGGACGTCCCAATGCCCTTGGAAGTGCTTTGCGTGCTGGCATTCGGGCACAAAATGAAAGTGTCCGCGCCCAACGACAGCGAAAATTTGTTGTGGGATAAAGTACATATCGAAAAATACGAAACGAAATGAGTTCCATCAATTACGATTTGTCTAAAATAAAGGCGTTTATCTTCGACGTGGACGGCGTTTTGTCCAAGCAGACCATCGCTCTGGCATCGGACGGCGAACCTTTGCGCACGGCGAATATCCGCGATGGATATGCCATCAACCACGCCCTGCGCTGCGGTTACGGCGTGGCAATCATCACGGGCGCGAACACCGAATCGATCCGCTTTCGCTACGACGCGCTGGGGGTAAAGCACATCTACCTGAAATCGAGCATCAAAATAAGTGATTTCATTCATTTCGTCGAAACAACGGATTACAAGCCTGAGGAAATCGCGTATTTCGGCGACGACATACCCGACTACCACGTTATGTGCCAAGTGGGTTTGTCGGTTGCCCCTGCCGATGCCGCCCCCGAAATCAAAGACATCGCCGTGTACGTCTCGAAATTCAACGGGGGCGAGGGGGTGGCTCGCGACGTCATCGAGCAAGTGTTGCGGGTGCAGGGAAATTGGATGAACGAAGAAGCCTTCGGGTGGTAATGCACCGAATTTAATCCCATAAAATGATAAATAACCCTCAACACGTGATTTTTCCACAACAAAATAGGGCGGATTGCTGTTTATTGTAAGTTTGTCGAAAATCGGTTAATAAAAATTTAAAATCGCATTAAATAATGGCTAAGGTAAAAGGATATGTGGAAGTCAATACGCAACGATGCAAGGGCTGCAACTTGTGCGTGGTTGCGTGTCCCACGAAGGTGTTGGAACTGCAACCCCGCGAAGTGAACGACAAGGGCTACCATTACGTGTATATGAAAAACCCGGACGACTGCATCGGCTGCGCCAACTGCGGCTACGTTTGCCCCGACGCTGTTTTGACGGTTTACCGCAAAAAAATCGCAAAAGAATGAGGACGCTTGATTTCCGCGGCACAAAAAAAATACTAAGTACTTACAGCACATATAATTAAATTATGTCAGAAGAAATATCATTGATGAAGGGGAATGAGGCGATAGCCCACGCAGCCGTAAGGTATGGCGTAGATGGCTATTTTGGATACCCCATAACCCCTCAGTCGGAAATCATAGAAACATTGATGGAACTCGCCCCTTGGAAAACCACCGGAATGGTTGTGATGCAAGCCGAAAGCGAGTTGGCAGCCATCAATATGGTTTATGGCGCCGCCGGCTGCGGCAAAGCCGCAATGACTTCATCGTCGAGCACCGGAATGAGCCTCAAAATGGAAGGGATTTCCTACATAGCGGCTGGCGAACTTCCCTGCCTGCTCGTGAACGTGATGCGCGGCGGACCGGGGCTGGGAACGATACAGCCCTCGCAATCCGATTATTTCCAGACGGTTAAGGGGGGCGGACACGGCGATTACCGCCTCATCACATTGGCACCGTATTCCGTGCAGGAAATG
>JAISYO010000037.1 GCA_031269865.1 Dysgonamonadaceae bacterium | reverse complement strand
TTTGTCGCTAAAAACAGCATTGGACGCTTTTGCGAAAGCGTCCAACACCATAAATCCTATGTTGTGGCGGGTTTGTTCGTAATCGGGACCGATGTTCCCCAAACCCACAATCAAATACTTCATTCAGATACAGAATTAGTATCCAACAACGGTTTATTGTCCTGCCTTGGCAGCCAAACCCCTTGCGGCACGTGTCAGTTGAACGCGGCACACAACGGCGTTTTTGGCGTTCAGGATTTCGAGCCCTTCAAAATTGAGATCGCCCACCTGAATGGATTTTCCCAATTCGAGTTCGTCCACGTTTACCACCAATTCTTCGGGCAACTGGTCCACCAACGCTTTTATTTTCAGCTTGCGTATGTCGAGCGAGAGCTTACCCCCCGCCTTCACGCCGGCGGCGAGTCCTTCGAGACGCACCGGGATTTCGATGACAACCGGCACGTCTTTGAATACGTGCAAGAAATCAATGTGAAGAATGTTGTCTTTAACCGGGTGGTATTGAACTTCTTTCAAAATGGCGGGGGTTGTTTTCTTCCCCAATTCCAAATTCACGATATATACTTCGGGGGTATATATCAAGTTGCGGACATCACCCGCTTTGACGGTAAAGGTGATGTTCGGATTTTTTTCGCCGTCGCCACCGTAAACCACGCAGGGAATCAATCCCTCGTTGCGGAGTGTGCGGGCTGCTTTTTTACCGAAATCGTCCCTCACGTCGCCTTTCAATTCAAATGTTTTCATTTTTTTGTTTTTGTGTTACTCAAAATAAAGTTTACTGCTTCCTTATTTCCCATCACACGGGGCTTTCAAAAAGCGGCGCAAAGATAGTGATTTTTTTTGATTTGGAAAAATCTATTTTATTTTGTGTGCGCATTCCGAAAAAAATACCTATTTTTGTATCCGTAAAACAGTTCTTTATATAAAATGATAAATCGAGTTTTAATTCGTATAAGGGTTGTTCAGATTGTCTATTCGTGGTATCAGAATACGAATAAAAACCTGCAAAACGCAGAAAAGGAACTTCTTTTCGGGTTGCAGAAGTCATACGACCTCTATTATTACCTGCTTTTGTTGATCATTGAATTGACAGGCGTGTATGAAAACCGTATCGAGACAAAGCGGAATAAATTTCTTCCCACGGAAGAAGATCTTTACCCGAACACGAGGCTGGTTGAAAACAAATTCATTTTGCACTTGAAAGACAACAAGCAACTGCTTGCTTATTTGGCGGAACGCCCTATGTCGTGGAGGGCAAACGGGGTTTTCGTGAAAAACCTGCTGGATAAAATCCTCGCTTCGGAAACTTACCAAGAATATGTGGGCTTGGAAAACCCCTCGTATGCCGATGATCGCGAGTTTTGGAAAAAAATCTTTAAGCAATTCATATATGCCAACGAGGAATTGGCGGACATTCTCGAAGACGAAAGCATCTATTGGAACGACGACGTAGAGATTGTGGAAACCTTCGCCCTGAAAACCATCAAACAGTTTTCGGAACAAAATGGGGCTGTACAGCCGCTACTACCGATGTTCAAGGACGACGAGGACAGGCAATATGCCCTCAAACTGCTCAACGACACGATATTGAACGAGAAAAAATATCGCGACTTGATCGAGAAATACACCGAGAAATGGGATTTCGAACGCATCGCGTTTATGGATATGCTGATAATGCAAGTGGCTCTTGCAGAGATATTCACGTTTGAATCCATTCCCGCGAGCGTTACGCTGAACGAGTACATTGAGATTGCAAAGTATTACAGCACGCCTAAAAGCGGCACTTTCGTGAACGGGATTTTGGACGCCATCGTAAACGACGTGAAAAAAACAAATCAAATTTTTAAAAACTAAATAACTTAAAACAGATTAAAAATGAGCATCTTATTACAAGCAGGGAACAACGGAATGGTTCAAACGGTTATTATGATGGCTGCCATCATCGGTATCTTCTACTTTTTTATGATTCGTCCGCAACAAAAGCGGCAGAAAGATTTGCAGAAGGCGCGTGAAGCAATGCAGGTGGGCGACAAGGTGGTTACCGCCGGGGGAATCCACGGGCGCATCAAGGAAGTGGGCGACACCTATTTTTTGGTTGAGGTTGCCGACGGCGTGAAAATGAAATTCGAAAAAAGCTCGGTTTTCGCATCGTCTGCCGACGCAAACGCACGCTAACAAGGCATCGACTTTCCGCAAGCACGTATGGACATAAAACCAACCATATACGAAGGGATTACAAAAGCAAGGGCGTTTTTTTCCTCTATGCGGTGGAAAAATGTGTCCTCTTTTTTGTTTTTCCTGCTGCTTGCGTTTATTTTTTGGCTGATGCTCTTTTTTGAGCGCAGCGTGGAAGGGACTTACCGAATCCCCCTGAAATACACCAACGTACCCGACAACGTGGTTTTCGACAACGATCCGCCGAATCACCTTGACGTGAGGATTAGCGACAGAGGGCGTGAGATATTCCTTTACGATTTGTTTTCGCGGGATTCGTTGGAAATAAACGTGGGGGAAAATCAGAAGAACCGGAACAACAACCTTCAAGGTTCATCGCTTCAACAACTGATACAGTCGAGCTTTTCCCAAAGTTCCAAGATATTGGGGTATTACCCGATGAACATTTCAACGAGCACCTCGAAGCTCGAAAGCAAGAAGCTGCGTGTGGCGTTTGACGGCGCGATAACCACGTACCGCACAAACCTTGTCGCGGACAGCGCGACTTTCCTGCCCGAAACGGTAATGGCTTACGGCGCCAAAAAACAATTGTCGGAATTGACGGAAGCCGTTACCGAATACGTGGTTTTCGACAATTTGAAAGCCACGTCCCAACTGCCCATCAAAATAAAGGCGGTGCAGGGCGTGAAATTCGTGCCTGACAAGGTGGATATTTATATCGCCATCGAAGAATTTACGGAAAAATCTTTCGAAATTCCCATCAAGGCGAAGAATATGCCGCAGGGCTTGGACGTGAAATTTTTCCCCTCGCAAGTCAGCGTTTCGTTTTCGGTAACGATTGAGGGATACAAGAAAATATCGGCAGATGATTTTAGCATTGTCCTCGATTACAATAAGTTCAAGGGGAACGGAAACGGGCGTGTGGATTTGGGGCTTACCCATTCCCCTTCCACCGTGAGAAATTTGCGCCTCTCGCCCGCATCGGTGGAATTTCTTTTCGAAACCAATTAACCCGATGACGAGGATAGGCATTACGGGGGGCATCGGAAGCGGCAAGTCCGTTGTGGCGGAACTGTTTCGTCTCAACGGCGTACCCGTTTATGATGCCGACGCCGAGGCGAAAAAGTTGAACGACACCTCGCCCGCCGTCCGCGAGAAGCTGACGCGCTCGTTCGGCGAGGATTTGTATGTCGGGAACAAACTCGATCGCAAAAAATTTGCCCGGATTATCTTTTCCGATTCCCGAAACCTCGAAATAGCCAACGCCATTATCCACCCCGAATTGAAAAAGGATTTTGAGGATTGGGTTGTCCGGCACGCCCATTGCCCGTTAGTCGCGATAGAAGCCCCCCTGCTTTTCGAAGCCAAATTTGACGATGCCGTGAACAAAGTCGTTACGGTTTACGCGCCGCTCGATTTGCGGATTGCACGGGCGAGCCGTCGCGACAACGCGAGCGAGAACAGCATAAAAACGCGGGCGGGATACCAATTGGCAGACGAAATGAAAGTGAAACTTTCGGATTTTGTCATTTATAACGACGGACAGTCGTCGCTTATCCGCCAAGTGGAAGATTTATTGAAATCAATTATTTAGTGCAATTTTATCCCTTTATTGTTGTCAGTTAATTTGAAATACGCTACCTTTGCGGTGCAAATTAGGTTATTAACTGTTTAAATTGTTGAATAAAAATGATTGAAAAAATTGGAAGCAACGCCGGAAAAGTTTGGAGCTTGCTCGATGAAACCGGTCGCCAAGAAGTAAAAGAACTCAAAAAAGCATCGAAACTGAGTGATAAAGATTTGTATGCTGCCTTGGGTTGGTTGGCACGTGAAGGGAAAGTCCTTTTCGAAGAAGTAGAAAAAGAACTTTTCGTTAGTTTGAACTGAAACATTTGTGCAATGCGTGACATTGCACGCCAAGAAACTGTTTTAACGTGAGTTCGATATAAGAATAGCCCTACGGGCTTTTCTTATATCGAACTCACGTTATAATAATAATTTTTGTTTTATTTCAGTTGTTCAAACTCATTTGTACCAAAAAAGCGTTCAAACAAATTTTTCTGTTTACACGCTCAAAATATCGAAAAGGGATTTTTCAAGTAACTGCTAAAAACGGGGTGTCTAAAAATCGTTAAAGTAAATTTCTTCTATCAAAATGGAATTACCGTCTTTGGTAAATCTTACCCGGCAAATGTCTCAATATCAACAAAATTCATGTTGTCAATCGCATAGACATGGTTCAATAGGGCATCAAGATGGGATAATGAATATAAGATACGCGAATAGTTATATGCACGTTGCGGCATACGGTCCCGACGCCGGCAATCCGTGCCATCCGAGTATGGGGATTTGTTGGCTTGAATCACTCATGGAATCTTCGTCCATTTCATTATTTTTGTTGCAGGATGTATGTGCAAACATCCAGATAAGGCAAAATAAAATTGTTAATTTGTTCATTGTTAATACAATTAGTCGTCCATTAAAACAGCAGCAATTCGTTGAATAATAATAAAATAGCTTCAAAAATATTTGGGGATATATACAGGAATCCGTACCTTTACGGAGAAAAACCTGGTAAATTATGATAGGAAAAATAGCTGTAGATGATCA
>JAISYO010000193.1 GCA_031269865.1 Dysgonamonadaceae bacterium | reverse complement strand
CGCTTTCCGATAAGCCCACCTACCAAGAGGCTAACGCCTTGGCTCAGCAGTTGATGGCTATGTATGCGGCTGGCGAAGTGGACAGGGTTGAATTGATATACCACCATTTCAAATCGGCTGGGGCGCAGGTTCTCTTGCGCGAAACCTACCTGCCAATTGATTTGGAACAGCTTGTCGCAGAGAATGAAAAAGAGCGACCCGAAAGCAATAGGTTGAACGACTACATTGTCGAACCGTCTTTGAACCAATTGATTGTCCAACTGATTCCTACGGTGTTGAGCCAAAAATTATATACGGCTTCCGTCGATTCAAACGCATCTGAACACGCGGCGCGAACCGTGGCGATGCAGATTGCGACAGACAACGCCAACGACTTGATTCAGGAACTGACGATGGAATACAACCGTTCGCGTCAGCAAGCCATAACCAATGAGTTGCTCGATATTGTGGGGGGCTCGATGAAATAGTTTGTGGGGATTGCAGGGGTGTCCGTTGTACGACAAACACCGTGGGGTATCCGACTCTCAATTTGTTCAAACACGCTTTTTTATGCCTTATCCCCATAACTTTATGCTTTCAATGAATCGGAAACAAAAAAAATCTGTATCTTTGTCGTTGTTAAAACCATAAAACAGAACAAGTATGTTTGATAACCAGCACCGCCCATTTGTGGCTTTATCGGACGACACGGAACTTTGCTTCGTGCCGAAAATGATGAACCGTCACAGACTGATTGCCAGGGCTGCCGGAACAGGAAAGACTGTCAGTCTGCAAACCCTTGCCGAAACATTCAGCGAAATGGGCGTGCCCGTTTTTGTCCGCTCGATTTTCGACACCTTCTTTGGAAGGTAAAAAATAAAAATGACAATGATTAAACAACTATTGAGGCAAGAATGGCAGAAAGCACTTCGTGCGCCGGGCTATTATAAAAATCTTGTAGTGAGTATTTTCCTCGGAATTTTCCTGCTCTATTTTTCCGCCATCTTTTTGCTGCTCGGTTTAGTATTGCCGAAAATTTTAGGGGAAGTTCTTCCTTCACATTCGCCTATCGAAGTGTTTTACGGCCTGATGCTTTATATCTGCATCGCCGGTTTGTCGATGCGGTTCTTGATGCAGCAGCTCAATACACTCAATCTGCCGCCATATCAGATCTTGCCCATAAAACGCAGCTCGTTGGTCAATTATCTTTTGTTGAAGCCCTTGTTCAACCCCGTGAATTACATGACACTTTTGTTCGTGATTCCGTTTTCCGTGAGATTGGTGGTAAGCGGCGATATTTCGGAATGGCAGGCGGCAGCATTGATAGTGGCGTTTGTTTTCATCATCTGGTTCGATTCTCTTTCGGCTTCTTTACTCAAACGAAAATTCGGCGCAAGTTCATGGGGTATCCTGATTGTTGTTGCCAGTTTAGCGGCGATTGCATCTTTGGAATATCTCAACGTATTTTCGTTTTTCGACATTTCACGCCAATTATTTGGCTTCCTTTTGTCGCAACCGTATGGATTGCTTGTGTTGTTGTTGCCTGTAATCGGAGTTTTTGTGCTTAATAAACAATTTTTTGCGCAAAACTATTATCCCGAAAAATTCAACCGAAAAGTATCGGAAAAGGTTTCATCCTCCGGAGATTTTTCTTTCATGAGCCGTTTCGGACAAATCGGCGAACTGATTGCTCTCGAATTGAAATTGATTCTCAGACACAAACGAACAAAATCAACCCTCTATTCATCAATTATCTTTTTGGCTTATGGACTATTGTTATACCCAAACAAGACTTACCAAGATAATTTATCGTTTTTGTTTTTCGTAGCCATGTTTGTTACGGGAACTTTGATGGTAACAAACGGTCAATGGATTATCAGTTGGGACGGCTGTCATTTTGACTGCCTGATGACGAAGAAAATAGATACACGAACATACATCCATGCCAATTATACATTGTTGATTGCATCGAACATCATCTCGTTTGTCCTGACAACCCCTTATTTTCTTTTTGGAAAACAAATTGTATTTTATCACATCGCCGCCTTTTTGTATAATATGGGCGTGAATGTGATTGTTTATCTGTTAATGGCTTTTTTAAATACGAAGCGCTTGGAACTTTCCCAAGGGTCAGCCATGAATTTTCAGGGTATGTCGTACAAAAATTTTTTCGTTGTATTGCTTGTGATCGTTTTCCCAATGGTTTTTATCGCTGTCTTTTCCATATTTAAGTTGTCGGAAGTTGCGGTTATTATCCTCGGTGCATTGGGCTTGTTTGGATTGATTTTTCACAAACCATTATTGGGGATATGTGAGAGCGTTTTCTTGCAACGGAAATATGCTTTATGCGACGGTTTCAGAAAAAAAGAATAAATACAGTTTTATCGGTAAAAATAGAAACATCATAAAATATGATTGAAGTAATTGGTTTACAGAAAATATACAACGGCGTAGCCGTACTCAATATTCCTTCGATGGTTATTCCGCAGGGGGAAAGTTTTGGACTCGTGGGCAATAACGGGGCGGGAAAGACAACCTTTTTCCGCCTTATTCTCGATTTGATTGAGGCTTCTTTGGGAGAAGTGAAGATCAACGGGGAAAAAATTGCCCGAAGAGACGATTGGAAAGCGTTTGTCGGATCCTTCCTCGATGAAAGTTTTCTCATTGATTTCCTCACGCCGGAAGAGTTTTTTTCGTTTACCGCGAAGGTATATGGTCGTTCCGAGGGTGATCTGGCGGCGTTCTATGAAACGATGCGCGAGTTTTTCAACGATGAAATTCTCGGCGGGAAGAAATTAATTCGCGATTTTTCGAAGGGAAACCAAAAGAAGGTGGGCATTGCCGCCGCGCTCATCGGCGATCCTCATATTCTGGTTCTCGACGAACCGTTTACCGCTCTTGATCCCTCATCGCAAATCCGCCTGAAACGGATGCTCAACGAGTTGCAGGCAAGCAAAAACATGACGATGCTCATATCGAGCCACGATTTGAGCCACGTAACGGAAGTTTGTAAACGGATTGTGGTGCTGAACAAAGGCGTTGCCGTGAAAGATATTTTTACCGATCAGGATACGCTGAAAGAATTGGAGGAGTATTTCGCGGTGTAGCGAACACTTTATTTATAGATTTCCTTCTTCCCTGCCAACAACGTGTTCTTCATCAACGAGATAATCGTCATCGGTCCCACACCGCCTGGAACGGGCGTGATATAGGAACATTTGGGGGCTACTTCGGCGAAATCCACGTCCCCGGTAAGTTTGAAACCCGATTTTGTTTCGGTTGAAGGAACGCGGGTCGTACCCACGTCGATAACCACTGCGCCATCCTTTACCATATTGCTTTTCAGGAATTTGGGTACGCCAAGCGCGGCGATGATAATGTCGGCTTGCAAACAAATCTCTTTGATATTCTTCGTGCGGCTATGGCAGACGCTAACGGTGCAATCGCCCGGGTAGCCTTTTTGCAGCATCAGGGTGGCGGCAGGTTTCCCCACGATGTTGCTTCTTCCCAACACCACGCAATGTTTGCCGCTCGTTTCGATTTCGTAACGGCGGATCAATTCCACAATTCCCGAAGGGGTGGCAGAAAGGAAACAGGGCAAGCCGATGGACATTCGCCCCACGTTTACCGGGTGGAAGCCGTCCACGTCTTTGCGGTAGTCGATGGCTTCGGTTATTTTATCTTCCGAAATATGCTTTGGCAAAGGTAGTTGCACGATAAATCCGTCAATGTCGGCATCGTTGTTCAGCTTGTCCACGCACGAAAGCAGTTCCGCTTCGGTAACGTTGTTCTCATAACGAATCAAGGTGGATTGAAAACCCACTTCCTCGCACATTTTCACTTTGTTGGCAACGTATGTTTCGCTTCCGCCATCGTGTCCGACGAGGACGGCGGCAAGGTGCGGTGTTTTCCCCCCCCTCGCTTTGATCTGTTGCACTTCTTCCGCGATTTCTTTTCGTATTTGCGCCGCGATTGCTTTTCCGTCAATTAACTTCATATCTAAATGTTTAGAGTTTAGACGTTCAACGTCTTCTCATACTTCTCATCATCTGCTGTTTACCATCTTTGGAAGTCATCATGCGCATCATTCGGCGGGTTTCGTCAAACTGTTTGATGAGTTTGTTCACTTCCTGCACGTTCGTGCCGCTTCCTTTGGCGATGCGCTGACGGCGGCTGCCGTTCAAGATTTCGGGATTGCTGCGTTCTTTGGGTGTCATCGAATGGATAATCGCCTCGATTCCACGGAAGGCATCGTCGTCTATTTCGGTGTCCTTCATCGCTTTGGCTACCCCCGGAATCATCGAAGCCAAGTCTTTCAGGTTGCCCATTTTTTTGATTTGGTTGATTTGGGAAAGAAAATCGTTGAAGTCAAATTGGTTTTTGGCGATTTTCTTTTGCAGACGGCGGGCTTCCTCTTCATCGTATTGTTCCTGCGCCTTTTCCACTAACGAAACGATGTCGCCCATACCGAGGATACGGTCCGCCATACGTTCGGGGTGGAACACGTCAATGGCGTCGAGCTTTTCGCCCGTCCCGACAAATTTGATGGGTTTGTCCACCACCGAGCGAATCGACAACGCCGCGCCACCGCGTGTGTCGCCGTCTAACTTTGTGAGCACTACGCCGTTGAAATTGAGCCGCTCGTTAAATTCTTTCGCCGTGTTTACCGCGTCCTGCCCCGTCATAGAATCCACCACGAAAAGAATTTCCTGCGGATTAACGGCTTTTTTGATGGCGGTAATCTCGTTCATCATCTGCTCATCGACAGCCAAGCGTCCGGCGGTGTCCACGATAACCAAGTCGTTTCCGTGCTGACGGGCGTATTTTATGGCGTTTTGTGCGATTTCAACGGGGTTTTTGTTGCTTTCTTCGGAATAAACGGGCACCTCAATCTGTTCGCCGAGAATCTTCAACTGTTCGATGGCGGCGGGGCGGTACACATCCCCTGCAACCAACAAGGGGTGTTTGCCGCGTTTCGATTTGAGCATTTTCGCCAATTTCCCCGAAAACGTGGTTTTCCCCGAACCCTGCAAGCCGGACATTAAAATCACGGCGGGTGAGCCTTTGATGTCGATGTCGGCAGCCGTGCCGCCCATTAGCGCGGCGAGTTCGTCGTGGACGATCTTTACCATCATCTGTTCGGGTTTCACGGCGGTAAGCACGTTTTGTCCGAGAGCTTTTTCCTTGACGGTTTCGGTAAACTGTTTCGCGGTTTTATAGTTTACGTCGGCGTCCAACAATGCGCGGCGCACGTCTTTCAAGGTTTCGGCAACGTTGATTTCGGTAATCTTGCCTTCGCCTTTCAATATCTTGAACGATCGTTCGAGCCTGTCACTTAAATTTTCAAACATAATGCGTAAAAAACTGATTTTTTGAATTGGAATGCAAAGATAGTGAAAGCCGAGCGCAAAAAAAACAAACTTGTTTGATTTTTTTGCCGAGGCGCATCATGTCTGATGAAAAAGGATGGAAAGACAGTGACAGTTTCAGCAAAAAACAAATAGATTTATTATTTGCTGAAACTGCATATCTTTCATTATATTACAATGAAGTTCGTGAAAATGAAATAATTTATTTAATTAATTGCGATTTCGCGAAATAAATATGAATATTTGCGATACAAGCAAATTTCGATAGTTGTTTTGTGATAGAATAGTGGAAATTTTGGTGGTTTTATCTATTGTATTTTTAGAAAAAAATGTGGAAATTTGCAACGCAAAATAAACCGTGATAGTATAGGAAACATGAACTTTTTTTATCAGCCAAGATCAAGAAGGTTTTATTCGCGACCGGATACGTTTCAGTTAAGATTTTAGATGCAAATAAAATCGATGAACAACAAATAAGAATAATATATTCATAGCATATTAAAAATATCCATAGTTTTCACTGGCGTTAAATTTATTTCAAAACTACAAATCCTCGCGAGTTGTGAAACTGGCGGGGATTTTTTTTGAATGCGAAATTTTTCTAAAACTTAATCGTTGCGCCGCCCATAGCATTGAAGCCTTGTGCCGGAAAGCCGTACCAAATGTCGTATTTTTGGAACAGCAGGTTGTTTGCTTTGACGTTGATCGAAAGCCAATCGGTAAACCGATAAACCGCGCCGAGGTTGAGATCGCTGATGCTGCCCATCTTCACGTTCTCGCGATTGAAATACGTCCATCTGTCGCCCGCGAAATAGTAATTGAGCGTGAACTTCAAATCGGCGGCTACCTCAAAGGTTGTGCGAATATCGGCTTCGAAACCGGGGCGGTTGTATGCTTTCGCATCGCTGACTTCGGTGTCGCCAATCGTCAAGCCTTTCAGCGTGTACAAATTCTTTTTCAAGCCGACGGAGAGTTCCAAGAACGACAAGCTGTTGTTTTGGACGCGCCCGCCGATGAAAGAGCGGGACAAGTCGGCATAAAACGGGTTGAGGTATTCCTTATTAGCCGATGATGTGGGGGGCGTAGATGAAGTTTGCTCGAACAGCAGGAAATGCTCGTCGCTCGTTTTCTTGAAGCCGCCAAAAATATCGAAACGGAAGCCGTCCGCCTCGCCGATTTTCGCCCCCAATTCCATATCAATAATTGAGAACGAGGGTTTCACGTAAGTCATCGGTTTCAGGTAACGCGATTCTTCCATCAGGTTCGGGTGTCCGTTGTCGTCCACCCCGCCACCGATAGTGGCGTAGAGCGAAGAACGCTCGCTCACGTTGAGCGACACATTCACGTTTGGCGTGAAATAAATTCTGTTTTGATCGGCGAACTTAAAAATGACGTTTGCGCCGAGTTTCGCGTCCCACGCATCTCCTTTGAAGTGGAAATAGGGCGAGCCTTTCAGCAAAAAGATGTCGTTGTAAGCAATCGCGGAAGGAACGTCGTTGAACACGCCGAAAACCTGCCCGTCGATACCGATGCGGCTGTCGTAATCCTTAAAGGGTTTTTCCAAACTGAAACGCGCATCGAATTGGTTTCCGCCCAATCCCTTGTCGTTGAGCGCGGTACCGTATTTGTTTGAAAAATTTTTGTAGTCGATAAACGCCGTGTAGTTGAAATCCTCGTTACCAACCGATTGCACACCCGCGTTCAGGCTGAATACGCCAAGCCCTTGGTTCTCGTCGTCGAAAATGCGCGTATCGCCGAAGGTGTTTCCGTAATAGTTGAACGACGAATGCAGGTAAGATGCGCCGATGTTGAATCGGTAGGCGTCCGCCAAGCGATCGTATTCCAACCGCCCGGTGTTGTCCATAAAATAAGCCTTGTTTGTAAAGGGATCGCTGTCCTGCACGTATTCCATGTTGCTGTTGGACGAGTTGTGGCGGAACGTGAAATTGAGCTTGTCCGCCGTTTTGTCGATGAGGCGGTAACCGAATATCCCGTCGATGTTTCCGTTGTTGCCCACGCCCACGCCCGCGTAGCCGCGTTTGTCGTCGTAGGGGATTTCAGTCATCGCGTTTCCGGGTTTGGGCATTGCGATTTCCAATGGCGGTGTGGTTCGTCCCGCCCACGTAGAGTAGTGGGTGTCCGCCTTCTTTATCGTCGGCTGTTGCAACGCCGGAAGCGAATTGATTTTGTTGGCGTCCTGCAAGGTGGGGTTAAATTCGCGTTCCAATTCCATTTGTCGGCGCAACAGCGAATCTTGTTTTTGTGCGAAGAGATGGGAAGCCGAAAGCACTATTCCGGCGATGAGCATATATGATTTTATCTTTTTCATACCTTTTGTATTATGAATTATTTCAGTCGTTCGTTAATCATTTCCGTGATGTCGGCTTCGTTGCCTTTGTAGTTCGCCTTCAAGCTTTCGAGATATTGTTTCGCCTGAAAATCATCGCCTTTCGCCTTGTAGGTGTCCGACAGGACGATGAGTGCGCGTGCCAACCAATACTGGTGCGACGTGCCTTTCTGCATAAACTCTTTTACCTGCGCTTCGGCTTTGTCGTAAGATTTCCAACGGTAGTAGGTGTCGGCGAGGATAAATTGCGCTTCCGCGCCGTAAACGGTGCGCGTATCCTTGGCGATGGATTGAAAATCCTGCACCGCTTTTTCGGTTTCGCTTACCTGCTGGTAGGATTTTCCGCGCAGGGAATGCGCTTCGGCGACAATTTCGGGCGACAGGTTCTTGTTGTCGAGCAGGGCAGAGGCGGCTTGCGCGGCTTCGTTATAACCTTGCAGGGCGTATTGCGAACGCGCCACGCCCAATTGTCCGGCTTGTTTGCTCTCGGCGTTTTGCGCGGTGTTTGCCAAGCGCGAATAATCCGCCAAGGCTTGTCGGTAATCCTTGTTTTCGTATTCGCATTGCGAAGCGTAAAGTAGCGCGGGATCTAAAAATTTTGCGTTGCCGGCGTCGATGACTTTCCTAAAATGCGCCAAGGCTTGTGTTTTGTCGCCTTTCCCGTCAGCCAATACACCGAGGTAATAGTTGGCGTCGCTGCCGTAAACACCGTTGGGGAAACTTTGCAGATAGCGTTGCAGGGCTGTTTCGGCTTCAGTTTTCGAACCGCGCATATAAACGCCTTCCGCCGCGAGGTAAGTCAGCGAGTCTTGTCGCGACGCGGTAATCCGCATTCCGCCCGGAAGCGAATTGGCGTAACTGACGTAGGATTGAATGTCGTTCATATCGCGATAGACGGTTTCGAGCGAAATCAGGGCGGAACGCGCATCGTCGGATCCGGGGAAATTTTTGACGACGTTTTTGTACGCCGCAACCGCTTGTTGGTAATTCTCTGAGTTGTAGTACATTTGTCCAAGCTGAATGCCTGCC
Organism: Dysgonamonadaceae bacterium; assembly: GCA_031269865.1. Lineage (GTDB taxonomy): Bacteria > Bacteroidota > Bacteroidia > Bacteroidales > Dysgonomonadaceae > JAISUH01. The sequence goes on along the minus strand of JAISYO010000193.1, from coordinate 6,927 downwards.
TGACTTGCGAGTTGGCTTTGCGGATAATCGGAAATCAGTTTTTGCAAAACCGGAATGGCTTCGTTTTCACGGCTCAGCATCGCCAAGGCGCGGCTTTTTTCGTAAAGTGCGTCATCGTAATACTGCGATTGGGGATATTTGCGCATCAAATCGTCGAGCGCGTTTATTTTCCCTTGGTAGTTGCGTTGCAAGCCTATCACGAAGGCTTTTTGGTAATCGGCATAATCGGCAGCCGAAGGATTTGCGCTTGCCGCGTTTGCGTAATAGCGTTCAGCCTCGTTGAAATTGCGGGTGTAATAATAGGTGTCGCCGATGCGGTTGTATGTGTCGGCGTATTCCGCTTTGTCTTTGTTTTTTTCGAAAGAGACGTATTTCAGAAAAGCATCTCGCGCCGAGGCGTATTGGTTCTGTTTGAACCGGGTGTAGCCCAAATCGTACCAACCGGCGGCATAGTTTTCGTCGGACGAGGCGGCGTTTTGCGTGAAGAATTGAAAATCGGTTGCGGCGGCGTTGAAATTGCGCAGCCGATAATTCGCTTCGCCGCGCCAAAAATAGGCGTTGTTGCGAGCTTGTGTGTCGTAATTGCCCATCGCCGTGCTGTTGTTGAAAAATTGTATCGCCTCGTTCATATCGCCGTTGATGAACTGTTGCGCACCCAATTGAAACAAAATCATCTGTTTGGCTTCCAAAATCCTTTTGCCCGGCTTGGCGATGCGGTTGATGGCTGCCAGCGCAGCATTGTAGTCTTTGGTTGTGAGGAAAGTTTCGGCAAGAATGTCGTTCACTTGATCGGTATATTGCGAGTTGGGGTACTGTTTCAAGAAGTTCTCAAACAGCGTGATGGATTCGCTAAAAACCGAAAAATTGGTTTGGTGCGCCAGCAATGCGTAGTTGAACATTGCCGTTTCGCGCACTTTCGGATCGAAATTGTCGCGCGAAGCGGCTTCGAAAGCCATCTGCGCCTTTTGTTTGTCGCCGAGTTTCAGGTAAACCTGTCCGAGTTGAAGTTGGGCGTTCTGACTCAACGGATCGCTTTCGCCAACGGCTTGTTGGAACATACGGACGGCATCGTTGTGCTTGCCTGTTTCGGTATAGGACAATCCGAGAAAATAGGCGTCGCCCCGCAAGGGCTTGTCGGTTGTCGCGATATAACGCTCGTAATAAGGAATGGCTTTGCTGATGCGCCCCTGCCGATAATTGGCATTTCCCAGCACGCGGTAAATTTCCGAAAGGTGTTCGCTTCGCGGATGGGTGTCGGCAAAGGTTTCTCCAAGCTGTATGGCTTGATCGAGATTCCCCTTGAAGAAAGTGGCTTGCGCTGAATAGAACGCCGCTTCTTCGCGGTATTCGGGGTTGTTGCGCAACTTGTCGAAATGCTTCAACGCCGCATCGTAACTGCCGTTCGAGTAGTCAATGTAACCAAGGTAATAAGTGGCAGAGGCGCGGTATTTGTCGCTGTTGCGGTGCAGCAAGCCGAACAAGCGGTAAGCGTTGTCCTTGTTGCCCAATTGCAAATCGGTGTATGCCCTTCGGAAACTGTAATCCTCTTGTTCCGAAGGCGAAAGGTAATCGAGATCGGCTTGCCGAAACCATTTTCCGGCTTCCGCCCAATCTTTCTGATCGAAATAACAAGAGCCGACGAAGAAGTTCAGCTGATTGCGGTGTATGGTTTCGGGGTGCGCGGCGAGAAATTCCTGCAACACGTCCCCGCTGTTTTCCGCGCCCCGATAGAAAGCGGTGCCGGCTATCATATATTTGGCTTCTTCCGCCAGCAGGGCGTTTTTCGCGGGTTGGGAAAGGTATTTTCCGAGCAAATCTTCCGCCCCGGTGTAATTGCCGCTCAGGTATTGCTCTTTGCCTTGGTTGAACAACCTTTCGGGCAACTGATGGTAAACGCTGCGTTGCGCCACGGAAAGTTGCGCGACAAGGGCAAGGCTGACGAAAAGGGTTATTTTTTTCATACGTTGATAAGTATTTTTTGTAATTTTTCAATTCCTTTACGAATGGAGGTCAGTCCGAAATCCTTCGGGTTCAGTTGTTTTACCGGAATAAAAACAAGCTCTGCAACGTCGTCTTTGGCTGTTAATCCATTGAAATTCTTCACTTTGCACCGAAAAAACAGATCCATCGTGTGAATTTCCATTCCCGAATATACATAAATGTTGGGAATAGAGAAAAGAAAGGACAATTCGGTAACGTCTAACGAAGTTTCTTCTTTTACCTCGCGGCGGACACTTTCCTCAATGGTTTCGTCCATATCGGAAAATCCGCCCGGCAAATCAAACGTGCCTTTGGCGGGTTCTTTTGCACGGCGGGCAACCAGTATTTCGTCCTTCTCGTTTTCGATGACGGCTGCCACCGCCGCCGAAGGGTTGGCGTAATAGATAAATCCGCAGTCGGCGCACTCCTTCGATTTCAGGTTGTTCACGCCGAAATTTTTTGAGCCGCAAAGCGGACAGAAATGGAAAATATCGAGAGGGTGGGGCATAGTTCTTTTCGATTTGTCTTAAAGACTTTTATTTTGTGTATATAAATAATTGATAATAGCTTTGTTTTTTATAACTTCCTCTATATTTTTAGAAGAATAGTCCGTAATAGCTATAAATTCAATTTTATCCTTATATTTTTCAACTAAATGGTTAGATCTTATCAAAGAAGCGACACAAGGTCCACACCACGTAGCCCAGAAATCTAAAAATATAAACTTACCGGAAGGGATTTTATAATTATGAGTATATGATTTCTCAAATTCAATAGCTGGGGCAATGTCTCCAATTTTCAGTTTGTTATTTTGAGCTGTCAAATTAGAGAAAAAAAGCATCGCTAAAAACAATAATATCAAGTTGAAAAATTTAAATTTCATTTGTTTTGTTTATCTATGTGAAACTTGTACTATGCTGGTTGGCGGTAATTCGCTGTTGCGCTTGTCCACGGCTTCGAGCACCTTGTCTGCCAATAGCGCAAAGGCTTGTCCGGTAAGGCTGTCGGGGTTTAGCGTGACGGGACAGCCCTCGTCGCCCCCCTCGCGAATGCCCTGCACGATGGGTATTTGTCCGAGTAGCGCGTAGCCCTTTTCTTTCGCCAATTTGCGCACGCCGTCTTTCCCGAAAATGTAATAGCGGTTTTCGGGCAGTTCGGCGGGTGTGAACCATGCCATATTTTCCACCAGCCCAAGAATGGGTACGTCCACCTTTTCGCCGGAAAACATACTGATTCCTTTTCGTGCGTCAGCCAAGGCGACTTCCTGCGGTGTGCTCACGATGACGACCCCCGTTATCGGCAGGGTTTGAACCAGCGTGAGGTGTATGTCGCTTGTTCCGGGCGGAAAATCAATGAGGAAATAGTCGAGTTCGCCCCAGTCGGCATCGGCGATGAGCTGTTTGAGGGCGTTGCCGGCCATCGCGCCGCGCCACACCACCGCGTCTTCTTTCTTTACGAAAAAGCCGATGGAAAGCATTTTCACGCCGTAGTTTTCTATCGGGACGATTAAATCGCGCCCGTCTTTCTTTTCCAACGCGGGGGCGGCGTCTTCGGCGTTGAACATTTTGGGGACGGACGGACCGAAAATATCGGCGTCGAGCAGTCCCACCCTGTATCCTTTCGCCGCCAGCGCAACTGCCAAATTGCTGCAAACGGTGCTTTTGCCCACGCCCCCTTTTCCCGATGCCACGGCGATGATATTTTTCACGCCCGGCAGCATTTCGGCAGTTTTCGGACGCGGCAGCTGTTTCGATTTCACGGCAATGTTGCCTTTTATCTCGATATTCGGATCGGCGTAGGTTAAGACGGCTTGTTCCGCCATTTTCACGAGCGATTTGATGAAGGGATCGTTCCCTTTCTCGGTAACGAGCGAGAAAGACGCCTTCATTCCCTCGATGCGAATGTCGTCCCCGATCATTCCTGCCGACACGATGTCCTGCCCCGTTCCCGGATAGCGCACGTTCCGTAGCGCGTCGATGATGAGTTGTGGGTATATTGCCATTTCAATGTGCTGATTTTCAGATTTTATCTATCGCGTTTAGATTTGCGTTCCGCCCAAAACTTCGGTAGCCGTCTTTTTCTATTTCCACTTCCGGCTCTGTCCATTCCGATTTTTCGGGGCAGGCAAATTTAATGTACTTGATGTTTAAACCGCGAGCGAGCCATTGTTGTTCATAAAAAGTCTGTATATTCAGTATCTTGTCGTCCGGGTTCGAGGCGTACAAGTTTTCGGTTTCGAAAAGGACGGGAAGGCTGTTTTCGGCAATCATCGCCTTGGTGTATGTGAAAAGGAAATTGCTGTCAGTTTTCAGATGTACAACGCCTTGCGTACGGAGAATGAGGCTATAACCCCTCATAAACCGTGCCGATGTGAGCCGTCTGTTCGGTTTTTGCATTCGCGGATCGGGAAAGGTAATCCAAATTTCCGAAACCTCGTTTTCCGCAAAAAAATGATGGATCATTTCGATATGCGTGCGCAAGAACGCTGCGTTAGCGAGCTTTTCCTGCAAGGCTTGCGTGGCACCTTTCCACATACGCGCACCTTTAATGTCGATGCCGATGAAATTTTTTTCGGGGTAAAGCCGCGCCAACCCCACGGTGTATTCTCCCTTTCCGCAACCTAATTCGATCACGATGGGGTTGTCGTTCTTGAAAAATTCCCGCCATTTCCCTTTGTATGGAAATTCGGCTTTCTGCAACGTACTGAAAGTGTATTGGAATACGTTGGGATAAGTTGCCATATCGGCAAATTTCGATAACTTGTTTTTACCCATACCTTGGTTGTTACGCCTTGCAAATAGAAACACAAAGATACGAATTTCCGATGAGATAGACAAAAAGACAAACGGACAAAAGACAAAAAGACGTTGGGGTGCGCCGTCCTTTCGTCTTTCCGTCTTTTTGTCCTTTCGTCCTTTCGTCCGTTTAAGGCGCACCGTCATTCCGTGTGAGATTCCGTGTCGTGGCACGGAACGGAATGACGGCGTACCGCCCCATTTTCAATTTCCAAATTTTAGATTTCATATTTCACATGCCACATTCTGGATTTTCAATTTGGGATATGGGCAATGTTTATAGGATTTACGAATAATAAGTCAAGATAACTCATTGTATAGCAGAAGTTAATTTTATTTCAAAGTTAAGTATCACCATTGGTTGTGAAACCCGCGTGGATTAATTTTTATCCGCTGGTCCGCGAGGCAAGCCCCAAGTCGTTATTTTTTGGGATTTTCGCGTAAAAAATCTTTTTTTGAATGACAACATATCGTTAAAATACTTACCTTTGTCAAGCAAAACTACCCTAAAAACCTAATAGAGTATGAAAGTAGATGACATAATGATACAGCTTGAAGCGAAGCATTCAGGTGAATTTGAGTACTTACAGGCTGTAAGAGAGGTGCTTGCCTCGATAGAGGAAGTCTATAACCAGCACCCCGAATTTGAAAAGGCTCGCATCATCGAGCAATTGGTGAAACCCGATCGCGCTTTTACCTTCAAAGTGCCGTGGGTGGACGATCAAGGCGATATTCACGTGAACACCGGTTACCGCGTGCAGTTCAACAACGCCATCGGTCCCTACAAGGGCGGTTTGCGTTTCCACGCTTCCGTAACGCTGTCCACGATGAAATTTCTCGGCTTCGAGCAAACCTTCAAGAACGCGCTGACTTCGCTTCCGATGGGTGGCGCGAAAGGCGGTTCGGATTTCAGTATCCGCGGGCGTTCAAACGCCGAGATTATGCGTTTCTGCCAGTCCTTTATGTTGGAATTGTGGCGTTACGTTGGTCCCGATACCGACGTTCCTGCCGGCGATATTGGCGTTGGCGCACGCGAAATCGGTTATCTGTATGGAATGTACAAGAAATTGGCTCGCGAAAACACGGGCACTTTTACCGGAAAAGGACTTTCCTTTGGCGGTTCGCTCATTCGTCCCGAAGCCACCGGGTTTGGCGGTTTGTATTTTGTGCATCAGATGCTGCAAGAACACGGCATCGACATCAAAGGAAAAACCGTCGCGATTTCCGGTTTCGGCAACGTGGCGTGGGGCGCGGCGTTGAAAGCCGCCGAGTTGGGCGCGAAAGTAGTTACCATATCGGGTCCCGACGGCTATGTGTATGATCCCGGCGGCATTTCCGGCGAGAAAATTGATTATATGCTCGAATTGCGCAATTCGGGAATGGACGTGGTTGAACCCTACGTGGAAGAATTTCCGAATGCTGCCTTCTACCCCGGAAAACGTCCGTGGGAACAGAAAGTGGATATTGCCTTGCCCTGCGCCATTCAAAACGAACTGAACGAGGCGGACGCGAAACAACTGATAGCAAACGGCGTGCAGTGCGTGGCGGAAATATCGAATATGGGCTGTACCGCCGAGGCAGTGGATACCTTCCTCGAACACAAAACGTTGTTCGCACCCGGAAAGGCAGTGAACGCGGGTGGCGTAGCGACGTCGGGCTTGGAAATGACGCAAAACGCGATGCACCTCGCGTGGACGAAAGCCGAAGTGGATACCAAACTGCACCAAATTATGGCGAATATCCACGAGCAGTGCGTGAAATACGGAACCGAAAAAAGCGGCTACATCAACTACGTGAAAGGCGCGAACATCGCAGGGTTTATGAAAGTGGCTGATGCAATGATGGCGCAAGGCGTAGTTTGACGGAAGGACGAAAAGACAAAAAGACGGGAGGACACAAAAAATATAGAACTAATAAAGTAATTATGAGAAAACCCGCATAGCCGTGTGGTGCTGAAAAGCCACGCGGCTATGTTTTTTTGGGGGGAAGTAAAAAAGCCCGAAATGCAAGGAAGGTATTTCGCCTTTTAAAAACTTCTACGATTTATATTATTTGGCAAATGATGCGGAATGTGCTGATTATATTGATTCTGCCGACTTTCACAAAGATTTATTCGACTTGCTCATTCACGACCAGCAAGCGTTTGATGAGC
>JAISYO010000183.1 GCA_031269865.1 Dysgonamonadaceae bacterium | reverse complement strand
ATCGGTGTAGGTTTCGATGAAGACGTTGATGAAATCCACCTGCGAATCGGTGTCCTTTACCCATTCGATAGAATAATCATCGAAGGTTTTCAAATCGCCGGTGCGGTAAAACGCTATCAGCGATTCGATGACTTTTTTCTGCTGTTCGTTTTCGGCAACGGCGGCTGCTTTTTCCAACCAGCCCACGATGCGCCCGATGGCAGCCGAATACAGTCCGCCCAGCTTATACACCTCTTCCGCGATGGCACCGTTTTTCATTACGACTTTGCTGTTCAGCCCGAAAGAAACGGGCGTGCTATCGTTCGGATTCTTCATTCCATTGTAGAAATCCTCTACCTCTTTTTGCGAAACACCTTCGTAAAAGTTTACGGAAGAGGTCTTTACCAAATCTTGTCCAGCGGCTTGGTTCAGTCGTTTGGGCATCACTTTCCCATCGAATATTACGGGGACGATTTTTTTCAAAAATTCGGCGACAGCCGCACCGTCCTGCACGGGAAGCCGCGCCGGATCAACCGAATTTGCCAGCGTCGTGAAATACTGCGCCGAAAATTTCGGTATGATTTTGTCTTCGGAATAGTGGTGGTGGATACCGTTCGCCATCCAAACCTGTTTCAGGTAGGTTTCAAAGTTTTTCCAGTCCCCGGTAGATTTGTCGCCCGAATAATTGCTGTAAATCCCCTCCAAAGTGCGCCGAATAGCGAGGTTGTACTTGTTGTTTTGATCGTAAAAAATATCGCGCCCTTCCAACGCCGCCTGATTGAGATAATAAACCAACTCCCTCTGTTTCAGCGAAAGAGATTCGAAATCGGGAACGCGGTAACGCAAAATTTCAATATCGGCAAACTGATCGACGGTATATTGAAAGTTTTCGGGCGAAGGCGAAAGCGACTCCGCCGGGGTTTCCTGCGTTTGTTTACTGTTGTTACAAGCAATAAACGATGCAGCCAAAGCAGTCATAAGCACTAATTTTTTCATTGTTTTCGTGAATTTATTTTTCTGCAAAGATAAGAAACTGTTTTGAATTGACAATTGAGAATTGACAATGAGTGCGTACCCCCTCTTAGAAACTGTTTAAATTTTAATTGATTTCAATCCTCCCCCAACTCCCGCAATTCTTCCAAACTTTTTTGGAGAGCTTCTATGTTCTTCTGATACATTCGCTTGTACTCCCAGCAGCCCCAAACGGCACCAAGCGACAATGCGCCAAATATGACAATCAACCGCCAAGGTTCTGTTTTCATAAAAAAAGCAACATAACCGATAACGATAAGCAACAGAAAACCGGAATAAGACAGAACCACTTTTAATATGTTGATATATATCGTTTTGTATTCGCGCACATAGTTGAGGTTTTCGCTTATAGGTAATGAAAAATCAATCTTTTGCAACTTTTTCAGGCTGATTATTTGTGAAATAAGTGCGCAAACAACCCCGAACATAACCGCGTAATAGACGATTTCCAATGTCAAGCTGTCTATATGCGGCAGAAAGGCAATCCAAATCATAAAAAATAAACCCAGAACTTGGGTTACCAAGCTGAAATAGCCGTAGTTAATCATTCGCGACAAACTTGTGTCGGATTTGCTTTTGAGCGTTTCGCGCAGGATTGCCGATTTTAGCAGTTCCTGCCTTTCGAGGCGTTGATTGAGCGACGTCCACGCCGTTTTCAGTTCTTCGAGTTCCATTTTGATAAAATTTTATTGATTAGACATTGATTTGAGTTTCTCTTTGGTGCGTTTCAGGCGCGTGCCAACGTTGCTGACAGTCAACCCGGTAATGTCGGCGATTTCCTGATAAGGACGATCTTCGAGCCAAAGAAGAATGATGGCGCGCTCCAGCTTCCCCAGTTGGCGGATTAGGCGGTAGAGTTCGCGCAGTTCGGTCTCCATCGTGTCGGGTTGAAAAACAATGTTTTCCGCAAATTCGAGCGGGGCGCGGACGACGTGTTTGCCGTTTCGCCGAAGATCGGAAATGCAGGAATTGAGCGTAACCCTATAAATCCAAGTCGAGATTTGGCTTTCGCCCCTAAACTTCGGAAACGCTTTCCACAAGTTCAGCACCGCTTCCTGATAGAGATCTTCCATCGGCGAAACTTCCGTTGCGTAGAAGCTACAAACCTTGTAAATAACACGTTCGTAACGCTTTACCAAATCAACGAACTCGCGTTCCGTTTCTTGTTGTCCCTGCCTATTCATAAACCGCTTTTCTCAATTAGTCGCAAAGGAAGAGGAAAAATGACAGAAAGAGCAAAAAATATCATCAACTTTATTCAATCCTCTATGGGTTTGAGATACAGGTAGAAATTCTGAAAGTCGAACACGACGTCGAAATTTGCAAGAAAGCCATTCCCCAGCAAATTAGGCATATCCGTTTTCGTATCCAATGAAAACCGGGCAAAATTTTTCTTCTCCATTGAAAGCCGGGGGTAACGTTTTTCCCCCGTGATGAAATGCCTGCCGACCCTGATCGTGTCTGCCACAAGAAAAAAATGAGAGTGGGAACCCGAATATATTTGGCTTTTGCTAATAGATGCACTGTCCGAATCGATGCCGTATTTAGAAATAATCTTGTTATTGAATCTCACGCACCCAAACGCCTTTTACCCTTTACCTTTATCCCTTTACCCTTAATTTTTAATTGATTCCCAATTTCTTAAATTCCGCAATCAACCGCTTTACCGTTGCCACTTCCGACGGCTCATCGCTTTCGGTTGCAAGGGCGTAATACGATTTCAGGAAACCGTCGGATCCCGACCAAATGGTTTCTATGATGCCCTTAAAATGAGACGTCATCTTGCGCGACGAATTTTTGCGGAATCGCAACATATCGTTCAGTTGCCGGACGGCAATTTCGGGCTTGCGCCAAGGGCAGGTAGCCACGTCGAAGCCTTTCATTGCAAACATTACCGCGCTCTGTTCGGCGCGTTCGTAATGCCAATCGCAGATAAATACATTATTGGGTATCAAGTCAATAGCGCGATGGGTATTGTTCGTACTCGCTTCCCATTCGCCCATTCCTGTTGTTTCCCCGTCGATCAGGCGATCGCCCCAAATCATCAGTCTGCCGTTGCGTTTGGCGAGATGGTCGGCGATGCGGGAAACCTCGTCGGCAAACAGTTTGGCTTTGTCTATCCCTTTGCAACGCGGACATTTATCGTCGCCGATATAAAAAACCTCGTCCATTCCGGCGTGAAACCAATTGGTTTCGAAAACATTTATCAACTCGTCCATCAGGGCGAAAACAACCGTATGTACTTCGGGATGAAGGGGGCAGTAACTTTTGCAATACAGCCCGTCGGGGTTGGGCCAGCCGCTATAATTTTCGGTGTGCACGTGGGGTGTTTCGTCAAATTCGGGATATTCCCGCAGCAGGTTTCCGGTTGATTTTGCCCACGACTGATGCCCCAACAGATTGATTTGAGGCACAATACAAATATGGTTGTCCTTGCAAGCCTTGACAATTTTTTTGACGTCGTCTTTACTCAACGGATTCCTGTCGCGCAAATTGGGGTAGGATTCGTAAGCGTAATTCCAATCTACCCTGAGAATGAGCAGATTAAAATGTGCCGGTGCCAACTCTTCGTTGATGAATTTGATGAACAGATCCAATCCCTTTGCCGATGGCGCGGCAATCGCCAGTCCGCGCACGGGCAAAATCGTATCAATTTTTTCGATGCGCTGTTGTTCTTCGGACTGCGCATAAACACCTGATTGAATGAACCATAGTGTCAATAATAAAAGCATTATTCGTTTCATAACTTAAAAAATTTAGTTTCAAAAAATTTCTATAATCATCGGATGATCCGTCAATGATACTTCAACGGAACGGACATTTTTCAACGCGCCGATCGCTTCCGTACCAATTGTCGGATCGAAGATCCTGACGTTTTTACGCGCCCTGCCCAAATCCACCCGGATATTGTCGGCTCCACCGCTTGCAAAACGCTCGCCCCAAAGCACCAGCATGAAATGTCCGTTGCTTTTCTGCAACAACAAATCGTGGGTTGTTTCCGGTTGATCGGCAATGCCGTAATTCAGTTTCCCCTGTATCTCAACCATCTTGTCATCATTCAGTATAGCAGTAAAATTGTGCAGGTAGTGCGCCGCTTTGCGCGGTTGATAATCCACCGTGTAAAAGGCAAAACCTTCGTGTTCAGGCTCGCCCTGACGAGTTTTCAGCAGATAAACCGCCGTGTACGCCCAACCGCGCTTGAATTGCGAGAGGTAGAGGTTCAGGTACAACCGCGCCTGAATTTCTTCCGTTACGGCACTGTCGCCGGGCTTGACGTGATACCCGGTTTCGGTAGTAACTTTTGGCAAATCAATCAGCTGATCGTCAGTGTATCCCCTAAACTTTTTCGCCCAAGTCTGCCCGAAGTTGCCATACAGCCCGTCCACCGGACACGACTGCCCGGGATCGGAACTCAACCACGTTTGGTTGTCGTGCAAGCCCTGCCAACTCGGATGGCTGATATAGTTGTGGCAGTTGGCATAATCGGCGTATTTTGTTCCGGCGGGCATCAGCAAGCTGTCTGCCCCTTCGGGGATCGTCAGGAATTGAAGCCCTGTGTTATCGGTTTGCGCCCCCGTTTCGCAGGTTGCCCACACCGGATAATCTTTCAACACCGCATTATTTTTGACGGCGGCATACAAATCGCGGTGCAGTTTGGCGATCGGCAACCACGAATCGCCACCGCCACCTTTTTCGCCCTCATAGCTAATGCCCCAATTGTTCGGTTCGTTTGCGCCTTCTATGGCAAGCAAGGCATCGGTTTGCGCCAATTTTTCGGCATCGTCGAGCAAACGCCGAATATCCGAGTGTCCGCTCAGCAAGCCGTAACTGAATACCGTACCCACCTCACGATGCAAGCTCAAAAAATCTTCCAACGGCGCATCGTCTTCAAAACCGCAACGCAACCAGCGCAACCCGGTGTATTTCACACATTCGATGCTGCCCTCAATCGTCTCGCCACGCCGCGACACCGAAGAAACCGCCCCGATGCTGTTCAAAAACGTAGTTGCGCCAACGGCAACCCTGCCTTCCTCATCGGAAAACGTTTTCGTAGAAGAACAGGAACTGCATATCGCCAGCCCCAATGCCAACGCAATTTTTAAAACACCAATTTTGTTTGCCATAAACAAGGATTTTAAGGCTTCATCGTAAACAGAATGTCAAACGAAGCGTTTTCGCCGTTTACCCCAGTGCCTTTCGACACATAATCAAAACTATAGGAATAGATGCGGTAGGGGTGTCCGGGTTGGAACTGCACCGTTTCATCTACCCAATCCCACATTCGATACACGGGTTTGCTGAAATCAACCGTTAGTTTCTTGTTGCCGTTGCTCATATCGCTCGTTACCCTATAAAAACCTGTTTCAACGTCGGTTATGCCGTCTTTGATGACAATGTGAAAATCGTCTGTCCACGTCGATTTCACGGATTTTTCCCACTCAACCGTCAAAACCAATGGGTTAGTAACGTTCACGGCGTAGTTTTCCGGCGAAACTTTTACTTTGTTTTTCCACATCAGGGGCGGATACTGCCACCACGAAGGCTGTACGCCTTTGCTTTTTCCGGTTGCGCCCGGATAGCTTACCACCGAACCGTGGATATAATCGTAATACCATTTCGACAAGCGTTCTTCGCCCGACAACCCGGTATTTTGATCGGTATAGGCATATTCACTCTGGTCGTTATGCAGCGTAGGCATTGAAAATGACGAGCTTATGGAGGGGAAATAGCCTTCTATCTGATGGCACCATTCGTGAACATACACATTGGTGTGGAAACGCTTGGTGCTTGCGTCGGGGTTGAGACCGCCGTATGTCATGGCGCAGCCGTTGCTGCAAAACATGATCCACGAAGTGCGTCCCGTTGTGATACCCAGCCAATTGACTTTGGGGATTCCGGTGTAATCCACCGTGATGATCTGACAGTCGAAATTTTCTTCCGGTTTCAGCCTTATCCTGTCGGCAAGGGGGATATGCGCCCCCCACGTGTCATTATCGCTATAATCAAAATCGGTTACCGGATTTTTCAAGACATCTATCGTCAGCTGAACATCGAGGTATCCATCGGCTGCATTCTCTAAAAATTCTTCATACCACGCCGCTTTTTGCTTAACCATTTCTATTTGATCCGTAGTCATTTGTGTGTTGTAGTGCGTACCGCGTATGTCCGCGCTAACCGTCGGACAAATTAACCAAAGCACTTTCCATACCGTCGGAGTAATGGGGGCGGTGGCAGGTATTACAGTTACCGTGCAAGAGGCGGATTCCTTACCAGCCGTTGCGGTAATGCTGACCGTACCTTCGTTTATGGCAGTTACCACACCGCTATTTACGCTTGCGATAGTCGCGTTGCTGCTTGCCCAAGTTACGCTTGGGGCTGTCGCATTATCTGGCAAGACGGTTGCCGTCAATGTTTGCCTATCCCCTTTTTTGAGTGAAATACTTGTCTTGTTTAATTCGATAGCAGATACTTCAATTACTTTCGGGGCATTGTCCCCACAAGAAATCCACTCTGCGGCTGTCAGTACCAAAATGAGGGCAACCCCCAAAAAAAACATATTTTTCTTCATTTTTCAAACCCCTGATACGTGTCGGGTACAACTTATTAAAAATTAGATATTTATTGTATTGTTATTTTCGCTTTTTCCTCATCGGTAAACAAACTGCCTTCTTCGGGCAGGGGTTGCCAACTCTTCATCACGGGCGACAAAACGGGCTTGCGGACGGGGATTAGGAAGTATTCTTCGCCATCGGAACCTTTTTCTATCCGTCCACCTTCCTTCACAATAGCCTGACGCGCAATGTTTTCGCAGACATCAAGCAACATCGGGAAATTATATTCCGTGTGCGAGAACTTGCGGCTCTCGTCCAATTTTTCACTGAATCGGGCGGGCAGTTGCGAGAAACCAAGCGTAGTGAACAACACCCCTGCGGCGTTGGAAGGGTTGCAATCGGAATCTTGTCCGCAACGGGTTGAGATGAGGATTGTCTGATCTAAGTCGCCCCTGCCGTAGAGCAAGCCCATCAGAATGTACGCACCGTTGATTTTGGCGTCGATGTTGAAATTGCCGGCATCGCAGGTTACGCGCCGATAATCCTTGTTGTCGTGATACTTAGCCTCTACCTTTTGCCAAGTCGCTTCCCAATCGTCGGGCTGTTCGCCGTACCATTGCAACATATCGCGCACCATCTCGGCATATTGCGATTCCGCAGGTATGGCTTCGAGAGCGGTCGTGATGATTTTCACTACGTCTTTTTCAAAGAAAGCCTCGGCGTACATTGCGCCGACAAAAACCCCGGCATATACACCATCGCCGTAATTCATCAGCCGTCCGAACTTGTCGCCCAAGGCGATGACGGTATTGGGCATCGAAGGGGCAATCAGTCCCGAAAAATCCGCTTCTATCTGATAATCAATATCATCGGCGTGAACATTAAATTTCGGGTGGCTGCAATCGGGTGGCGCAATGCCCTTGCGCAAGTTGTTGCGCCCCTCGTTGTTGGCGTGCCAAAGGGGGTAACCGCTGTTGGCGAAGTCGATGCCTGCCTGCCTGATGGACACGTCGAGTCCGTACTGTTCCATCGTGCGCAGGAAAGTCATCTCGGTGTAGAGATCGTCTTGCCCGAAAGCGTCGTTAATCATTTCGGGTGTCCACACGGGCATTTGATCGGCAGGGATTATTTGTGTCTGCCAACGAAATTCTGTCGGACCGCCCCAGCAGACGCCGGCAATCTGTCCTATCCAGCCAGCCTTCATCTTGTCGCGGTACTCTTTCACAGAAATTTTGCGGTAATTGCCTTTGTCGCAACTTATAAGGCTTATCGCACACACCGCGACGATAAAAGTAAAAACTATTTTTTTCGTCATAATGATTTCATTTATTCAGGGTTATTTTTCGGCATCAAAGGTTTTCAATAATTTTGAGAAACGGTTTTGAGTCATTCAAAACCGTTTCTTAAAAAGCACTTCATTTTACAATGAATACGGTTTCCTATACGGATACTTGTACAGCCTATGGTTGGCGGCTTCGGTATCGTCGCCGAAACTCAACGTTGCAGGATTCCATTTCACGGGACGTTTCAGTTCCGTTGCAATGTTGGCGATGCAACACAATGTGTTGGTACTGCAACCCGATTCAACCGGGGCGATGGGATTTTTTCGCGAGCGGATGCAGTCGATAAAATTCTGCATGTGTCCGGGACTTTTCTCATATTCCCCTGCGGCGATTTTCGTTTCCTCTTTCGCAAGCAATTTGGGATCGGAACATTCAATGTAGCCCCTCGTAACTTTCAGCCAGCCTTTATCGCCGTTGAAGCAGATGCCTTGTCCGCCTTCCTTGCGGAAATCTTGTTCAGTCATCACGATGCCGTTCTGATACTTCATTGTCAGATATTTAGCACCATTGTATCCTTTAGGGATAAATTCGCAAGGACCGGAACCGTCCATTCCGATGGCGGCTTGCGAAATGTCGAACATATGTGCGCCCCAGTCGGCGGTATAACCGTTGCCCGTTTCGCAATACCAACGCCACGCGCCCCAAAGCCCCTCGTTTTTTTCCGGTTCGAGAGAGATGGGCGGACAGAGATCGGGGTGGTAGTGTACTTTCGGATCGTTCAGCCCGCCCAACCAAAGGTTCCAATTAAGCCCCTGAGGAATCGGCATTTCCGGCAAGTCGAAGGGTTTCGGGGGATCGCCAACTTTGGAAAAAATCGTGTCGATATGCCCAATGCCACCGCTGCGGACAATTTCTATCGCCTGTTGAAACTCTTTGTCGGAACGCTGTTGGCTGCCCACTTGCAACACAACGCCGTTTTCCCGCACCGCTTTTACCATTGCCAAACCTTCGGTAATGGTATAAGCCAAGGGTTTCTGCACGTAAACGTCTTTTTTGGCTTTGCAAGCATCAATGGTTGGAAATGCGTGCCAATGATCGGGGGTGGCAATCCCCACTGCATCAATATCTTTGCGATCGAGCAAGTCTTCATAAAACTCATAAACGTCGCAGCGAGGCATCATATTCTGACTTTTTTGCCACGCTTCCACACGGCGTTTGAAACGCTCGCGTTTGAAGATGTCCACGTCGCAGCCAGCCACGACTTGTACGCCCGGGCATCTTGTCGCGGAATAAAAATCGGAATTGCCCTGCTGTCCGAGCCCAATCCAGCCCATTACCACACGATCGCTTGGCGGAATGCGTTTTCCGTTAGCCATAACCCAACTCGGCAGAACGGTTAATCCTGCCAAACCCAGAGCCGAATAGCCCAAAAATTGGCGGCGGCTCATTTCTTTTGTTTTCTCTTTCATTTTTAAATAATTTTACTTTATAATTAACACTGTCTTTTTTTTCAGTGGACAAGTAACGAAGGATTCGGCATGATATTCCTAAACGAATATTCTCCGCTACCAGCCTCAAATACCGCGTATCCTTCGTCCATGCGAATGAATTTTAATCCTTTGGCTTTAAGAGCGCTACGTCCGCTTTCCGTGATGGATTTTTCGCTTTGGGCGGGAATATAAAGCTCGGCGATTGTATTTCCCGGAACAGAAACGTTGAGCATCAGCTTATCGCCCTGTTTTTTCCACACACTTTTTATCAGACCCTTAACGGTATTGAGTTCCCCTTCCACGAAAGTTAAATCATTGAATATATACGGTTTAATAACAAACCGCTCAAATCCCGGATAAGCAAAATCGGGGTTGATGCCGATGGCGTACTTGTAGAACCACGAGCCCACCGATCCCATCATGGGATGGTTGTGTGAGTTCATATCCCCACCGGTGGCGTATTCCCATCGTTCCCAAAGGGTTGTGGCTCCTTTTGAGAGCATGAAGCCCCAACTCGGATAGGAGGTTTGCGTGGCTATGCGATATGCCGTTTCGGGGTATCCGTATTCGGTAAGCGTTTCGAGCAGGTACTTGGTGCAGAGGTTGCCGGTAGTCAGGTGGAAGTCGTGTTTTTCAACGTCCTTCGCAATGTTTTCGGCTACCCGTTTCACATTTTCGGGCTTTACCAAACCCATATAGAGCGCGAAAGAGTTGGACGCCTGATTATTGGATGCATATCCACCCGTTGTTTCGTCCCAGTATTCGCGATTGAAAGCGACGGCGATTTCTTCCGAAAGTCGTCTGTATTTTGCAGCCTCGGCATCTTTGCCGATAACGGCAGCCATTTCCGACAGTATTTTGGCGCAGTAGTACAGATAGCCGGTAGAAATCATCTTGCCGGGGGTGTCGCGCGATATTGGACTTTTGTCCAGTCCGAATTCTATTGGCGGACACCAGTCGCCGTAGTAACTGTAATCGACAATGCCGTTTCGGGTGCGGGAATAGAGGTAGTCAGTCCACGCTTTCATGCCACTGAAATGATCGGCGATGACTTGCGCGTTGCCATAAAATTTGTAACTTTGGTAGGCTAATAGCAGGTAACTTGCACAAACGGGATCGGCAGGGCGCATTCCAAACCGGAAGGGTGCCACGCAGGTAATACGTCCCTGCTCATCTTGCGTATCGCTCACGTCGGCAATGAACTTCGGGTAGAAACGCGACATATCGAAATTGTATATCGCCTGTTCGATACGCACTGTCAAGTCGTTCAGCCAACCCATACGCTCGTCGCGCTGAGGGCAGTCGGTCGGCACGCTGTGCAGGTTGCTCGCCTCAGTATTGACAACCATACGATGAATATCGTTCAATAACTTGTTGCTACAATTGAATTTTCCCGTTATAGGCATCGAAGAACGTACCGTTTGGATAGTAATATCCCCCACGGCGGGTTTATAGGGGAAACCTTCAATTTGCACATACCGGAAGCCGTGATAAGTGAACGCCGGATGCCATATTTCCATTGTGTCTTTTCCACTAAGAATGTATGTGTCTGTAACCTTGGCGTTTCTCAGATTCTCTTGATTGACGGTTCCGTCGGCGTAAAGCGTTTCGGAAAATTTCAGGGATATTTTTGTTCCTTCTTTGCCTTTCACTTTGATTTCAGCCCATCCGGCGAGGTTGCGCCCCGCGTCGATGACGTACACACCCGTTTTAAGTTCCTTAATGGTAGCAGGGACAATGGTGTCCATAATCTGTATCGGATCGGCTTTTGTAGTTTCCATGCGGTTGCCGGGATCGGCTGTATTGTATGCCCATGCCCAATCCTTATCCATCATCGGGGCGATTTCAAGCCCGTTGATTTTGGGGCTTTCAAGCCTTGCATCGTAACTTTCGCCATCGAACACGGTAGAATAGAGCGTGGGACCGGGGATAACGTGCCGGAACCAGTCGGAATTGAGTGTCTGACGGTTGCCGTCGGTGTCCACAATTTCCATCTGCGCCAGCAGCGACGGCACTCCGTACCAACCAGGCGCGACGGTTGCTACGATAACATTGGATTCCTCAGTGAGCCGATCTGTTACGTCGTAAGTCGCATAATAAATGCGTTTGCTATAAGTGCTTTGCGCAGGATCAAGGACATTTTCGCCCACTTTTTTTCCGTTGATGTGCAGTTCGTAGAAGCCAAGTCCCGCGATGTACATACGGGCTTGTTTAATCGGCTTGTCTTTGTTCCATATCGTTTTGAAATACAGTACTCGTCCGGGCATTCCGGCGGCGTAGGTAATCCATTCGCCCTGCCAGTCGGACGGATGCAGCAGCGCCGTTTCAAACCATGCCGGCGCTGACCAGCCGCTTGCAGTCCCGCCATCGGTACGAATCCGAACTTTCCAGTAATAACGCTGACGGCTCTGTAATTCCCCTCCGTCATACTTTATCCCTGCCGATTGTGTTGAAATTACAAACCCGCTATTCCATGCGTCGGCTGCATCTTCCGTCAATTTTTCAGGTGACGTAGCCACCAATATCTGGTATGCCTGTTGCAGCGTACCGCGCCGGTCGGACAGGAGATGCCAACTCAGCAACGGATGCGCATCGTCAATACCCAGCGGATTGACGGCATAACCGCATTTTAACTCTGCGACCTGCACGCCGGCAGCCGCGGGCAACGCATGTGCCTTCAACGCCAGCAGCAAAATCCACGAAAATCTGATGATCAACCTTTTCATATTACTTGTCATACTTTGTTTTATTTTACTCAAATTCATACAAATAACTCAACCGTCCCATTGGCATGGCACTTCCCGATTTGTAATAATCCATGATATCGGAAGGATTTGCCACGTCCATAGCCACTTTGAAATAGAACTTGTTTGCATTGCTCAAGCCGACCGCCAACCGCGGAACAGACAGGAGTATCACGTCGTTTTCACGGACAATTTTAGCCCAACCCGCATCGCTTGTCGTAAATCCGCCGGAGAATTTACCTGCGGAGGCTTTATCGCTGTCTATTTTCCGACCCACAACATATTCGTAGCTTTCCCATCCTTTGGCAGAAGGTGCGCCGGTTCCGATGAACAGATTCAGCCAGTTTTCACTGCCATCGTAATCGCTGAATTTATCCTTTCCCTTCAGGTAGAAATAAATGTTTTGCGTATCATACGATACCCTGATTTCCTGCAACTTGTTTTCGGGCGCCGCTTGTATATAACGCACCGTTTGGGAACCGCCGAAAGTGTCGCGTGCCATGAATTTCTCGTCCGGATTGCGGACGACGTATTTCACACCGTCCCATTGCGACAGGTCGCCCGACAGGTCGATGGTTTTGGCTTCATTCTGTTCTGCCGGCTCATTTATACCCTTGTAGCGGCGGATATTGCGAATCAGTTGAAGATAGAACGCATCCTGATAGCCTCCGTTCATCGGCTCAATGTCGCGCGAATATTCCCTGTTTGCAGCGTCGCACAGCATGTATTCGCCATCGTAAGGCTGTTTGTACGCAATCCATTCATTCCATCCGCCGACGGAGATCATGGGCGGATCAGCGCTTATCGCCTGATCCCACTGTGACTGAAAGAAAGTTCCCTTGTCCACGTCGGCGGCAACATTCTGCCTCGTGGTTACATTCCAGCCCCTTCCCCAATTTATCCAGTTCTCGCGGGTTAGCGAGAATGACATCGGCACCGTCGGATGGCTTGCCACCGTCACATTCATCACCTGCGACTGCGTATGCAGGGGTTGAGGAAAACTCCATTCCACCCAGGGGAAACCGTCGGGATACACGGGATCGAAAGGCCACTGCGGTTTCAAGAAATGGAAGAAGTCAAGGATTTCCGCTGAGAGCGTACCCGGTTTGTAAGTGTTGTCATTGCGTGATGCCGCTTCCCGCAAGTCGTCTGCCGCATCGGTATAAGCGATGATCGCCGGTTTACCGTCTATACGGTACCACGTGTCAGGGTAACGGTTGGGCTGGTACAGCGTGGCATACAATTCTCTTACGGTCTGGAACGAACAGGAATGGGTATAAAATACCACTTTCGGTGGATTCCATCCGTTTTTCAACATTTCGTCAATCACCGCGCACACTTTCAAAAACACGTTGGAATAGATAAGCGCGTTAGTGGTATCGAAAAAGATAAAGTCCACGCCTGCCATGGTAATCATTTGCATTTGCTTGCGAATCACCCATTCGTCGTCGGAATTGTAGTACCCCCAAAGCGGCTCACCCCAATAGTGCGCCTGACCGTTCGGACTGATCTTCGGATCAAGATGATCGAAATGGGTAAGGATTTTTATGCCGTTGGGCAGCGCCGCAATTTTGGTGGTGTCATAGATACCCGAAGCGTAGGGCTGACCAATCCAGGGCCAGAAAAACATCCCCACTTGCCTGCCTTTTTTGAAGGCAGAAACCGTGCCGAAACTGCGTCCGAAATGGTCCACTCCCACTATGTTGAAACTGTTGTATTTGGCAGTGAGCGCAGGATCAACACCGGCAGGATTTGGACAACTCGTCAACTCTCCACAGCATAAAATGTGAAATACAAACAGAAATACAAATAAATTTTTTATATAGTTTCCTGCATCCATCATTTTCCGAACAATACTTTCCGCATGAAGCGCGACGTAGCCACCGCATCGTTTTGTTTTACCAGCGCGTCGATTTCGGACATGTTTTCTTCCACAATTTGCTCGAACGCCCGCACCCAGTGGATGCTTTCGGCAATGGCGTCGGTGGCGTCCTCGCGGTAGGGGTACTGGTCCAT